>CAZUQB010000055.1:0-11035 GCA_964622405.1 uncultured Opitutaceae bacterium | reverse complement strand
CGTGTTCAACGGCAAGAGCAAGGTCAGCATGTTCGAGATGACCAAGCTCGTCTCGAGCCACGTCTCGTAAGACCCCGCTTTTTACTCCGACCGCCGCGAGTCCCTCGCGGCGGTTTTTTTGTGCCCGGCGCCGGCGCCGCGGCCCGCGCCTTCGGAGTTGCGCGGGCCGGGGCCGCGCCGTTTAGTCGCGCCTTGGGATCCCACGCATGTCACCCCGCCGCCTCCGCCGACTGAAGGACCGCCTCCTCGCGGGCATCATCGCCCTTGCCGGCGTGGCCGCCGGGTACCTCGGCCTGACGGAAGCCCGCGAGCACCTGGTGGTCACGGCGGCCGACCGCGCCCGGCATGCCGCGCTCGCCTTCGAGTCCGCCGACCTGGCCCGCATGGGGGTGGCGGACGACGCCGTGCCGGCCACCGCCTTCGTGAACACCGCCGGCCGCCTCCAGCGCCTGCGCGAAACCGACCCGCAGGTCCGCGCCGCCCGGGTGTTCCAGTACCGCCCGATGCAGAGCCGCACCGCGGTCCTGGCCGACGTCCAGCCGGATGACGTCCCGGTCCGCCTCCAGGCCGGCGAGCCCTTCCCGGCGGTCGAGACGTCCGAGGCCCTGCAGCTCAGCCTGCGCACCGGCGAGACCCTGGTCGAGGGACCCCGCGATGGCGTGCTCACCGTGTACGCGCTCATCGGCCCGCGCCCCCCGCCGGCCGCGCCCCGGAATTTCCTCTGCCTCGACCTCGTGGTCCCGCACTGGACCCGCGACCTCGCGTTGGCCGCCGCGGAGTGGGCGCTGGCGGTCTGGGTGATCCTCGGCCTGCCCTGCGCCGCCTACCTGCTCCTGCGCCGCTCCCGCGAGCAGGACGAGGTGATCCGCAACCTCGCCGAGGCGGTCGAGCAGAGCCGCGCCGCGGTCATGATCATCGACCTGAACGGCGACATCGAGTACGCCAACCGCGGCCTGTGCGAGCAGGTCGGGCGGCCGCGCCGGGACCTGATCGGCTTCCACTGGGCGCAGTTCCAGCTCGCGGATCCCGCCGCCCTCGACGTCACGGAATTGCTCGCCGCCCTCAAGGCCGGGAAGCCGTGGAGCGGCGAGTGGCTCAATCGCCGTCCGGACGGCGCGGTGTACCCGGTGCGCGGCGCCTTCACGCCGGTGCGCCGCCGCAGCGGCCGGCTGGCGTGCTTCATCGCGACCTTCGACGACATGAGCGAGATCCGCCGCACCGAGGCGGTGCTGCGCGAGGCCAAGGAGCGCGCCGACGCGGGCGAGCTGGCGAAGAGCCAGTTCCTCGCCACCATGAGCCACGAGGTCCGGACGCCGCTCAACGGCATCCTCGGGTTCACCAGCCTCCTGCTCGACACGCCGCTCACCCCCGAGCAGCGCGAGTTCGTCCAGACCATCCAGCTCAGCAGCGAGGCGCTCATCCAGCTCACGAGCGACATCCTGGACTTCGCCCGGATCGAGTCCGGCAAGCTCAAGCTCGAGCCGCAGCCCTGCTCGGTCCGCGAGTGCGTCGAGGACGCCCTGGACCTGGCGGCCACGAAGGCGGCGGCCAAGGGCATCGAGCTGCTGCACTGGATCGAGGACGCGGTGCCGGCCACGATCTACGCCGACGGCAACCGGCTGCGGCAGGTGCTGTCCAACCTCCTCGGCAACGCGGTGAAGTTCACCGCCGAGGGCGAGATCGAGGTGCGCGTGGGCGTCGAGCGCAGCGGCCCCGACCCGCGCGCGCAGGTGCGGCTGGTGTTCTCGGTGCGCGACACCGGTGCCGGCATCCCGGCGGAGCAGCAGGACCGGCTGTTCAAGCCCTTCACACAGCTCGACCACGGGCTCACGCGCCGCCACGGCGGCACCGGCCTCGGCCTCGCGATCTGCAAGAACGTCGTCAATCTGATGGGCGGCGACATCACGCTCCAGAGCCAGGTGGGTCAGGGCTCCACGTTCACCTTTGTCGTCCCGGTCGAGCCGAACCCGGCCGTCGCCGAGCGCCGGCCCCTGGCGCCGCTCGGCCAGCTCAACCTCGCCGTGGCCGTGGACCCGGGCCCGCTGCGCGACGAGGTCGTGCGGCTCGCGCGCCGGTTCGGCGCCAGCCTGATCGAGACCACGCCGGACCAGTTGGCGGCGACCCCCGGCTGGGACGTGGCGCTGATGGACCTCGCCGCCGACCGGATCACGGGCCTCGTCGGCGATCCGCGCCCGTCGCCCGACCTGCCGCCCGAGCGGGTCTTCGGCCTGGTGCCGCTCTCCCTGCCGGCGGTGACCCGCACCGCGCTGCGCGTCCATTTCCGGGTGCTGCTGAGCAAGCCGCTGCACCACGACGCCCTGTATTCCGTGCTGGCCGCCATCGCGGAAACGCCGGTGGTGACGCAGGCGCGCCGGGCGCCGACGGACCTGAACGTGCTGCTGGTCGAGGACGACCCGGTGAACCGGCTGCTGATGCAGAAGCAGCTGTCGGCGGCGGGCTGTCGCTGGACCAAGGCCGAGAACGGCCGCGCGGCGCTCGAGGAGCTGACCCGCAAGCCGTTCGACCTCGTCCTGATGGACCTCTACATGCCCGAGCTGGACGGCATCGCCGCGATCGCCCAGATCCGCGCCGGCAAGGCGGGCGAGAACGTGAAGGACATCTGGATCGCGGCCCTGACGGCGGACGCGCGCAACGACCAGAAGGAGCGCACGCTGGAGATCGGCGCGAACGACTACCTCGTGAAGCCGGTCTCGCTGCCCGTGCTGCGGGTGGCGCTCGACAAGTTCATGCTGGCCCGCCGGCGCCGCGGGATCTGAGCGACCCTCAGCCGGGAGGCAGCTGCACGGCCGGCTGCGTTGCCGGACGCCCGCCGGGTTGGCGCGTCAGGTTGTTGAGCCAGTAGCCCGTGGTCTCCTTGTAGGCGCGCAGGCCGCGGTCGCCGAGGGTGGAGGTCAGGCGGGATTCGGCCTCGGTGGCGAGCGCGGCCAGCTGGCTCGACTTGTCCTCGTTCGAAAGCGAGCGGTCCTGCCGGACGGCGTTGGCGCGCTGCTGGATGTCCTGCTGGACCGAAACCACCTGCGAGGCGAGCGAGGTGGGAAGGTCGAGGCGACTTAGCAGGCGCGCGGCCTGACTGTAGTTGGGGTCCGACATCTCCCGATATTCGCTGGCGCGCTGCGGGCCAAGCACGGCTTCGATTTGGGCGTTGAGCGTGGTTTCGGCCCGTTGACGTTCCGCCGGTGACATGGCGGTGCGGTTGGGATCGGGGGCGGCGAGGCCCGAGTCCTTGAACACCTTGTAGAGGGCGCGATACTCCTCCTCGGAGGCGTTGAATTCGCCCAGTCTGCCCCGCAGCATCCATGACGCGCTGTCCGTGCGGAGGCTGTATTCCTCCAGTTCCTGCGGTGTGAGCAGCCGCTCGATGTCGGCGCGCTGTTCGCGCGACATCAGTTCGAGCTTCGCCCGATCCTCCGCCAGCATCAGGCCGCGATTCTCCATGTTGAGCTGCATCCGCAGGTCGCTGTAATCCCTCATGATCTCCTGCAGGCGGTCGACCTTCTCCGCCGGCAGGTAGCTCCAGTCCCCGCGTTCCGACGCCAGTCGCTGGGCCGGGTCCCGAACATCCGGCCCGAGCACTTGCTTGACGAGGGTGTCCTGCTCGCGGTTCAGGGCGGCAAACTCAGCCATGAGCTTTCGGTCGTAGGCCGTGCGAAGCTGCGTGGACCAGTAGGGCGCCGGTCCGAGCTTCTGGATGATCTCGGCCCGGCGGGCGGTCGATTGTTGCGTTACCAGGCCGCTGACAATCGCGCGGAGCTGCGCGGGTGAAAATCCGGCGGCCCGGAGACGGGCCACCAGCAGGGGCAGGTCGCGTCCGTCGAGCAATTCACGCGAGCGCGTCAGGGCGGCCAGTTCGGGGGCGGTCAGCTTCGCCGCCGCGGCCGCCGGGCTTACCGTGGAGGCGGCGCCATCGGCAGGGGCCGGGCGGGTGGCCGAAACCGAAGGTCCGGGCCGGACCAAGTAGGTGACCAGAAAGGCGGCGTTGGCCGCGAGCGAGAGCGCCAGGAAGGCCAGCAGCTTCTTCATGATGGGGTGAAGTACAGTGGACCGGGTCCGGCGAAACGCAATGCACCCGGAGTCGGTGGGCAGGGTGGTTCTGGTGACCACATCCCACGGCCCGGGTTCCGGATCGCCGGTGTCCGGTTGAATGAAGCCTGACAATGTGGGCGGGGTGCCCTCACCCCGCAGGCTGGCGGGTGAGGGCACCCGCCCCACATCCGGGGGCGCCGTCGGCATTTCACTTGGCGCGGCCGGCGCGACGGACCACGCTGCGCGTTCCCCCCCATGTCGAACGTCACCCCGGCCCAACATCGCCAGGCCATCTGGATGCTGCTGCTGGCGAACCTGCTCTGGGGGGTGAGCTTTCCACTGGTGAAGTCGCTGGCGCTCCTGCAGGCCCAGCTCGCGCCCGGCAGCGGCTCGTGGTTCATCACCGCCACGGCGCTGCTGCCGCGTTTTGCGGTGGGCGCGCTGGTGCTGGGTGCGATCTGCTGGCGGGGTGTGACCACGCTCACGGCCCGCGAGCTGCGGCAGGGCGTCGGGCTCGGCGTGTTCGCGGTGCTGGGGATGGCGTTCCAGAACGACGGCCTGCAGTTCACCTCCGCGTCGACCTCGGCCTTCCTCACCCAGCTCTACGCCGTGATGATCCCGGCGTACGTGGCGCTGCGCGGCCGGCATCTCCCGCCATGGTCGGTGTGGGTGGGCTGCGCGCTCGTGCTCGCGGGCGTCGCGGTGCTGGCGCGCGTCGACTGGCATGACTTCCGGCTGGGCCGCGGCGAGATCGAGACGCTCGTCTGCTCGGTCTTCTTCATGGTCCAGATCCTCTGGCTCGAGCGGAAGGAATTCGCGGGCAACCGCATGCTGCCGGTCACGGTCGTGATGTTCACCGTGCAGGCGCTCGTGGCGGCGGCCATGATGGTGGTGCTGATCCGTCCCGGCGCGAACCTGCCCACGGTCGCCAGCCACGGCGCCTGGCTGGGCCTGAATGCGGTGCTCACGCTGCTGTGCACCCTCGGCTCGTTCACGATCATGAATGTCTTCCAGCCGCGGATCACCGCAACCGAGGCCGGCCTGCTGTACTGCTCGGAGCCGCTGTTCACCTCGCTCATGGCGCTGTTCCTCCCGGCCCTGTTCGCGGCCTGGGGCGGATTCGCGTATGCGAACGAGACCCTCAGCTTTCATCTCGTGGTCGGCGGCGGCCTGATCACCCTCGCCAACGTGATCGTGCAGCTGCGCCCGCCGGCGAAGCCATGAATCCCCGCGCCCGGCACTGGACCGCGTTCGGCATCCTCGCGGTCTGCACCTTCTTTTCCGGGGCAAGCTTCGTGACCTACAAGGCGTCGGTGCTGGCGCAGGCGCCGTTCGCGGCGGGCGAGAGCTCGTGGTTCATCTCTGCGCACAATCTCGCGCCCCGCTTCGTGCTCGGCACCCTGCTGCTGGTCGCGGTGTACGGCGCATCGGTGCTGCGGCTGACCGCGGCGGAGTGGCGCCAGGCGGCCTTCATGGCGCTGGCGTCCTTCTCGGGCTGCATCCTGCAGAACGACGGCCTGCAGCGCACGACGGCCGGCACCGCGGCGTTCCTCAACCAGTTTTACGTGATCCTGATCCCGTTCTGGATGGCGCTCCTCCAGCGCCGGCGCCCGAGTCTCCTGGCGCTCGCGGCCACGGTCCTGGTGATCGCCGGCGTGGGTCTCGTGGCGCGGCTGGACTGGACCGCGCTGCGACTCGGCCGCGGCGAGGCCGAGCTCCTGCTGGCGACCGTGTTCTTCTCCCTGCTGCTCTGCTCGATCAACTGGCCGCCGTTTGCCGCGAACCGCGCCGAGCGGACCTCCGCGGCGATGTTCCTGCTGGAGGGAGGCCTGTTCATCGCCGTGGCGGCCGTCACGGTGCGCACCCCCGCGCACCTCGCCTCGCCGTTCGCGTCGCCGTCGTGGAATGCGCTCGTGCTCGCGGCGACCCTGCTGGGCACGGCGGGACCGTTCCTGTTCATCAACCGCTGGCAGCGTTTCGTGACGCCGACGGAGGCGGGGCTCCTCTATAGCTTTGCGCCGGTGATTGCCGCGCTCGCGGAGACGGTCCTGCCGGCGCCGATCGGTCGCTGGACGGGCCTGGACTATGGCAACCAGCCGCTCACGTCCGCCTTGGTCGTGGGCGGGGGCCTCATTCTTGGGGCGAACATCCTGGTGCAGCTCGACCAGAGCCGGGCGGCGCGGGCGGCCGACTAGCGCAGGTTAACCAGAGGTGTAGCCGCAAGTAGGAGCAAAAAGCGCCGATCGATCCGCACGTGGCTTTGGTGGTGCCTGCAGCGTAAGTCACGCTCAACCCCGACTCGGGTGCATCCTTGCGGCTACAACTCTGGGTAATCGACTTCAGGACAACTGCCCCGGGACGGCCGCCACCTAGGGCGCCGCCGGGGCTTCGGCGGTCGCGCCGTGCTGGAAGCGGCCGGAGCGCAGGAAGGCCCGCACCTGGGCAAACGTGTCGTCGCACCACTGCAGCCACGTGTGCGAATGGTGCACGACAATGAAGTCGGACATGCCCGCGAGCTTGGTACGCTCGACCGCGACCTTCCCGTCGTTCGGGGCCCCGATCCACGCGGAGAAGAGCGGATTGAGCGAGCGGTCGCCGGCGATGACCCCGAGCTCCCCGGCGGCAGGCCAGGGTCCCAGCGCGAGCGGCACCGAGTCCCGACCCGTGCCGAGGCGCGGCGCATTGTCGCCCATGAACCAGCGGAACGCCGGGAGGTCGTGCAGCCGGTCGGCCACCTCGCTGCCCTGGTTGGGCGGCGCGATCATCACCACCCGGCCGATTGGAGCGGCCGGAAAATCGTGGCGGTACTGCCGCACGACGATCCCGCCCATCGAGTGGGTCACGAAACTGACCGGTTGGCCGGGACCGACCCCGGCGGCCTGCAGCTGCGCGGGCAGCCAACGGCCGGCGATCTCCTCGAGCGGCAGCGAGCGCGACGGGTAGCTCAGGTTGACGACATGATAGCCGTCCCGCTCGAGGGCTCCCGCGAGCCGCGCCATGGCCCAGCTCCGCAGCCCGAGCCCGTGCAGGAGGACCACGGTCTCGTCCGCCGGGGCGGCGGCCGCGACGACCGCCTGCAGGATCAGGCCGAGGGCAACGAGACCTGCACGGTAGAGGGGGCGGATCGGGTACATGGCGGGAGCGGATCTCACCGCACGCTCAGGCGCCAGCGGGCGTCGCGCCGGAGCGGCGGATCGAGGCGATGGCGCGCAGCGTCACGGCGCCGAGCACGATGGCGCCGCCGACGAGGGCGAGCGGGCCCGGGCGTTCGCCGACGAAGAGCAGGACCCACACGGGGTTCATGATGGGCTCGACTACCGGGATGATGACGGCCTCGAGCGCGGTGACGTGGCGGATGGCCTGGCTGTAGAGCCGGTAGGACAGCCCGAGCTGGACGACGCCGAGGAGCAGGAGCATCACCCAGCCGCGCGGCGGCAGGGCAGGGGCGGAGGCGATGAACGGCAGGCCGATCAGAAAGGCCCCGAGATTCCCGAGGATGATCGACTCGACGGCGGAGGCGTTCTTTTGCTTGCGGAGCAGGATGGCGATGCCGGCAAAGCAGACGCCGCTGAGGACGCCGATCAGGTTGCCGAGCACGCTCGCGAGCCGGAGCTCGTCGGCAAAGAACAGGCCCATGCCGACGAACGTCGCCACGATCGCCCACCAGTCGGCGCGGGTGGGGCGCTCGCCGAGAAACCACGATCCGAGCAGGGCGACCCAGACGGGCGCGGTGTACTGGAGGAGGATGGCGTTGGCCGCGGTCGTCATGCGGTTGGCGACGACGAACAGGACGGTGCATCCCACGTAGGACAGGGCGGCGCCGACCTGGAGCCACGACCAGGTGAACTTGAGCCCGCGGCTGGTGAAGAAGAGGAACAGCGCCGCGATCAGCCCGCGCCCGCCCGCCACGGCGAGCGGCGGCCACGGGATGCCCTTGATGAGCACGCCGGCGAAGCTCCACAGCAGCGCCGCGGCCACCAGCTGGCCGACCGCCCGGGGGTGTTCAGGATTCTTGCCCACGAGAGCGGATGACGGCAGCGGCGCGCGCGCCTGACAAGGGACAATTGGCCGCCCCGCCCCAGGCCGCCGCAATCAGAGCGCGGCCGCGATCCGCCGGAAGTGGTAGCCGATGATGGCCAGCTCGATCGCCATTCGGAACTGCCGCGGGCGGCGGACCAGGGTGCCGACGAAGAGACGCCAGTAGGCCAGCCGGCCGCGGTGCCAGACCCCGAGCAGCCAGAAGGATTTCAGGAACGCCCGGAAATCGACGCCGGACAGGCGCAGGCGCTCGGCGGTGGGCTGGTGGTTCCGCAGGAACACCCGGATCCGCCGGTAGTAGGCGCGGGGCTCGTAGAGCCGGCGCATCAGCTCCCGGTAGCCGTTCTCGAGATAGTCGCGGCTGAGCCGCGGCCGGAAGTTGAGCGCCGCCATCGTGTTGTTGCCCGTGCTCTCGCCGACGAGGCGGTCCTCCTGTTGCAGGCGCCGGTAGAGCTTCGTCTGGGGCAGGGCGGTCAGCAGCCCGACCATCGCGGTCACCACGCCGGAGCGCTGGATGAACTCGAACTGGTCGCGGAAGATCTCCCGGGTGTCGCTGTCGAAGCCGACGATGAACCCGCCCATGACCTCGAGCCCGGCGCGCTGCAGCACCTGCACCGCCTGCACGAGATCGCGGCCGGCGTTGTTGTGCTTCCGGCATTCCTCCAGCGAGGCGACGGACGGGGTCTCGATGCCGACGAAGACCTTGCGGAAACCCGCGGCGACCATCAGCGCGCACAGCTCCGGGTCATCGGCGAGGTTGACCGATGCCTCGGTCAGGAAACCCATCGCCGCCTTGGTCGCGGTGCGCCAGGCGATGATGGCCTCCAGCAGGGCGCGGGTCCGCGCCTTGTTGCCGATGAAGTTGTCGTCGACCACGAACACCATGTCCCGCCAGCCGTGCCGGCGCAGCGCCTCCAACTCGGCGATCAGCTGCGCGGAGGTCTTGGTCCGCGGGACCCGGCCGTTGATCACCACGATGTCGCAGAACTCGCAGTCAAACGGGCACCCGCGCGAAAACTGCACGGCCATCGTCACGTACTTCCGCACGTCGATCAGGTCGAAGCGCGGGGTCGGGGTCAGGCTGAGCGCCGGGAACCGCGGGGCGCGGTAGACGGGCTGCAGGCAGCCGGCCGTCAGGTCGGCGACCACCTGCGGCATGATCTCCTCGGCCTCGCCGAGGACAAAGTGGGGGATTTCGGGAAAGCCCTCGTGTCCCGTCGTGAAGAGCGGCCCGCCGGCGAGCACGGGCTTGCCGAGGGTGGCGCACCGCCGCGCCACTTCCCGCACGGAGTCGCGCTGCACGATCATCGCGCTGAGGAAGACCCAGTCGGCCGCCCGCAGGTCGTCGTCGGTGAGGCGCGTGACGTTCAGGTCCACGAGCTTCAGGTCCCAGTCCGGCGGCAGCATCCCGGCCACGGTCAGCAGCCCGAGGGGCGGAAACGCGGCTTTCTTGGAGACAAACCGCAGCACATGCTTGAAGCTCCAGAACGTGTCCGGAGTCGCGGGACTGACGAGCAACACCCTCATAGACGGTCGGGGCGCACGGCGCCTTGGCCAGCGGCAGGGCTAGGGCGCGGGGCGCCGGGGCGCGAGGTCCAATTCGCCCGGCGGCGACGGCGTGAAGTTTTTTCATACCCTGCATTCGGAAGCCTGCCATCCGGGCGCGGCAGGCGCGGCCCGCTTGATCGGACCGCGACGCGGCGGTACGTTCGGGGCACCCGCGATCCGCGGGCCCCAAAAAGCATGTTTGTCCCCATGAAGACCAAACTGATCGCCTCGCTCACCATTGTCCTCGCGCTCGGCGCGACCTCGGCCTTCGCCGCCACGGCCGCCGAGAACTGGGAAAACCACTGCGCCAAATGCCACGGCACCGATGGCAAGGCCCAGACGAAGCTCGGGCTGAAGATGAAGCTGAAGGACTACTCCAAGGCGGACTCGCTCGCGAAGTTCACCGATGCCGACCTCGCCAAGGCCACCGCCGAGGGCGTGAAGGAGAACGGCAAGGAGAAGATGAAGGGCTACGCGGACAAGCTCACGGCCGATGAAGTCACGGCCCTCGTGAAGCATATCCGCGAGTTCGCCGGCAAGTAAGCCGCCCGCCTTTGGTTGTGTCGTCGCCCCGCCGCCCGCGCCTCCGTGCCGGGTGCGCGGGGTTTGTTTTTGGGGCGGTCAGGTGACCGCCCGCAGCTGCACGTTGCTCGACTCGAGGCGGGCGATCCGCTTGCCCGGATCAGACACCAGCGCGCCGAGGTTCTCGGCGTCGAGGTTGTAGACGAGCAGCGAATCGATCCGGGCGTGCTCGCCCGCGGTCGCCAGCAGCACCGGCCGCTTGCCGGCGGCGCAGTAGAGCTCGCTGTTGCGAATCACCAGGCGCCGGACCCGGCCGCTGGCGCGAATGTAGGGTCGCGTCTGCGGTGCGGTGCCGCGGTCCTGCACGTGCAGGCCGTCAATCACCAGCGACTCCACGTCGGCGGGCGTGTCGCCCAGGTCGGGAATGTCGGTCCGGCCCTCGAGATGGACGAGATAGCGATCGTCCGCGGGATCGTGGTACTGGATGTTCCGCAGCGTGAGGCTCCGGTGCCTTCCGGACACGCGGAAGAGGAACGGCTCGGTGTAGGTGTAGTTGGCCTGGGTCTGGCGGAGGTCGACGTTCTCGATGACAATTGAGCCGAAGTTGCCCGGCAGGCCCTTGGCCTTGTAGTCCCACGCGCTGAGATAGAAGCCGAAGCTGCGGTAGTTGCCGCTCACGTTGCGGACCGTGATCCGGTCGTGGAGGTTTTCGCGGGAGAGAATGCGGAGCACCTGGGCCGCGTCGTCCACCATCACCGTGTCAATGAGCACGTCGGTGATCGGCCCGACGGTGGCGTCGGGATTCGCCCAGCTCGTCTCGCCATTGGTCTCCTCGTCGCCGTTGAGCGCGATGAAGTCGTCGCCGGTGCGGCCCTGGATGTTG
>CAZUQB010000054.1:6552-11090 GCA_964622405.1 uncultured Opitutaceae bacterium | reverse complement strand
CCGGGGCGTCGCCGCCGATCAGCTGGGTCTGCGCCCACTGGCGGTAGGTGCGGTCGGGGATCGAGATCAGCTCGACATGCACCCGCGGGTTGAGCTGCTCGTACCGGCGGATCATCGCGGCGAACGCCTGCCGCACCCCGCCCTCCAGCTGCCATTGCGACACGCGGATCGTCACGCGGTCCGGCCGCGCCTCCTCCGCCGCCCGCCACACCATCAGGACCACCGCCGCGACATAGCCGGCGCCGAGCATCAGCAGGCCCGCGGTCTTTCCGGTGAGTCTCATGGCCGTGCGCCCTGGGCGCACGGCAAGTTCCAAGTCACAAGCGCCAAGTGACAAGAGCGAAGTTCCCGCGGCGGGGCGGTCAGCGCTGATCCCGGCGGTCAGCCGGCGTCACTTTGGCGGGCGCGGCCCGGCCGGGTGCTCCCACGGGTCCGCGGCGTCGCGGATCAGCTGCTGCAGCAGCGGAAAGCGCACTTCGCCGTAGTTCAGCGCGTACCGGAGCTGGCCGTCGCGAAACACCCACGTCGTCGGCACCCAGGTCAGCGGCAGGTCCATGAAGCTCTGGATCACGCCCTCGCCCTTCCGCACCTGGTTCGGGTGGTGGCGCAGGATCAGGTTGGGCTGGTCGTTCAGGCCGTTGTCGTACAGCAGCACCCGGCCGTCGTCGGTGCTGCGGACGGTGACAAAGATGAATTTCACGTCCCGGTTCAGGTCGAGGAACGTGCTCCAGCCGTGGTGCGCCAGCTCGGCCTGGCTGTTCGGGCACCACGGGGCCCAGAAGTGCACCACGGTCACCTGCGGGCCCTTCACGGCCGCCGCCACCTCCTCCTCGAGGGCGATCCAGCCGGCGGGCGGCTCCGCGGCGAGCAGCAGACCGGACGTGACGAGAAAGAGGGCGAGCAGGCGACGGGTCATGCGGGGACGGTGACAGCGCCGTCGCCGGGCGCAATGCCGCCGTGGTCGCCGCGCTCAAAGACCCGCGAGCCGCTGCCGGACCATGAAGCGCCGCTGGTCGAGCGGAAAGTCGGCGAGGTAGGCCTCGTAGAACCGCCGGGCCTGGATGCGGTCGCCGGTGAGCACCGAGACCTCCGCGATCTGGATCAGAGTGTCGGCCCGGGTCGGCCGGTCGAGCAGCCCGAGGCGCTCCGCCGCGAGCAGGTGCGGCAGCGCCTGCGCGGCGGGCAGCCGGTAGAAGAAGATCGCGTCGGCCACCACCAGGTGGATTTCGCTCCGCGCGGCCGGCAGCCTCGCCTGGGCGAGCAGCGCCTCGCCCGCGGCGACGGCCGCGGACGGCGACTCTTGCGGGTCGGCTGGATAAAGCACCAGCAGCGCCAGCCGGGTCAGCGCCGTCTGCGCCCAGATCGAGTCCGGATGCTCCGCGAGCAGCCGCCGGTACTGCCGCGCGGCCTCGGCCGGGTCGGCCGGCTCCAGATGATGCTGGGCCACGCGCCCGAGGAAATAGCGCGAGGCCTGTGCCACCTCGTCGGACCCGTGGTCCGCGAGCCGCGCAAACACCGTCCGTGCGCCGGCAACCTGCTCGGGCGTGAGCGGCTGCCGCACCAGCTGCGCCACCGCCATGCCGAAGTCACGCTCCCGCTCCGGCCGTTCGCCGCGGGCAAACTCCCGCAGCGCATCGTCGACCCGCAGGCGCCCCAGCGCCGCCCACGCTGGATCCGCCCCACCTGCCGGCAATGGCTCCCCCGCCTCTCGGCTCGCCCCGCGCCCCGCGCCCGGGAGCACCAATACCAGCAGCAGCAGCATCCGCCCGGTGTCACTTATTGAGTGACACCGGCGGGAGGCGGGAAGGGCGGGTACCAGGCGCATGGTGGTCAGGGGAGAGAGGCCGGGGCGGCGGGATTCGCGGGGGCCGGCGGGTTCATCACGCGGGTGGTCTGGTAGTACTTCGCCTCGAGCAGCGCGGGGGTCGCGGGCAGGCGGTCGGTCGCGCCAGCCACCCGCCCCCGGGCGGTGGCGGTGACATCGTCGGAGTTGAACGCCGCGCGCGAGTCCCGGAGATGCGCGCGCAGGTCGCGCTCCGCGTACTCGTGGCCGCGACGCTCAAACTCGTCCTGGAAGGCCGCGACGCTCCCGGCCGGGCCGAACAGGCGGTGCATTTCCTGGAGGAAAAACATGTTCATCTCGGTGCCGGTGCCGCTGAAGAACGAGGTGGCTGCGCCCCAGTTGTAGCCGTCGTAGAACGGCATGAACCGCCGCGAGAAGTCCGTCGGCCTCACGCCGCGGATCGCGGGGAGCCACTGGCTGACGTTCACGAAGATCTGGTTGCCCTCCACGCTCGTGAGGAAGCGCAGGAAATCGAGCGCCACCTCGGGATGGGCCGAGGCCTTGTTGAGGTAGAAGGGCGTGGAGGTCTGCACGGAGCCGTCGGACAGCGGCCCGAGCGTCTGCGGCCCGTACTCCGGGTCCTCGGTGCCGGGCAGCGGCAGGCGGAACGCCCCGACCTCGAACGGGGCCTCGCGGCGGAGGCTGCTGGCGTCCCAGCTGCCCGCGCAGAGGATGAGCGCGTGGCCGCGGAGGAAGTCGAGCATCGCGACGTCCCGCTTCATCTGCACGAAGCCCGGCTGGCTGGCGTTGCCAAGCTCGCGGAAGACCGCGAGGCCGTTGGCCAGCTCGGGCGTGCGGAAGGACCACTCCCCCCGCTGCCAGCCGAGCGCGGTCTCCCAGTACGACAGGCTCAGGGTGTGGTCGTGGTCGAGCTGCGGTGCGAAATGGCTGCCCATGCCGTGGATCACGGGCTCGGCCAGCCAGCGGGCATTGTCCCATGAGTTTCCGATGGTCGACACGACGACTTGCTGGCGTCGCGCGTAATCCCGGACCTGGTCGGCCAGCACGAGGAACTCCCGCCAGGTCTGCGGCGGCTCGTCGCGGCCGGTGATCTCCCGGAGGAGCGTGCGGTTGTAGAACAGCCGCATCGTGAACATCGCGATCGTCGGCGCGTAGTAGTCGCGCATCAGCGTGTTGTAGCCGTCCACGCCGCTCATGCCGTCGAGGAAGGTGTCGCGCCACGGCACCGCCGCGAGCGGCGTGCCGCGGTTGTAGGGGTTGGGTTCGCCGACGTACCGCGTGATGGGCGTGAAATACCGCGGGGCCAGCTCCTCGATGCGACCCCACCACATCGTGTACTCGATCAGGTCCGGCGCCGTGCCGCCCACCAGCTGGGTCCGCATCCACTGCCGGTAGATCGTGTCGGGCACGACCAGGATCTCGACCTTCACCCGGGGATTCAGCTCCTCGTAGCGCCGCGCGACCGCCTGGAGGCCCTCGCGCACCGTGCCCTCCAGCTGCCAGTGCGACAGCCGGATCGTCACGCGATCATCGCCCGACCTCAGGCCATGCCGCCACACCAGCGTCGTCGCCACGGCGAACGCGAGCCCGAGGATGGCGAGTCCGGCGTGCGCGAGTTTCATGCGGGTAGGCTCCCCGTTGGTGGATGGGCGGGCATCGCGGTCACGACAACGGAGGAACCCGCGCGGGCCAATCCGATTCAACCGCGCTCGCCTCCGGCCCGCCGCCCGCCCAGGCTGCCCCCATGCACCTCCGTCCCCTTGGCCGAAGTCCCCTCCGGGTTTCCGAGCTGTGCCTCGGCACGATGCAGTTCGGCTGGACCGCCGACGAGGCGGCGTCCTTCGCGATGATGGATGCCTTCGTGGAGGCCGGGGGCAATTTCATCGACACCGCGGACATCTACACGACCTGGGGGCCGGACGGACTCGCGGGCGGCGGCCGGTCGGAGGAGATCATCGGGCGGTGGATGAAGGCGCGCGGGAACCGGCGGCAGGTCGTGATCGCGACCAAGGTCCGCGGCAAGATGGCGGAGGGTCCCGGGGGCGAGGGCCTCGCCGCCGCGCGGGTGATTCGCTGCTGCGAGGACTCGCTGCGCCGGCTGCAGACCGACCACCTTGATCTCTACCAGTGTCACTGGGCCGACCTCGCCGTGCCGATCGAGGAAACGCTCGGCGCGCTCGACCGCCTCGTGCGCAGCGGCAAGGTCCGCGTCATCGGCGCCTCGAATTACCCGGCCTGGCGGCTCATGGAGGCGCTGTGGCGCAGCGACAAGCTGGGTTACGCGCGGTTCGAGTCGTACCAGCCCGAGTACTCGCTGATGGAGCGCAGCCTGTTCGAGGTCGAGGCGCAGCCGCTCTGCCGCCACTACGGCCTCGGCGTGATCCCCTACTCGCCGCTCGCCGCCGGCTTCCTCACCGGCAAGTACCGGGCGGGCGTCGCGATCGACAGCACCCGCGCGCCGGAGATCGCGCGCAAATACGCCCACGACCGCGGCTACGCCGTGATCAGCCAGCTGGCCGACCTCGCCCACCGCCACGGCAAGACGATCGCGCAGACCGCGCTCGCCTGGCTCCTGAGCAATCCCGTGGTCACCGCCCCCATCGTCGGCGCCAACACCGTGACCCAGCTGCGCGAGTCCTTCGGGGCCGTCGGCTACCGCCTCTCCGGCGAGGAGATGCTGGCCCTCGACTCGCTCACGGACTACCCGCGGAACTGGCGGCCGATTTGGGACTAG
>CAZUQB010000054.1:1474-6452 GCA_964622405.1 uncultured Opitutaceae bacterium | reverse complement strand
GGCCCTCGACTCGCTCACGGACTACCCGCGGAACTGGCGGCCGATTTGGGACTAGATCCGGATTCCGGATTGCGGATTTCGGATTCCGGATTTCGGTGTTCGGGAATCGGACTGGGCGGGCGGTGCGCGTCGCCGGGCGACTCCCGATTACTAGTTACGAATTTCGAATTTCGAATTCCGATTCTTGAAAACCGCTGCGTCAGCGGCGCAGCAGCGCGACGCAGGCGGACCACTCGCCGGCGGGGGTCCAGTGGCATGCGCCCCGCTTCACCGTCACGCGGCGCCGGTCGGCGTGGAGTTCGCCGGCGACGCGCCACCGGCCGGGCGGGAGCGGCACGCGCAGCATGCGGGAGCCGGGGCGGGCGAAGGTGTGCAGGACCACGAGGGCGAGGCGGGCGTTGACCCGCACCACGGCCTGCCAGCCGGTCGCGTGTCGGTAGACCGGCACGTCGGGACCGTGACGGTGCGAACGTCCGCGGCGGATCACCGGCGCCGCCTGCGCGTAGAGCGCGATCGCCTGGTCGACGAGCGCACGCTGGGCGGGTGACAGGGCCGCGAAATCACCGGAGAGGCAGAGCCGGCCGAGGAAGCCGCCGGCCAGCAGGTAGACGATGCGCCGCAGGTCGGTCCGCGCGCGCAGCACCGCCCACACCTGGCTCTGGCACGGAAGCATCACGCGGTGGAGATTCGCCGCGATGATCGGGATCTCGCGGCACTCGTGCGCGTCGGAGAAGCTGCTCATCGAGGTCAGCGCCATCATCGAAGGCTCCAGGCGGTGGCCGCCCGACGAGCAGTTCTCGATGACGAGGTCGGGCAGCTCCGTCCGGAGCTTCCGGAAGAAGGCCTGCACGCCGAGCAGGTGCTGCCGGAGGCCCTCGCCCGGCGACTCGGCCCCGTCCACCCCGAGCCCGATGTTCTCGTTGTAATCGACCTTGAGGTAGCCGAAGTTCCCCGCGCGCAGCAGGTCGATCACCCGGGCCGTGAGGTGCGCGACCACCTCGGGCTTGCGCAGGTCGAGGAAGCGGCGCGAGCCGACCGTGATGACGCGGCCGTCGCGGTGGAGCATCAGGTCGGTGCGGTCGAACAGCGGCGAGGCCGAGCCGACCACCTCCAGCTCGAACCAGATCCCGGGGACCAGGCCGCAAGCCCGGATCGCGTCCGCGGTGGCCCGCAGGCCGTGCGGGTACATCGTCGTATTCGGCACCCACTCGCCCTGTGCGGTCGACCAGTCCCCGCCGGCGGGCTTGTACCAGCCGGCATCCATCACGAGATACCTGATGCCCGTGCCGCACAGCGACTCGGCCAGCGCGGACATGTTGGCGTGGCTCGGGTTGCCCCAGCTCGTGGTCCACTCGTTGAACATCACGGGGAGCGTTCGCTCGCTGGCCGGCACCTGGGCCAGCGCCGGCTCCTGCGCGGCCGTGAGCGCGGCGCAGACCTCGTCGAGCCCGCCCGCGACGCAGGCGATCGTTGCGGTCGGCGAGGTGAAGCTCTCGCCCGGAGCGAGCGTCTTCCACCAGTGGCCAAACTCGCGGTCCGCCAGGCCGCCCGACATGGCGCCGAAATCATCCCGCCGGTAGACCTCCATCTGCCAGGAGCCCGGATGCGCGAGCTGCGCGCCCCAGGTCACCCCCGCGCCGGTGTCCTCGACGGCGACGAACGGGAAAAATCCGTTCACCGGCAGCGAGCCCAGGGTCCCGAACCGCTCCGCGCGCACGCCCCAGCCGGCCCACGAGCGTTCCAGCTGCAGGTCCTCGAACGCCCGGGTCTCCTGCCGCCCCTCCATGCTCCAAACCGCCCGGAAACGGTGCAGCCGCAGGCGGCCCGGGGCATCGTCGGCGGCAAACGGCGTGAGCCCGCCGACCGAGAAGCTCGCCAGCTGCTCCAGCGTCACCGGCGCGGCGCCGGTGTTCTCCACCGTGACCCGGCTCTCGAGCCAGCTCGCCCCGCGCGGCCACGCGAGCTCGTGATGGGCCCGCCAGCCGTCGGGATGCTGGAACGAAGTGCGGATCGTGGTCCGCCCGCCGGCGCGGGTGACGGTCTGTCCCGCAAGCGCCATCCGGTCCACGGTGGCGCTGTTGCGCAGCGAGCGCCCCTGGGCGAAGGCAGGCGGCGCGTCGTCGCCGCGGGCCTTGAGCTGGAGCAGCGACTCGATCATCCACGCCCGCGGGCCGTGGGCGGACGTGCCCTTGATGCTGTCGATCTCGATCCCGGACAGGAACTCACGGTGCGGGACGACCTGCTTCCGCCGCGCCGTCGGCACCAGCCAGAGCCCAAGCTTCGGGCTCCCAGCCTCCTGCACGTAAAGCACGGTGATCGCACCGCAGCGGACCTCGCGATAAACCTTCGGGAGCAGCGTAGTTTCCATAGTCGGATCAGAAATCCTCTTCTGCTTCATTCTTCGTCACTCAACCCGCCTCGCTCGTCACTTCCGCCTCACCCGATCCACGCCAATCCCAGCCGGAGCCAGAGCGGGGTGAGCAGGATGCTGGCGATCACGGTGGCCAGGACGATGCGGACGGCGGTGAGCAGGTGCCCGCCGTAGTGTTTCACGAGCACGATGGGCAGGAAGCCCGCGGGCATGGCGGCCTGCACCATGATCACGTGGCGCAGGTCGGCAGTAAACGGGCCGTACCGCGCGAGCAGGAGCAGCAGCACCGTCATCACGCCGAGCCGCATGACGACCGCGGCGATCGCGGTGCGGGCCTCGAACAGCTCGGCCGGCCGGCCGAAGAAATGCTCGGCCATGGTTGCGCCGCTCAGGATCAGGCCCATCGGGATCGCGCAGGCCGACAGCGGGCGCACCACGTTGAGCAGCAGCGCCGGGACGTGGGCGCCGAGCCCGGAGAGGTTGACGCCGACCGCGACGAACAGCGCCAGGACCGGCGGGCTGAGCAGCTGCCGCCAGCCTTCGCGCCACGACCGGCCGGCGAGGATCATCACGCCCACGATCCAAATGGCGGCCTCGGCCCCGACATTGAACGCGAAGAGGACGCCGAGGCTGCCGGCGCCGAACAGCGCGGTCATCATCGGCACCGTGATATAGGCGTAGTTGTAGATGCCCGCGGTGAACGCAAAGGTGCGGAGCCCGGTGCCGACCTCGAAGCCAAACCAGCGCGCGGCCTGGCGGCACAGCACGATGCCGCCGGCCATGGTGGCGAAGCCCATGAACGGTCCCCACGCGAGATTGGCGGGATCCCGCAGCGCCGGGTTCGCGTGGACGTTTTCAAAGATGATGCACGGGTAGAGGAAATTCACCACGAGCCGCAGCAGGCTCGCGTCGGCCTCCGCCGTCAGCCACCCCACCCGCCGCAGCCCCATGCCGAGGCCCATCAGGGCGAAGACCGGGAGGATTAGGAGCAGGAGTTGCCAGAAAGACATGGAGGAGAATTACGATTTACGAATTACGATTTACGATTGGATTCAGGCAGAATTCTGAGCAGGGGTTCGTGGGTTTTCGAGGTCAAGCGGCGGCGTTCAACTGACGGTGCACCGCGTCCTCACCTGCATCCGACCCATCGCCGATCATTACTCGTAAATCGTAAATCAGCATGCCATCGCGAGGCCGGCCAGGCGCCCGGTGGTCCACGCGGCCTGGAAGTTGAAGCCGCCGGTGATCCCGTCGATGTCGAGCAGCTCCCCGGCAAAGTGCAGGCCGGGGCACTTCCGGCTCTCCATGGTCCGGAAGTCGACCTCGGCCAGCCGCACGCCGCCACAGGTCACGAACTCCTCCTTGAACAGGCTCTTGCCGACCACCTGGAACTCGGCGCCGGTGATGAGCCCGGCGAGCGCGCCGAGCGCGGCCTTGCTCACCTGCGACCATGGCGTCGTGGGCGCGAGGCCGGCCGTGGTCACCAGCCGCTCCCACAGGCGCTGCGGCACCGCCAGCGGGCTCCAGGTGGCGACCTGCTTCCGGGCGTTCTGCTCACGGATCGGCCCGAACGCCGCAAGCAGCGACTCGCGAGTGTGGTCGGGCGCGAAGTTGATGGTCACGGGAAACTCGTACTTCCGCGCCGCCAGCTCGCGGGCGCCCCAGGCGGAGAGCTTCAGGATGGCCGGGCCGCTGAGACCCCAGTGGGTGACCAGCAGCGGGCCGCGCTCGCGGAGCTTCGTCCCCGCCACCGCCGCGATCGCGTCCGGCACCGACAGGCCCGACAACCCCGCCAGCCGCGCATCGTCAATGTGGAAGGTGAACAGCGAGGGCACCGGCGGCTCGATGGTGTGGCCGAGGGCCGCCGCGACGCTGAGGCCGGAGGAGCCCTTGTTGCCGCCGGTGGCCAGCAACAGCCGGTCGCACAGGCGCGACGTCTCGTCGGTGAGCGTGATCCGGAAACCCGCGGCGCCGTTCGGCCGGACCACGCGCTCGGCGGCGCGCAGCCCGAGGCCGGTGTACACGTCGACGCCGGCATCGGCGGCGGCGCGGGTCAGGCAGTCGACGATAGTGCCGGAGTCGTCCGTGACGGGAAACATGCGGCCGTCGGCCTCGGTCTTGGTCGCCACGCCGCGGGCGGCGAGCCAGTCGACCATGTCGCGAGGCTGCCAGCGGTGGAAGGCGCCGAGCAGCTCGCGGCCGCCGCGCGGGTAGCGCCGGGCCAGCTCGCGGGGCTCGAAGCAGGCGTGGGTGACGTTGCAGCGGCCGCCCCCGGAGACGCGGACCTTGGCGAGCGGGTGCGCGGTGGTCTCCAGCAGGGTCACGCGACCGGCCGGGCCGAGCTGGCCGGCGCAGGTGATGGCCGCGAAGAAACCCGCGGCTCCGCCGCCGACGACCACGACCTGGCGCTGTTCGACCATTCGCGCACGCTGCGAAGCCGTCGGCTGCGAGTCAATCGGCGCCGTCGGGTGGGGCCGAGGGAGCGGGGCGAGGGCAGCCCGCCCGCATGGGGACCGGACGCCGATCCGGCGGATCGGCGAATGGGCGCCGGGCAAAAAGAAGGCCGCCGCGACACCCCTGCCGCGGCGGCCGGACAACCAACCCTGA
>CAZUQB010000054.1:0-1374 GCA_964622405.1 uncultured Opitutaceae bacterium | reverse complement strand
CAAAAAGAAGGCCGCCGCGACACCCCTGCCGCGGCGGCCGGACAACCAACCCTGACAAAATCAGCTCAGCTCGACGGAGACGCGGGCGGAGGAGGCGGAGGCGTGTCGCCGCCGCCAGCCGGCCGCGGGCCACCGCGACGGCCGCGGGGTTCCGGCGGGAGCGAGTCGAAAGTCTTCTGCTGATCGGGCGTGAGGACGGCGCGGACCTTGTCATGCGTGTCCTTCATGATCGCCATCATCTTCTCGCGCCGCTGTTCGCGGGCTGCGGATTCATCGGCGCGCAGGGCCTTGCCCTGCTGCTCAGCCTGATCCCAGATGGCCTGGATCTGCTGTTTCTGGGCGGGAGTGAGGGAGAGCTTCTCCTCCAACACCTGCATGCGGTGCTCGCGCATCCGCTGCGGGCGCGGACCGCGTTCGTCGGGGGGACCACCGGCCGGGGGTTCGGCGCGAACCAGGGCGGTCGCGGCCAAGAGCCCGAGGGCCAGGAGGGATACAAACGTCTTATTTGATTTCATGGGCAACGGACACCAAGACGCCGGCCACCGGGTGCGGTTACGCGTTTTTTTTCACCACCCGGGTTGCCATTTACGCGGGGCGGATTTCGTCCCAAGGTCGCCCCAACCGTGAAGCTCTCCCGTCTCACCGAAATCGCCGCCGAGGTCGTGGCCGCCACCCAGCGGAAGCTGCCGCCGGAGCTCCGTCCGCTGGCCAAGGCCGTGCCGGTGCATTTCGAGGCGGCGCCCCACCCCAGCGTCCTGGCGGAGGGCTTCGAGCCGGACATCCTGGGCCTGTTCACCGGCAGCGCCCACGGCACGGAGCTGGCCCACGACCAGCCGACGCCCCCCGAGATCCTGCTCTACATCGAGAACCTGTGGGATTTCGCCGAGGGCGACGTCGAGGTTTTCCGCGAGGAGGCCCGCCTCACCTACCTCCACGAGCTGGGGCACTTTTTTGGCTGGGACGAGGACGAGCTCACGGCCCGCGGGCTGGACTAACGGAAGCCCCCGGGGGGCGGCGCGGGATCAGTTTTGGCGTCCCGGGCGCTGCCCGGCGGCCCGGATTTCAACCGGTGGAACCGGACGCACTCCGCGCTTTCCAAGTTCGCGCGGCCATGCATAGACTGTCTGCCACCCAGCCTTTCCGCTCTGCCATGAAAAAACTGCTCCTGCTGTCCCTTTTTGCCCTTTCCGGACTCGTCATCGCCCGCGCGGCCCCGAGTGAGGCGTCCCGCCCGGAGTACGTCTCCCGCGTCGAGACGTGCGAAGCCATCATCAAGGAGTTCATGGCCAACCCGGCCACCGCCATCCCGGCGAACGTGCTGCAGACCGCCCGGGCCATCGTGATCGTCAACCAGTTCAAGGCCGGGTTCTTCCT
>CAZUQB010000053.1:0-11208 GCA_964622405.1 uncultured Opitutaceae bacterium | reverse complement strand
ACGTCGGGAAATCTCCGCGAGCTTGTTATGACTTTGTTATGACTTTTCGCGATTTTTTGACCGCGGATCGCCCATTTTACCTCTGAGAATTGAGGTTTGGAGCGGGTGGACGGAATCGAACCGGTCCAAGAACAAGCGAAGCGAAAGGAACAGTTGAGAAACTACGGGAAGTGACAGGAGGTTACAAGAGTGTTGTTCCTCTCTCTTCCCGTCTCTTCCTCTCGTCTCCCGGAGAAATCTGTCCGGAATTGTCCGGAAACACTCCTTCCTGAGGCGAGACCGTGACCCCTTCCCCCTGTCCCCTTTTGAACGTCCGGAATCACCCAGAGACCGGGAAACTGACCCGGTGGCCCCGTGAGGGAGTGCCCAACAGTCACCTACCGGAATCCCGGTAGACAGATAGTCTCGTCATGGGGTCTGTATCGGGTCACAACTCATCCCGTTCCCGTCTTCCCCGACCCCCGATGACCCTAAACGTGTCCCTCCGTGTTCCGGATGGAATCGTGCTCGCCTCCGACAGCCTCGCGACGCTGATGGTCCAGCACAATGCCAAGATGAATCTGACGGCTGCGTGCCCGAAATGCTCTTCTCCGGTCGAGTTGAAGGACATTCAGACTCCGCCTATTACCGTGCCCAGTTCGACTTGGCCCTACGTCCAGAAAATCTACCCGCTGAAAAAACGCTTCGGTCTAGCGACCTTCGGAAGCGGGTTGGTGAATGCGCGGAGCATCTACAATCACGCCTTAGGATTTGAAAATCTACTGCCTGACCCGAACACGCCAGACGCCTTCGACAAGACGCGCGATTTCGTCGTCAACTATTTCCATGACCAGCTGCTCA
This sequence comes from uncultured Opitutaceae bacterium, assembly GCA_964622405.1. Lineage (GTDB taxonomy): Bacteria > Verrucomicrobiota > Verrucomicrobiia > Opitutales > Opitutaceae > Opi-474. The sequence goes on along the minus strand of CAZUQB010000053.1, from coordinate 10,368 downwards.
AAGAATGGGCAAAGCTGAACATCAATCCTGTCCTTCAGCCGGAAGATTTCCGCCCTTTCGGTTTTCAGCTCGTTGGATTCAGGAATGACGCGAGCGGCGACCCTATCCCCGTCACTGCTGCGATTCACATTGGCCGTGTCCCGAAGGTCGTCATGGAGCAAAATCTGGGTATCTACTGGACGGGTGATGGCTCAGTGGTGGGCCTGCTTTGGGCCAACCAACAGGCCATGCCAAACATCGGCGCATTCTCGCTCCAAGACGCCATTGATTACGCAAAATTCTTGATTAGAACGACAAGTGACCACCAGCGATTTTCGGGTAAACTACCGACCGTTGGTGGCGATATAGACGTTGCCTTGGTAACCCACCGCCAAGGCTTCCGTTGGATTGCTCAGAAGGAACTTTACCGCGTCCTCGAAAACTAATTTCATCTTCCTATGGGCTACGCCTATTTCCAAGGCCAAGAAGAGCAGGCGCTCGACTATTACAAGAAGCTGCTGGCCATCACCAGCGATGCGGAGCAGCGCAAGACCATCGAGCACGTCATCAAGGAACTCGAAGAATTTGTCGCGGATAGAAAATGCCAAACGCCAGCACAGGGTCACGTGAGCGCGGGCGCCGTCCACAACGCATTCTTCGCGGCTGTGTCTTGAGGTTTTGACCGGCGCGTTCCGGTTATCAAGTCTACCTCTTGTTCGCGTATTGGCGCGAAACCTCCTCGCTGTCGTGCCCGATGATCTCACGGACGACTAGCTCGGGGCATCCCGCGTTCTTCATCCATGAGGTTGCCGTGTGCCTTAGGCAACGAAACGTGAGCGCGTTTCGCTCCCGCTTGCCGCGGCGGCCTACGCCTTTCACTTCATCCTTGGGTAGACTGAGGTGCGACAGGCGAGCGATAGGTGGTATTTTTCATGGCTTGGGTGATGGCTGCCCTACCCATCATAGGTTGTTCGATTCACGCCCGATTCTTGGCCGTTTTTCAGAGGAGACCCCCGGTAAGGAATCTCTTTGAGCCGCTGGGGCCTCGACGAAGGTGCCGAAGGGGGTCCGTCGTTTCCCCAGTGGCTGATTTTTTTTGGGTGTCCCATGCAGGGAGGCGTTTAAACGGGGCACTCATTTTGCTCATTCACGATTCGCTCCATCAGTGAGGGCTCCCTGAAGCCTCACTGAGGACTCAGTGAGGGCTCCCGTAATTCTGGCGGTACTGGCGGTGCGCTGCCACCTACCGCCACCGCCGCCATTCCTAAAGGATATGGCGGTCGGTTTGTGGCACCGCCGAAACCAATTATGGCGGTTTTGGCGGTTATGGCGGTAGGCCATGTTCACGCCGTCTTCCTCCGGTAGAGGTTACCGACCTGTTCCACCCGCCCGGCTTCGAGCAACGCTTTGAGTTTACGGCGAAATGTCGTCTCGGTCATGCCCGACGCCTTCATCCACTCGCCGTAGCCCATTGTAGCGGCTCCAAGCGCGTTCAGTGCCTTGTCTGCCGTGTTGGTCTCAGTCCTGCCGCCGACCCTCTTGAGCTTGGCCGGGTCGAGTTGGTCGTCCCGCACCCAGAGGGGGTATTCCCACCGGACGACGAACGGTTCGACCGGGGCGAAGTTGCGGAGCGCCATCTCCACCGCCATCGCCTCGTCCTCCTCGTGCGGCGTGAAGGTCATCATCACGTCGCCCCACCGGGCGAACACGCCGCCGCCGCTCGCGCGGTCGATGGAGTTCTTCGCGCTGGCGTCGCCCTTGGCGAAATGGTGAGAAAGCACGAGCGCGGCCCCGTTGGTGGCACAAATGCCTTCGAGCGCACTGAGCAGCAGACCTTGCGAATCGTTACTGTTCTCCTCGCCCCCGGATAAGGCAGATACCTTGTAATGCGGATCGATCATCACCGCCCCGGCACCGAGCCGCGTGATTTCTGTGGGCAGACGGGCCTGCAATTCGGCGAGCGTCACGCGGCGTCCCCGCAGGTTCCAGATGATGAAGTCTACTGGGGGCCGCGTCCCGGTCGCTTGGGCAATCTGCTCAATACGCTTATTGGCCGCGAAGTCCTGAAGCTCAAGATTCAGGTAGATGACGGGTGCCTTGGTCGTCTCGAATCCGAGCCACGGACGGCCTTCGGCGATGGCCATGCCCGCCGTCAACATGGCGTACGTCTTGTGCGCCTTGCTCGGCCCCGAGAGCAACATCGTGCCGCCCCGGTAGAGCACCCCTTTGATGAGCATTTCCGGGGTGGGCGGGGGATTGGCGCATAGGCTGTTTGCGCTGACAGGCACCGGCCATGCACGAGAGTTTGCCGACGGGTCATTGACGGATTTCACTAGCCCCGCGAGGTCCTCACTGAAGCGGTCGAGGCTGAGTTTACCCCGCTGAAAATCGACCGCGTAGAGCTTGGCCTGCTTCTCCGCCCAGCTCTTGAGTAGCGTGTAAGCGTGGCTTGAGAAATAGAGCGTCGTGTTCTTGGTCGTGGTGAAGCGACGGATCGAGTCATCGTTTGCCCCTACCAAGACCAAGCCGGGATGGGTACCGGAAGGCAGCGAGAGGAGCCTACTCCACATTCTCGCGCACTCGGGGTCAGAAAATGCCTCAACAGGAAGGTGCTGTGTCTTCCGTAGGAGCGACCCACTCTCGTCGTCAATGACAGCGGCAATGATCTGCTCTTCATCATAGGAAGTAACTTCGCCACTCCCATGTACGCTGCTCGACTGATTAGCGTTGTTCATGGAGGTCGGAGCCAACTGAGCCGCCTGCGAGGGCAAGGCCGAGCGTGGCACGGATGCGTTGAAGGGCTTGCGCCCGCTCGGTGCGGGCACGGTGTAAACGGGCAAGCTTGCCGTCGACCTGCTCAATGAGGTCGGTGAGGGCGCGCTCGCGCTGGCGCAGTGACTCAATCGCCGGCGCCGACGGGTTGGCTCTCACGATGCACCGCCTTTCGCCTCGGCCGCGCTGGAGGCGTTTAAACGCTCCATGAGTTCGGCTGCCTGCACAACGGGGATGCGCACGGCGCCGCGCACGTTGCCGCGCCGCTTGAGCCGGTACAGCTTGATGAGACCTGCACGCTCACAATCGAGCCACCACGTCCGGCCCAGATCGAAGATGGGATCGCCGCCGCGACGGCCCGGAAGGGCGATGAATTTCGGGTAGTAGGGGGAAGGCGCAGCCGTGGGGCTCGCCGAATCGGTGGGTTGGAGGTAGGGCATGCCCTGCGCGGATTGTCCGATGCCCGTCGGTTTACGGGGTGACTCGCTCAGCTGTTTTCAGAGGTAAAACCGGCGAAAAGGGTGGTGTAGTTCGCCGTCCAGTTTGTCAGTGACGCACTGCGTCACTGAAGCCCGGCGTGATTTGAACTCTTGCGAACCTTTGGCGTTCACCTTGTTCTTCGGGGTCCCCATGTCCCGGCAACCCGACCCTGACTCTGCGATTGCAGGCTTTATCGCTCGATGGTCGAAGGCAGAATCGTCGGAGCGCGCCAACTGCCAGCCGTTTCTGTCTGAACTGTGCGACATTCTCGGAGTTCCACGCCCGGACCCGGCTGGACCCGACACGGAGCAAAACGCCTACGTTTTCGAGCGTTCAGTCCCGCTCCATCATCGGGGGTCATCCAAGACAACCACCGGACGAATTGACCTCTATAAGCGCGGTTGCTTTGTCCTCGAAGCGAAACAGTATGCCGCTCCAAAGACGGAGACTGCAACCCTCGCCCTTGCGATAGATGACGACGGAGTTACGGCGAAGAAGAACAAGATAGCCCGAGGCACCGAGGCGTGGGATGACGCGCTTCTGGCGGCACTAGGTCAGGCGGAGCGTTACGCACGAAATCTTCCGGGGAGCGAACCTACTCCACCGTTTCTGGTCGTGGTTGATGTCGGCCATGTCTTCGAGCTTTACGCCGACTTTTCGCAGCAAGGTAAGGCCTACCTCCCGTTTCCGGATGCCCGTACCCATCGAATAAGGCTCACGGACCTCGCGAAGCCGAATGCCCGTGAACGGCTCAAGGCAATTTGGGAGGACCCACACTCCCTCGACCCGGGCAAGATTTCGGCGGAAGTAACCCGCGACGTAGCCCGACATCTCGCCGAACTAGCGAAGTCATTTGAAAAGAAGCACGACCCCGCGCAGGTCGCGGCGTTCTTGTCGCGTTGTCTTTTTTGCATGTTCGCGGAGGATGTAGACCTTCTCCCGCGCGATAGCTTCACGACTCTGCTGGAATCGGTGAAGGACGACCCCAAGGCCGCTATGCCCCTGCTGAGCGGTCTATTCAAAGAAATGAACGCGGGCGGGTACTCGCTCGCCCTCCGGAAGACACTGCTACATTTCAACGGCGGCCTATTCTCCGATGCCGAGGTACTCCCACTGGACGGCACTCAGTTGGGCCTCCTCATTGCTGCGTCGAAGAAAGACTGGAAGCACGTGGAGCCAGCAATTTTCGGCACACTTTTGGAGCGAGCACTAGACCCGGCAGAGCGGCACAAGCTCGGCGCACACTACACGCCGCGCTCGTACGTTGAGAGATTGGTACTGCCGACTGTCGTTCTGCCACTTCGAGCGGAATGGAATCATGTACGCGCGGCGGCCGTAACACTCGCAACTCGGGGTGACCTAAAAGGTGCCGTCAAGGAGACGAAGGCCTTCCATCATCGGCTTTGTGCGGTACGAGTTCTCGACCCGGCCTGCGGAAGCGGCAATTTCCTCTACGTAACACTTGAGCATCTCAAGCGACTCGAAGGCGAAGTGTTCTCGCTCATCGAATCCTTCGGCGAAAACATGCGTCTCGACCTCGGCGGAGAGACAGTTGACCCACACCAATTCCTTGGCCTCGAAATTAACCCACGGGCCGCCTCGATTGCCGAGTTGGTACTCTGGATTGGCTACCTCCAATGGCACCACCGCAATCGTGGCGCTACTGAATGGCCCGAGCCGGTACTGCGCGCCTTCAAGAACATTGAATGCCGAGATGCGGTGTTGGCTTATGACAAGCGAGAGCTAGCAAGAGATACGGCTGGGAGGGCCCGCTATGTCTGGGACCGGCGCACTACGAAGATAGATTCTGTGACCGGGCGGGAAATACCAGACGAGAAGGCGGTCGTGCCGCTTGAGACTCTGGTCAATCCAAGGCCTGCAAGTTGGCCTCAGGCAGATTTCATCGTCGGGAATCCACCATTCTTGGGTGATAAGGTGATGCGACAGAGCCTCGGTGAAGGATACGTTGAGGCATTACGGTCAGTCTATCCGGCGATTCCAAGGAGTGTCGATTTTGTGATGTATTGGTGGCACAAGGCGGCGCTTCGAACCATCGACGGAACGGCGGCTGGATTCGGCTTAATTACGACCAACAGCATCAAACAGACTTTCAATCGCCGGGTCTTAAGAGAGGCATTCGACAAAGGCGTTTCTTTGCGTTTCGCGATTCCCGACCATCCGTGGGTAGATACTACCGATGGCGCGGCGGTGCGCATCGCCATGACCGTTGGCTCACTCACAAGAACGCACCGTACTGGCGAATTGTTGGTGGTTAAGGAAGAACAACCTCAAGACGACGGGTCATCGGAAGTTATTTTTCAATCCACGATAGGAGAAATCAACGTAGACCTATCGGTTGGGGCGAACGTAGCTGGCGCAGCACAGCTAAAGGCAGCCGAGGGCTTGAGCGTTAATGGGATGATGCTGGCAGGTCGTGGTTTTGTGGTCACATCTGAAGAGGCTAGAAAGCTTGGTCTCGGGAAGGTCAATGGGCTGGAGGCGCACATTCGACCAATTTGGAGCGGGCGAGACTTAACCGAGCGCCCCCGTGGATTGATGGTCCTCGATTTTTTCGGGCTCAAAGCCGATGAACTTCGAGCCAAGTTTGGCGCCGCCTACCAACACTTGCTGTTAACAGTTAAGCCCGAGCGGGACGCAAACGGACGTAAGCGGCTCAAAGACGAGTGGTGGCTTTTCGGGGAACCTAGGAAGACTTTCCGGGCAGCGACGCGACACCTTAGGCGCTACATTGTCACCGTAGAGACGGCACAGCACAGAACATTCGTATTCGTGGGCGCCGATGTGGTGCCGGAACATAAGCTCGTTGCGATTGCGCTCGAAGATGCCTTTCATCTTGGCGTCCTGAGCAGCCACATCCACGTTGCGTATTCCTACGCGGCGGGCAGTACGCTCGAAGACCGTCCAGTATATCCGGCTTCTCGGTGTTTTCAGACTTTTCCTTTTCCTGATTGTACCGAGAAACAGAAGGAGAGGATTCGACGAGTCGCAGAGGAACTGGACCTGCACCGGAAGAAGGCCCTCAAGCTGTTTGGGCTGGGGATGACAGACCTCTACAACATGTTGGGTAAAGTTGGATCTGGGGTAGCGCTTTCAGAGAAAGAGAAGCTGCTCTACGAGCAGGCACTACTTGCTCTTGTTGGGACCTTACATGCCGAACTCGATACTTTGGTCGCTGAGGCGTATGGATGGCATTGGCCAATGACTAATGGTGAGATTCTCGAACGTGTAGTTGCTTTAAACCAATCTCGGGCGGCCGAAGAGGCAAAGGGCTTGGTCCGATGGCTTCGGCCAGAGTACCAACAGCCACTCTACTCGGACGGCATTCAAGTCGACCTTGGGCTCACGGAAGAGCCTCAAGGTAAGGTTCAGCCAAAGGCGAAGGGTAGAGCGCTCAAAACGGCAAAGGCGCCTTGGCCTAGTGTACTCGCAGAGCGAGTTCGTGCGGTCGCAAACGCGCTTGCAGCAGAAGAAAAACCGGCCACCGCGACCGATCTTGCCGCGAGATTCTTCCGCGCGAAACCAAAGGACGTTGAGGAGATCTTGCAGACCCTCGTGACCCTTGGCCGGGCACGACCGGGTGATGCCAAGGATACCTATGTGCGGTAGGTCTACCGGGATTTCGGTAGTTTAGAGGCGCAAAGTTTTTGAAAAGCGTGTTAGACTTAATGCTGAGATTTAGGTCGGTAGGATTTGCGGCAGTCTGACGAACCCCTCCAACTATGGCTATCTGGCTTAATCGCGCTGGCTCACACGGCGAATACGAACAGAAATTCCTGACCGAGAATCGGGTTTACGCGACGTGGGACAGGTTGGCGGTAAACGTCGCAAAGCTGAAGGACCGTGAGGCTCTTTTCGACGAATTGCTCAAGGCATATCCGGAGGCGAAGAGAAAACGGCTGGAAAATTGGGTCCGTCAGGTATGGCCCTTCGCCCACGAAATGAAGAAAGGTGACCTAGTTGTACTTCCGCTAAAGTCTCAACCGGCAATCTGCGTAGGAGAAATCATTGGCGACTACAATTTCGACGCAAATGCGCCGAGTCCGTTCTACCATTGGCGACAAGTGAAGTGGATTGGCGAGGCAGTGCCGCGCTCGAATTTTGGAAAGGATCTGCTGTTTACGTTTGGTGCTTTCCTAACCATCTGTCGGGTGAAGCGGAACAATGCCGAGGCACGTATCCTTGCCATGCGTGCGAATGGCTGGAAGCCGGAGGGGGTAGCCGCTGTTACTGGCAAGCAGGACGCCGATACCGATGAGGAGCTTGAGAATAGCGACTTGGAGCAGCTGGCGCGCGACCAAATCTCCCAGCTAATCGCCGCGCGATTCAAAGGGCACGGACTAGCACTATTGGTCGATGCGGTTCTGAAGGCTCAAGGCTACACAACCTATCGAAGCCCCGAGGGGGCCGATGGTGGGGTGGACATTCTCGCGGGAGCAGGGCCATTAGGATTCGGCTCACCGCGACTATGTGTTCAGGTGAAGTCGCAGGATACGCCAGTCGAGTCGAAAGCTCTCAATGAGCTGCGCGGCGCAATGCAGAGCGTCCAAGCGTCCGAAGGATTGTTTGTTTCGTGGAGCGGCTTTAAGAGTTCGGTCCACAAACAGGCATCGGCGAGTTTCTTCAGCGTACGCCTTTGGACGCAAAAGGAACTGCTCGAAGCCCTATTCGATAATTACGACAAACTGGATGAAGACCTAAAGGCGGAGTTGCCGCTCAAGCGCATCTGGACCGTGGCGGCACAGGACGAGGAATAGGCTTCAGAAAGCCGAAAAAATCGGCTCCGATAGTTATATATGGCCTCATTGTCGCCGGAAGAACTGAAGCTGCTAGATAACGTGTTCGATGCGCTAGCGAATGCGATACAGACGGAACGATCGGAATGCGGCTTTATCAGGGGTGAAGGCCTCTTGGCTCAGCCTAAAGTCGCGCGCATCGCAGTCTTTAAGGCCTATCTGGACGACAAGGCACGGTCCAATGGCGACGCCCCTGTTGATTTGTATGCCGGTGGCTATGCCACGACCGCTTGGATTATGGCCCCGGACCAACTCGATAAGGTTGAGGCCGCGTGGAAGAATCGGCAGACCGACCCGGCCAAGGTGACGCCGGACACTGCCAAAGAGAGCCTCGTTTGGGTTGAGGCGGTACAGGCGGCCACTGCGGACCAAATTAAGTTCCGTGCTGAGTTTATCGAACTGGCGCAGCGGAATGCCTGATGAAAAAACCCCGCCGTTTCGGGCGGGGCTGAGTTGGGCCGACGTTGCGTTTAAACGCGGTGGACGCGCGTCAGGATACTACGTCAAACCGGCTCGCGACACGACGCCGACTAACCGCGTCCCTAACCTCCTGTGGGATGAAACGCACTGTCCGCTTTCCCATCGTGAATGATGGCACCAGCTTCTTCTTCATCCAATCATTCACAGTCCGCGTTGTGACGCCGAACTCCGCTGCAAGGTCGGCCTTGTTCCAGTAGGTTTTGAGTCGACGTTCGTCGGCGATTTCTTGAGGCGATTTGTTGTTCATACAACCCTCGCGGAGTGTCCGATTTGGGCTCCTATTTCCTCACGTTTCTCTCCCTGTCCGTGCTTCGCTACCGGAAGACCCCCGGTCACACGAGGCGACCGGGAGAACGTGAAGACGCGGCGTGGTGTTCGTTTACGCTGCCGAAGTGGCGTTGATGGCAGTGACTGTGGCGAGTTTTGCCTCACCGGGCATGATGCCCCAATACGCCTCAGCCGCAGGCGTGGTCACGGTAAGCCGGTAGTGCTTGTTCACCATGACTGGGGTGTTGCCCATCTCGAATGCGACCTTGCCGACGTCCTGAACGACTTGGAGCCGATAGGAACCGAACGAGTGGCGGAAAGCGTTCTTCAGCCACTTGAGCGGAGCCCACACCTTCCCAGTCTCGTCCGACCGTTGCTCATTTATGATCCGGCTCATCACGATTTCCATTTTCTTGACACCTTCGCTGACGAGACCGGTCGAGCCCTTGAACGGGGCGAGCCACGCCATAAGGTTTGGCTGAATCGGCACAGGCCGACGCGCCGAGGTCTTGGCGTTCTTGGCGCGCACTTCAATGACGCCAAGGTCGTAGCGCACGTCTTCCCACGCGAGGCGCTTGACCTCCTCAGTCCGCAGGCCGGCGAATGCCATGATAGCGAGGGCGGGGAGGTACTTCGGACGAACGGCCTGCATCTTAGCGAGCATGGAGGACACTTGCGCAGGTTGGTAAATCTGTGTCTCAGCGGGGACGACCTTCGCGCGGGAGAGGTTTTTTCCAGTGTCGGAGTTCTTCGGCAGGTAACCAGCGCTCCGGGCAAAACCGAAGAGCGTCGTCACCGCTCCGGCAACGTGGTTGCGGGACTTCGGGCCGAGTGGATTGTCGCCGACGGCGAGAGACCGCAGCCATGCATCGATTTCCACGTTGCGGATGAGGGCGATGGGGCCAGTGAATTTCTTGGCGAATGCGCCGCAGTAACGGCGGAGATTCCGGCGATTGAGGTGGCCGCCCGGATTGTCGGTCTCCATGGCCGAGAGCATTTCGTCGAGCACCTCAAGAGCCGTTTTATTCGGCAGGTCGGCAATGCCATTTGCTGCGTAGAACTTTACAGCCTCGCTGAGGGTGAATCTCCCGCTAGCGAGCTTCATGGCCGCGCAATACTCGCGGACAGCGCCGGGAACACTTGCGTCGAGTCCGTGGTTGGCCAACTCATCGAGCGCAGCCTGATATCGCTCTCGTTCGCGACTGGTGAACCCCGTGGCTTCAACGTCGCCGTGGTTGATTCTCGCGAGCACCTTCGCGGACTCGGCTTTGGCTTCTTCGAGGTCGGCGAAACTCAGGCGGACCCGTTCACCCGCGCAGGAGTAAACGAGGCGGTGCTCGGTATAGGTCTTCCCACCTCTCACAAAGGGAGAGGTGTAGATTTTGACGACTGCGGAGCCTTCGGAAAGCTCCACGTAGGGCCGGTGGCCTTTCTTCCTGACGATTTTGGTCTTCATAGGCGCTCCCTTGCGCCTCGTTGTCCGAAAACCGTCCGAAAATCCTCCGTTCACTGATTTCTCATTGGAGCGGGTGGACGGAATCGAACCGACGATACCTCTTTGGAAGAGAGGAGTTTT
>CAZUQB010000052.1:2934-11250 GCA_964622405.1 uncultured Opitutaceae bacterium | reverse complement strand
ACATCGTCCGGCGGGCGGACTTCCCGACGCTGCCGACGGACCTCCGGTTCGTCGAGGGCGCCCGCCTGGCCAGCGCCGCGTGGGCGGATGCGACGCACTACTTCGTGGTGGTCAGCGAAGGTGGCGCCGAGGCGGTGCGGAGGATCCTGTAGCGGCGGCGGGTGGCCGAAGGAGGATCCGGGCCGGTGCCGGAGAAACGTTGGGCGGAATTGAGCGTTGAACGGCGGGCAGGGAGTGGTGAGCGTTCCCCGCCGCCCGCGACCATGCCCCAGCCGTCCCGAAGCCCGAACCTGACCGCGGAGCAGCGCCGGCTGGCCGAGGACGCGGCGCGGACGCACAACTGGAAGCGCTGGGGCCCGTACCTCGCCGAGCGGCAGTGGGGCACGGTGCGCGAGGACTATTCGCCCGACGGCGAGAGCTGGGGCTATTTCACGCACGAGCACGCCCGGAGCCGCGCCTACCGCTGGGGCGAGGACGGGCTGCTGGGCTTCACCGACCGCGAGTGCCGCCTCTGCTTCGCGCTCGCGCTGTGGAACGGCCGCGATCCGTTCCTGAAGGAGCGGCTCTTCGGGTTGAACGGCCCGGAGGGCAATCACGGCGAGGACGTGAAGGAGTGCTATTTTTACCTCGACGCGACGCCCACCCACGCCTGGCAGCGCGCCCTGTACAAGTACCCGCAGGCCGAATTTCCCTACGAGCGGCTGCGGGCGGAGAACCGTCGTCGCGGACGACAGGAACCGGAGTTTGAGCTGCTCGACACGGGCGTGTTCGACGGCGGGCGGTACTTCGACGTGTTCGCTGAGTATGCCAAGGCCGAGCCCGACGACCTCCTGCTGCGGGTGACCGTCGCGAACCGCGGGCCCGAGCGCGCGACGCTGCACGTGCTGCCGACACTGTGGTTCCGCAACACGTGGTCGTGGGGCACGCGGGTGGGGACCCCGGAGCCGCGGCCGACGCTGCGGGCGGTGGGCGACGGCCGGGTGCAGTGCGACCATCCCTCGCTCGGGCGGATGTTCTGGGTGATCGACCGCAATGGCGACGGACCCGCGGAGCTGCTGTTCACGGAGAACGAGACGAACGCCGCGAAACTGTTCGGGTCGGCGAATTCCTCGCCGCACGTGAAGGACGCCTTCCACGACTACGTGGTGGGCGGCCGGCGCGACGCGGTGAATCCGGCGCGCACCGGCACCAAGTGTGCCGCGCACCACGTGCTCGACCTGGGTCCGGGCGAGGAGCGGGTGCTGCGGCTGCGGCTCCATGCCGAGGGCGCGGTGGCGGGGGCGGGATTCGGGCGCGGCTTCGAGGCCGCGATGGCGGCGCGGCGGGACGAGGCGGACGAGTTCTATTCGACCCTGCTGGCCGGACACCTGCGGACCGAGACCCAGTTCCCGTTCGCGGGCGCGGCGCGGGCGCCGCTGGCCGGGAGCGACGTGACGGCGGTGGCGCGGCAGGCCTACGCGGGCCTGCTGTGGTCGAAGCAGTTCTATCACTACGTGGTGCGGGACTGGCTGGAGGGTGACCCGGACCAGCCGCCGCCGCCGGCGAGCCGCCGGCAGGGCCGCAACTGTGACTGGCCGCACCTCTACGCGCGGGACGTGATCTCGATGCCGGACAAATGGGAGTACCCGTGGTTCGCGGCGTGGGACTCGGCCTTCCACATGCTGCCGTTCGCGCGGCTCGACCCGCAGTTCGCGAAGGAGCAGCTGAACCTGTTCCTGCGCGAGTGGTACCTGCACCCGAACGGGCAGATGCCGGCGTACGAGTGGAACTTCTCGGACGTGAACCCGCCGGTCCACGCGTGGGCCTGCTGGCGCGTGTACAAGATGACCGGCCGGCGGGGCGAACGGGACCGCACGTTCCTGGCGCGGGTGTTCCAGAAACTCCTCGTGAACTTCACCTGGTGGGTGAACCGCAAGGACCCGGGCGGGCGCCACCTGTTTTCCGGCGGCTTCCTCGGGCTCGACAACATCGGGGTGTTTGACCGCTCGAAGCCGCTGCCGACCGGGGGCGCGCTGGAGCAGGCGGACGGCACGGCCTGGATGGCGTTCTACTGCGGCACCATGCTCTCGATGGCCCTGGAGCTGGCGGAGGGCGACCCGGCGTACGAGGACATCGCGTCGAAGTTCTTCGAGCATTTCGTGGCGATCGCCGACGCGATGAACACCCTCGGCGGCTCGGGCCTGTGGCATGAGGAGGACGGATTCTACTACGACCAGCTGCTCGTGGACGGGCGCGCGATGCCGCTGCGCCTGCGCTCGGTGGTGGGGATCATCCCGCTGTTCGCGGTCGAGCTCATCGAGGAGGAGCGCATGCGCCGGCTGCCGGGCTTCGCGAAGCGCACGCGGTGGTTCCTGGAGAACCGGCCGGACCTGGCGGGGCAGATCTCGCACCTGGTGCAGCGCGGCGGCCACGGGCGGTTCCTGCTCGCGATCCCGTCGCGCCCGCGGCTGGAGCGCGTGCTGCGGTATGTGCTCGACGAGGCGGAGTTCCTCTCGGCCCACGGCGTGCGATCGCTCTCGCGCGCCTACCTCGACCGGCCGTTCGTGCTGCGCGCGGGCGACGCCGAGTGGCGGGTGGGGTACGCGCCCGGCGACGCGGACAGCGGCCTCTTTGGCGGCAACTCCAACTGGCGCGGCCCGGTGTGGTTCCCGGTGAACTACCTCCTGATCGAGGCCTTGGAGCGCTACCATCTGTTCTACGGCGACAGCTTCACGCTGGAGTTTCCCACGGGCAGCGGCCGGCGGCTCAACCTCGCGGAAATCTCGCGCGAACTCTCCCGCCGCCTGGTGACCCTGTTCCTGCCGAATGGCGGGGGCCGCCGGCCGGCCCTCGGGATGGAGGCGAGATTCGTGCATGACCCGCACTGGCAGGACCTGCTCTGGTTCCACGAATACTTCCACGGCGACACCGGCCAGGGGCTGGGGGCGAGCCACCAGACCGGGTGGACGGCGTTGGTGACGAGGATGATAGAGACGGCGGGGCAGTAATGCGTTTTGCACGGCGGGCGGGGTTCCGTCTAAATCACGCGAATAAGATGGGGCCCGCCTGAACCTGCCCGGGACGGTTGGGTCACGTTGGCCGTGAACACCAACCTCCCCTCAAATCCTACCGGGCGCGCCCGCCTGCTGGCCGGCGCTGCCATCGTGCTCGCGACCCTGCTCGTGACCCCGGCGCGCGCCACCGTGCGCTGGGAGACCCTGGAGGCGATCCATCGCATTGAGAATCCGCTCAACACCGACCGGCCCGGCCCGTGCGGCGAACTCGGCGCGTACCAGTTCCGCGAGCGCACCTGGCGCATGCACACGACGCTGCCGTTCGCGCGCGCGCTCGACCGGCGCGCGTCGGACGCCGTGGCCGTGCGGCACTATGAATGGCTCAAGGACCGGCTGGCCCGGGCCGGCTTTGAAATCAGTCCGTTCAACATCGGGCTCGCCTGGAACGGCGGGATCACCTCGGTGGTGCGCGGCCAGGTCCGGCCGTCCACGCGCGACTACGCCGAGCGCGTGCGCAACATCGCCGAGACCCTCCGTCGTCCGGTCGAGGCATCGCCGGCTCCGCTCGTCGCCTCCAGTCGTTGAGCGGACAGGCCGCAAGTAATCGCCTGGTCTCCCCGACAATTTCTCGGAAATTCGTGGTCCAATGTCCGCCGGCAACGAACTAGGTCTGCCGCCACTCCTGGCGTGGTCCACTGGCCTTGCGTTGGCTGCGCTTCCTTGCGGCTGCCCCACCAAAGGCGGAGGCCGCCGACGCACCGCGTCTACTCGAGGAAGTTGGCCTGCTTGGGCGCCTTGGCGGCGCGCTTGGCGGCCTCTTCCTCGGGGGTGGTCGTGAGGTGGCGCGGCGGCTTGGAGGCCTTCTGCGCGACGGCGGACTCGCGGTCGGCGACGATGCGGTCGCAAATCTGGTGGATGTGCATGCGCAGCCACTGCGTCGTGCTGCTGCCGGCGGTGTAATCGGCGGGACCGTAGTGGTCGATGCGGCCGGACTGGCGGAGCCGGTCGTTCTGCGCGAACTCGGCCTGGTCGTCGGGATTGTAGACGGCGTAGGCGCGGCCGCCGCCGCCCTTCACGACGGAGAAACTGGGCACGTCGCTCGGGCCGTCCGCGATGTAGATCATGTTCTGGAACGGAATCCGGCGGTCCTCGGCGTTCATGCGCGAGTTCACGTCGATCGACGGGTTCTTGTTCGTGCCCTTGTTGATCTCGTAGATGGCGCGGGTCTTGGTCGTGTTGTCGATCACGAGGCCGATCTGGGCGATCTCGGCCTCGGCGCTGAGGGCGAGCTCCTTCTGGCGGAGGAAGCCGGGCTGGAGGGGGTTCTCGATGAACTCGCAGGCCCAGATGCCGTCGACGTGCCGGGCGATCTTGCTGCCGCGGACCATCTCGGCGATGCCGGTGCTGACCACGTAGTGCTCGAGCGCGATCTCGTGCTTCACGTACTCGGGCTTCTCCTTCACGAAGCCCTGGGCGCGGTCGAAGAAGTCGGGCAGACCCTGGTAGAACTCGATCTCGGCGCCGCAGTCGAAGAGGATCTTGTTGTTCAGCCCCTTGAGCGGTCCGGCCAGCGTGTAGGTGAGCAGGTGGTTGAGGTAGCTGATCTCGGGCGAGAGATGGTAGCCGCGCTTCCGGTAGTGCTCGGCGAGCTTGTTCGTCTCGTTCCAGAACTCGGCCTCGTTGATCCCGTACCGGCGAAACAGGGGCGCCTGCATGTAGCCCGGGATAAGAGTCTTGTCGAAGTCCCAGATACAGGCGATGATGTTTTGAGTGAAGAGCGTCGTGGCCATTGCTGAGCAACACCATTAGGCGGATCCGCCTAACGATTTCGCGCTGCAGCGAAGCCGCTCCACGCGGCTCACGCAATTCGCAAATCAGCCCGGCCCGACCGCCTCCCTTTCCGCATGGATCAACTCCCTGACCTTCTACCGTTTGAACGCCGCCGCGACGAACTCGACGCCCAGATGGCCGCGCCCGCGTTCTACGCCAATCCGCGCAAGGCGGCCGACGTCTCGCGCGAGCACCAGAAGCTCACCCAGCTGATCGCGGACTACCACGAGCACGCCAAACTGGAGCGGGAAATCTGCGACGCCACGGCCCTGGTGAAGGACGCCGCCGGCGACCCGGACCTGAAGGAACTCGCCGCCGCGGAGCTGCCGGACCTGCAGCGCCGCGCCGCGCGGCTGCGCGAGGCGGTGCTCCTGGCGATGATCCCGCCGGACCCGACCGACTCGCGCAACACGGTCATGGAAATCCGCGCCGGCACCGGCGGCGACGAGGCCAGCCTGTTCGCGGCCGAGCTGTTCCGCCTCTACGCGAAGTACGCCGACTCCCGCGGCTGGAAGGTCCAGCCGATGAGCAGCAGCGAGAGCGAACGCGGCGGGTTCAAGGAAGTGATCTTCCTCATCACGGGCAGCGACGTGTACCGCCAGCTCAAGTTCGAGAGCGGCGTGCACCGCGTGCAGCGCGTGCCGGTGACGGAGGCCAACGGGCGCATCCACACCTCCACGGTGACGGTCGCGGTGCTGCCCGAGGCCGAGGAGGTCGACGTGCAGATCGACCCGCAGGACCTCGAGATCACGGTGAGCCGCGCGAGCGGCCCCGGCGGGCAGGGCGTGAACACGACCGACTCGGCGGTGCAGATCGTGCACAAGCCGACCGGCTTGATCGTGAGCTGCGCCGACGAGCGCTCCCAGCTGAAGAACAAGGCCAAGGCCCTCACCGTGCTGCGGTCCCGCCTCCTGCAGCGCCGCGAGGACGAGGAGCGCGCCAAGTACGCCGCCGAGCGCCGGAGCCAGATCGGCTCGGGGGACCGCAGCGAGCGCATCCGCACCTACAATTTCCCGCAGAACCGCCTCACCGACCACCGGATCGGCCTCACCCTGTACAACCTGCCGCAGGTGATGGAGGGCGGGATCGAGGACGTCATCGCCGCGCTGCAGAAGGCGGACTACGAGCAGAAACTCGCGGCGCTGACCGGCCAGGTTTACACGCCGCCGCGGGCCGGCGGCGACGACTGACATGCTCACGGTCCTCGAGGTCATCAAGAAGACCACGGAATTCTTCGCGACGAAGGGCATCGAGTCGCCGCGCCTCAACGCCGAACTGCTGGTCGGGCACGCGCTGGGGCTGAAGCGCATGCAACTCTACCTGAACTTCGAGCGACCGCTGTCCGCCGTCGAGCTCGAGCTGATCCGCCCCCTGGTGCGCCGCCGCGGGCAGCGCGAGCCGGTGCAATACATCCTCGGGGAGACCGAGTTTGCCGGCCTGAAGCTGAAGGTCGACCGCCGGGCGCTCATTCCACGGCCCGAGACGGAGTACCTCGTCGAGCTCCTGGCCACGCGGCCGGACTTCGCGCCCATGTCGATCCTCGACCTCGGAACCGGGAGCGGCGCGCTGGCGCTTGGGCTGGCCCGGCATTTTGCCCAGGCGGCCGTGACCGCGGTCGACGCGAGCCCCGAGGCGCTGGCGCTGGCGCGGGAGAACGTGGCGGCCTGCGGCCTGGCGGATCGGGTCAGCCTGATTTCGTCGGACTGGTATGGCTCCCTGCCGGAGACGGCGAGATTCGACCTCATCGTGGCCAATCCCCCGTACCTTTCGGCCGCCGAGACCGCCGCGACCCTGCCGGAGGTCCATGCGCACGAGCCGGCGCAGGCGCTGACCGCCGCGGACGGCGGGCTGTCCGACCTCCGGGTGATTGTCGCGGGCGCCGGGCGCTTTCTCACGGACCGCGGGCTGCTGGCGCTCGAGACCGGCATTGCCCATCACGCGGAACTGGCTGGCTTGGCCGCCGCGGCCGGATTCGGGCGGACCGAGTCGCGACCGGACCTGACGGGACGCGACCGGTACTTTTTCGCGGCGCGCGACTGACCCTTGGGGCGGAGTCGATCCGCTATTCCAGTCGCAGCGCCGTGGCCGGCTCGACCGTGGTGGCCCGCCACGCCGGGCCCCAGCAGGCCAGCAGGCCGATGGCGCCGAGCAGGAGGGACACGGCGCCGAGCGTCTGGACGTCGTAAGGCCGGACGTTGAAGAGCACGAAGCTGATCAGGCGGGACACCCCGAGGGCGCCGACCCCGCCGCAGACGAGCCCCAGGAGGAGCAGATGGGCGCCCTCGCGCATGACCATGAGAATCACGTCGCGGCGGTGGGCGCCTAGGGCCACGCGGATGCCGAATTCGTTGGTCCGATGGGCGACGGAATAGGCCATGACCCCGTAGACCCCGGCTGCCGCGAGCAACAGCGCGATGACGGCGAACACGACGAAGAGGGTGGTCACATACCGGTGGATGCGCAGCGAGGCGTGCAGGGCCCCGGGCAGGTAGTGGAGGTGATCGACGGCCACATGACTTTCGACCGCCGCGACGGCGGAGCGAACCGTCCGGGTCAGGTCCAGCTGCGTCCGCGGACTGTGGACCACCAGGAAGAATGACTGGGCCGGCGCGGCCTGGAACGGCAGGTAGACGCGGGGCATCGCGACCTCGTCGCCGAGGCCGGGCCGGACCTGGCCGACGACGCCGACGACCACGGCGTCACGGCCGGGCAGCAGATCGAGCCGCAGCGTGCGCCCGGCGGCGTCGCCGCCCGGCGCCAGCTGCCGGGCCAGGTCGGCGTCGACCACGACCTCCAGCGGTCCGTTGGGAGCCGCGGCGTCGGCGAACTCCCGGCCATCCAGCGGCGGGATGCCCATGGCGGCGAAATAACCCGGGCTCGCGGAAGCCACCGCAACCGGCCCGAGCGCGTGGCCGGGAACCGTGGCCGCGCTGACGGCAAACCGGCTGACGACGCCGACTCCGTCGATGCCCGACTGGTGGCGAAGGACGCCCGCGAGCGAATCGACGAATTCGCTTCGCTCCCGGCCGTCGGCGAACCGCTCGGGCGGCAGGTTGAACGCGGCAAAATAGACCTCGGCGTTCCGGTGGCCCGGGTCGGCGCGGGAAAGCTCGTGGAGGCTCTTCACCAGCAGCGCCGCGGCGAACAGCAGGGTGGTGGCGAGGGCGACCTCGGCGACCACCATCGCCCCGATGAGACGGCCGGGACGGCTCGGCGCGGCCTCGTCGTCGAGCACGCCCTTGAGGTTGCTGTTGCCCTCGATCCGGCAGGCGTGGATCGCGGGGACCAGGCCGAAGGCCAGGCCGGTGCCGAGGGTGGCCAGGGCGGCGAAGAGCAGGACCGAGCCGTCGACGGAAATCTCACCGACCCGCGGCAGCCAGTTGGGCGCCAACACGAGCAGGAGCCGGGTGCCGCCGCCGGCGAGGGCGACGCCCAAGATTCCGCCCAGCGTGGCCAGGGCGAGACTCTCGCTGATCATCTGGCGGAAGATCCG
>CAZUQB010000052.1:0-2834 GCA_964622405.1 uncultured Opitutaceae bacterium | reverse complement strand
TTCCGCCCAGCGTGGCCAGGGCGAGACTCTCGCTGATCATCTGGCGGAAGATCCGCAGGCGTCCCGCCCCGAGGGCCGCCCGGACCGCCATCTCGTGCCGGCGGGAGCAGGCCCGGGCCAGCAGCAAGTTCGCGACGTTTACACACGCGATCAGGAGAAGGAGCCCGACGGCCGCCATCAGCGTGAAGAGCTCGATGCGCCAGCCGGAGGTCGTGTCGCTCTGCAGGCTGGTGACTGCCACGCCCCACCCGCGGTTGGTGCCCGGACGGAGGCGGCCCAAAGCCTGGGCGTCGTCCGCCAGGCGCTGCTGGGCGGTGCCGGCGGCGACTCCAGGAGCCAGCCGGGCGACCACGTCGAGATCGTGATCGGAGAAGTTTGCCAATTCCTCGGGGCTGAAGTGGCGGGGCACGAAGAGATCGACCGTGTAGTTGGCGGGCGGAAACGAGGCGGGTGCGACGCCGATGATGGTGTGCCGGCGTCCGTCGAGCATGAGCTGGCGCCCGATGACGTCGGACCGGCCGCCGAACTGCTGGAGCCACAGCGAATGCCCGATGATCACCACCGGGCCGGCTCCCTCCGCCTCATCGGCCGGACCGAAGTCACGGCCGAGGACCGGCGTCACCTGGTAGGTGGCGAGGAACTCTGCGGTCACCCGCAGGGCGAATCGCCGCTGGGGCTGGTCGAGGCCGGTGACCTGATAGTAGCTGTAGTCCCAGGCGGCGATCCGCTGGAACTGCGCGCGATTCTGGCGCCAGAGGTTGAACACCCCCGGGGAAACACCGGCCTGGGGGAAGCGCGGGAGGAAAGTCTCGCGGAGGGTGACCAGCTCCTCGGCATGGGGGAAAGGCAGCGGCCGGAAGATCACGCCGCGGGTGACGCTGTAGATCGCGGTGGTCGCGCCGAGGCCGAGGGCGAGGCTGACCACCGCGGTGACGGCCATCGTGGGCGTCCGGCGGAGCTGGCGCAGGCCGAAGCCAAAGTCCCGGACGGCGTCCATGAGCCAGGCGAAGGCGCGCTGCTGGCGGGCGGTCTCCTTGAGGCGCTCAATGGCGCCGAACTGGCGGACGGCCAGCGCGCGGGCCTCGGGGGCGGCCAGGCCGGCGGCGAGGTTGGCCTGGACGCGCAGCTCGAGGTGCTGGGTCAGCTCCTCCGCCATCTCAGCGTCGAGCTGGGCGGGCCGGAACAGGCACCTCAGCCGATAGCGGATCTGTCCCCAGAGCTGCACGGCCGCATCATGCCGAATCCAGCACCTGGCCGATCGCGGCACAGAGATCCTGCCAGCCCTGCCGCTCGGTCGCCAACTGCTTCCGGCCGGACCGGGTCAGCTCATAGAACTTTGCCTTCCGGTTGTTCTCGGACTGGCCCCACTCGGAGGCGATCCAGCCCTTCTGCTCCATCCGGTAAAGCGCCGGATAGAGCGAACCCTCCTCGACCTTCAGCGCCTGCTGCGAGAGCAGCTCGATCTTCTGTGCGATGCCCCAGCCGTGATTGGCCCCGGCGTTCAGGACGCGGAGGATGAGCATGTCGAGGGTGCCTTGGAGGAGATCAACGCGGGCCATGGGGTCGGGGGGGACGGCGCCAGCGTGCGGCCCACCTCTAGGGAGTCAATGGGAGAAACGGGACTAGGGCGTGGCCAGCTTGATCTCGACCACCCGGTCAGCGAGCAGGAAGACGTACAGCGTGTTCACCTCGACCTCCGGCGCGTCGAGCGTCGGGATCAGGTCGCCGCCGCCGCTGAACGTGCTGTTGGCCGGCCCGGAATGCCGGCCCGGCACGGTGGAAATGGGGCCGTTCGGCGAGGACATGCTTGTGACATACACGCGGGAATTGGGGTTGTTGATCATCATGCGCGCGACGCCGTTGGTCGGGATCGCGTGCTGGTAGACCCACATCTCGGCCCGTCCCCGGTTGGTCTGCTTCGCCTTCATGCGGGCGGGCGCGCCGATGGCCATGTAGACCACGTCGGCGGAATCGCCCACCTCGATAATGCCGTCGATGACCCGTTTCTGCACGCCGCGGCCGAGTTTCTCGAAGACCTCCCGCCGCTCGCGGATCCGCGCCTCGGTGCCCTCGTCACAGCCCGCCGCCAGCAGACAGGCGACCGCGAGCAGGGCGGCGGCGAGGAGGCGGAGGGCGGGACGGGGCATGGCTCGACGGTTGCACCTAGTGGGGAAGCAGGCGCCCGTCGAGCATTCGGATGGTCCGCCGCGCGTGCCGGGCCACCTGCTCGTCGTGCGTGGCCACCACGATGGTCACGCCGTCGCGATTGAGCCGCGCCAGGAGGCCCATGACCTGCTGGCCGGAAAGGGTGTCGAGATTTCCGGTCGGCTCGTCGGCCACGAGCAGGGTGGGATCGCCGGCGAGGGCCCGGGCCAGGGCCGCCCGCTGCTGCTCGCCGCCCGAGAGCTGGGCGGGCAGGAGGTGCCCCTTGAGCCCGAGCCCGACCCGGGCGAGGGCCTGCCAGGCGGCCGGGCGGCGCAGGGCGGGCGGGACGGCCCGGTAGGCCAGCGGCAGTTCCACGTTCTCCACCAGCGAGAGCGAAGGAATCAGGTTGCAGGACTGAAACACGAACCCGATGTCCCGGTTGCGCAGGGTGGTCCGTTCCCGGAAAGCCAGCGTCGTGACGGCGGTGCCGCGGAAGTCGTAAGTGCCGGTGGTCGGCTCGTCGAGGAGCCCGAGGATCGCCAGGAGCGTCGACTTGCCGCAGCCCGAGGGTCCGGTGATCGCGACGAAATCGCCCGCCTCGACCGTGAGGTTGACCGCGCTCACCGCGGAATAGATTCCGCGGGTGCGGCGGTGGAGCTTCGAGACATTGGTGAGGCGCGCGAGGGCGG
>CAZUQB010000051.1:0-11335 GCA_964622405.1 uncultured Opitutaceae bacterium | reverse complement strand
TTCGATCCCGCGCACGGCCACCAGCCGATGGCAACCCCCGACGGGCGGTTCCACCTCGTGTTCAATGGCGCGATCTACAACTTTCGCGCGCTCCGCACCGAGCTCGCAGCCGCCGGGCACGCGTTTCGCACCGAGTGCGACACGGAAGTGCTGCTCGCCGCCTTTGCGCAGTGGGGCGCGGAGTGTGTCGGGCGCCTGCGCGGCATGTTCGCGTTCGCCGCATGGGACCGTCAGGAGCGCACGCTCTTCCTCGCCCGCGATCCGCTTGGCATCAAGCCGCTGTACTACCGTCTCGACGGCGACCGGCTGGCCTTCGCCTCCGAACTCAACGCGCTTCACGCCGCGGGACTGGCCGAGCCGCAGATCGATCCGGCCGCGGTCGGCGACTACCTCGGCTGGCTGAGCGTGCCAGCTCCGCGGACCATTTACCGCGACTGTTTCAGTCTCCTGCCCGGCGAGTGCGCGGTGTTCCAACGCGGCAGACTGTCGCGCCGGTTGCACTGGAGGTTTCGCACGATTCCCGCGGCGGCGACCATGGCCTCGAACCGGGCGGAGCTGGTCCACGAACTCCGCGCCCGCCTGGACGACACGATCCGGGCGCATGTCGTCGCCGACGTCCCGGTGGGCGCCTTCCTCTCGGGCGGACTGGACTCGGCGGCGGTGGTCGCGCTGATGGCCGGGGCGGGCTCCGGCGCGCTCCGGACCTTCTCGCTCGGTTTCGACGAGACCGGCTACTCCGAGGCCGAGGCGGCCGCGGCGTCGGCCCGGCATTTCGGGACGCAGCATCAGGCCAGCGTTCTGACCGGCGCCGAAGTCGCCCGCGATCTGCCCCGCCTGCTGGCAGCGCTCGACCAGCCGACCGGCGACGGCGTGAACACCTATTACGTCAGCCAAGCGGCCCGGGCCGGCGGGGTCACCGTCGCGCTCTCGGGACTCGGCGGCGACGAACTCTTCGGCGGCTATCCCTCCTTCCGCACCCTGCCCCGCCTTGCCCGCTGGCTGCCCTGGTGGCGGGCGCTGCCGGCGTTCCTGCGCGAGCCCCTGCTGCGGCAGATGCGCGCGGGCACCACGCGCTCCCGCAAGCTGGCCGACTTCCTGACCCACGCCCACGACCTGCCCGAACTCGCCGCACTCTCCCGGCGCGTGTTCCCGGAGCCCGTGCGCCAAAGCCTGCTCCATCCCGATGCCCGCGGCGCCGGCGACCCGTTTCATCCGCAGCTGGCCGAGTTGGCCGCGGATCTCGACGGCGCGGCTGACTTCGACCTGATCAGTGCGTGGGAACTCCGCACCTACATGGCGGACGTGCTGCTCCGGGACAGCGACGTGATGAGCATGCGGCATTCGCTCGAACTCCGCGTGCCGCTCGTGGACCGTCCGCTGCTGGAGTGGTGGTGGCGCCAGCCGGCCGCGCTGAAGTTCGATCCCGTCCGCCCGAAAGGCGCGCTCTTTGACGCGGTGGCGGACCTGCTGCCCGCCGACCTCGCGAGCCGGCCCAAGCGCGGGTTCAGCCTGCCCTTCCCGCGCTGGATGCGACGCGAACTCCGTCCGTTTCTCGACGAGACCTTCAGTGTCGCCAGCCTGGGACGGAGCGGCCTGCTGCACGTCGTGACCGCGCAGGCCCTCTGGCGGGATTTCCTCGCCGGCACCGACGACCGCGCGTGGTCGCGCGTGTGGTCGCTGGCCATCCTGGTCGCCTTCGTCAACCGCCCCGCCCGCGCCGCATGAGAATCCTCCTCCTCGCGCCCGAGCTGTTCACGACCGACAGCGGCATCCCGCGCATGCTGCGGCTGTACCTGAAGGCGCTGTGCGACCTGGCGGGAGAGCGCGGCGGACGGGTCGACTTCGTGGCACTCAACGATGCGCTGGTGGACACGACGGAACTGCGGCCGTACTCCGGGCCGGCCTTCGCGTCGTGGAGCGTGTGCAGCCGCGACAAGGTTCGCTTCATCCGCGAGACGCTGCGCCTGGGCCGAAACGCGGACCTGATCGTCTGCGGGCACGTGGCGCAGCTGCCGGTGGCGTGGCTGGTGCGCCGGTTCCACCGGCGGGTGCGGTACGTGCTGGTCGCCCACGGCATCGAGGTGTGGCGGCCGTTCACGTTCTGGCAGCGGCGCGCCATCGCACGCGCGGAGCGGGTCTGGTGCGTGAGCGAGTTCACCCGCGACGAGGTCCGGCGGCGCATCAAGCTCCCCGACGAAAAGCTGGCCGTGCTGCCCAACGCGCTCGACCCGCAGCTGGCGCCGGCGGCCGATGCCGCCCCGCTGCCCCCCGATCCGGTCATCCTGACGATCGCGCGGCTGACCCGGGCCGACTCCTACAAGGGCATCGATCATCTCATCGCGGCCCTGCCGGCGATCCGTGCGGCGGAGCCGCGGGCGCGCCTCCGGATCGTGGGCCGGGGCGATGACCGCGACCGGCTTTATCAGCTCGCCCGGAAACTGCAGGTGCTCGAGGCGGTGGAGTTCGCGGGCTTTGTCCCGAACGAGCAGCTGCCCGGCGAGTTCCAGCGGTGCCGGCTCTTCGCGCTGCCGAGCGAGCGCGAGGGTTTCGGCCTCGTGTACGTCGAGGCGATGGCGCACGGCCGGCCCTGCCTGGGGGCGCGGGCGGGCGGGACGACCGAGGTGATCACGCCCGAAACCGGCGTGCTCGTGCCGTACGGCGACGTCCCGGCACTCGCTGCTGCCGTGTTGGAGGCGCTGCGCCGGGACTGGGCGCCGGCGCCGATCCTGGCGCGGGCCGGGCATTTTTCATATTCGCAATTCCGCACCCGCCTTGCCTCGCTTCTTCCCTGGTGAGCCCATCCGCCGACAGTCCCACCGCCAACCCACCCGAGCTGATCCTCGAGGCCGGACGCGCCGAGGCGCATTACTGGCGGGACCTGTGGCGGTACCGCGAGCTGCTCGGCTTCCTGGCGTGGCGGGACATCAAGGTCCGCTACAAACAGACCGTGCTGGGCGCCGCGTGGGCGCTCCTGCAGCCCGCGGTGACGCTCGTGGTCTTCACCTTCGTGTTTGAACATCTCGCCAAGATGCCGTCCGGCAGCGCCCCCTACCCGCTGATGGTCATGGCGGGACTGCTCCCCTGGCAGCTGTTCGCGAATGCGCTCACCAGCGCCAGCGGCAGCCTGGTCAGCAACACCCACCTGATCTCCAAGGTCTACTTCCCGCGCCTCGTGGTGCCGCTCTCCGCGCTGGCGGTGGCGCTGATCGACTTCGTCATCGTCGGCGCGCTGTATGCCGTCCTCTGCACGTGGTGGTCGTTCTGGCCGGACTGGCGCCTGCTGGCGCTGCCGTGCTTCATCGTGCTCGGCATTCTGACGGCGCTCGGCGCCGGTCTCTGGCTCACGGCCCTCACGGTCCGCTATCGCGACTTCCGCTTCATCGTGCCGTTCCTCCTCCAGCTCGGCGTGTTCCTGTCGCCCGTCGGCTTCAGCACGAGCGTCGTGCCCAGCTGGCGGCTGATCTTCTCCTTCAACCCGATGGTCGCCGTGATCGACGGCTTCCGCTGGTGCCTGCTGCGCGGCGCGCCGCCCCTGGACCTCGGTGGTCTCCTGGTCGGACTGGTTGTCACGGCGGCGCTGCTCGGCAGCGGCCTCTGGTATTTCCGCCGCACCGAGAAGAGCTTTGCCGACATCATCTGAGCCATGGCCGGCCCCGTCATCACGGTCTCGAACCTCGGCAAGCGCTACCAGCTCTCGCACGCGGCGCGGCATGACACGCTGCGCGACACCCTGGTGCACCGGGTCCGCGGCTGGCTGGGACGCCGCTCGGCGGACGGCTCGGTCGAGGATTTCTGGGCCCTGCGCGGCGTGAGCTTTGAGGTGCAGCGCGGCGACGTCGTCGGCATCATCGGGCGCAACGGCGCCGGCAAGTCCACGCTGCTGAAGATCCTCTCCCGCATCACGGAGCCGACGACCGGCCGCATCGGCCTGCGGGGCCGGGTCGCCAGCCTGCTCGAGGTGGGCACGGGGTTCCACCCGGAGCTGTCGGGCCGCGAGAACATCTACCTGAACGGCGCGATCCTCGGCATGACCCGCGCGGAGATCCGGCGGAAGTTCGACGAGATCGTGGCCTTCGCCGAGGTGGAGCGTTTCCTCGACACGCCGGTGAAGCACTACTCGAGCGGCATGTACGTGCGCCTGGCGTTCTCCGTCGCGGCCCACCTCGAGCCCGAGATCCTGATCGTCGACGAGGTGCTCGCGGTCGGCGACGCCGCCTTCCAGAAAAAGTGCCTCGGCAAGATGGAAAGCGTGGCCCGGGGCGAGGGGCGGACGGTCCTCTTCGTGAGCCACAATCTCTCCGCCATGCGCGAACTCTGCCGGACCGGCGTGCTGCTGGCCGGCGGTCAAATGGCCGCCTGCGGCCCGATGGGCGAGGTCGTCAACCGCTATACCGGGCTCATGGGCCGCTGCTCCCAGTATGTCCGGCCGGCGCCGAGCCCCGGCGCCCGCCTGCCTGACACGTGGTTCGAGCGGGTGGCGATCACGGACGCCGACGGCCTCACCCTTGAGAGCCAACCCGCCGGCGCTAGCGCCTGGCTCGAGCTTGAACTCGTCGTCCGCCAGCCGCTCAAGGACGTGCAGGTGGCCGCGCGCATCTCGACTCAGGAGGGTGTCGCGGTCCTCACCACGACGAACACCGATGTCGCGCGCCAGGGCGGCCGGCTCGAGCCGGGCCGTCACGTCCTCCGGGCGCCGCTGCCGGAGTGGCTGGCCCCCGGTTTCTACAGCGTGACCGTCGCGGTGCACGAACCGCGGCGGCAGGAGCACGCCTCGCTGCATGACGTGATCCAGTTTGAGATCTCGCCGGGCACGAGCCCGTCGAGCGCGCTGCAGGATGACCGCCGCGGGCTGGTGGAGCCCGTGATCGCATGGCAGGGCCGCCACCTTCCCGCATGAAACGGGCCTTCGTTTCCTGGATATCCCGCTGGCTGCCGACCGGCGGGCATCGCCTGCGGGTGCTGCGCCTTGGCGCGGTGGAACGGTGGCTGCGCGGAATCTACGACCGCCATCGCGCGCCCTTCCCGACGCGCGTGCACGGGTTTCCGGCCGTGCTGAACGGCGGCAATCCCTATCCTTTCCTGCTGGTCACCTTCACCGACTTCAATCGCGCCCTGGTCGAGCTCGTGCGCGCCGTCGCGGCTGACGCCGGCCGGCCCGTCACGGTGGCGGATGTCGGCG
Source organism: uncultured Opitutaceae bacterium (assembly GCA_964622405.1). Lineage (GTDB taxonomy): Bacteria > Verrucomicrobiota > Verrucomicrobiia > Opitutales > Opitutaceae > Opi-474. The sequence goes on along the minus strand of CAZUQB010000051.1, from coordinate 6,156 downwards.
CCTCGCTCGGGAACACCGTCCTGCTGCTCGAGGAGCAGTGCGGCTCCCACCTCGCGGCCATCCACAGCATCGAGGCCGACCCGGAGTTCCTGCCGCTCTTCCGGCAGAACACGGCCCCGTTCCCCCACGTCACCCTGCATGCCGTCATGCTGGCGCGCGCGCCCGGCGAGGTGGCCGCGCTGGTTCACCACCACCCCGGCACGGCCGCGGCGCTCGGCGCGGACCGGGTGGCGGCCACGACTCTCGACGCCACGCTGCTGGCCGCGTCCAGCCGGTTCGACGTGCTCAAGATCGACATCGACGGTTCCGACGGCGAGGCGCTCCAGGGAGCGCCGGCCCTGCTGCGGCGGGATCAGCCGGCCGTGATCTTCGAATGGCATCCGGCGCTGGCGCGCTCCGCCGGGAACGAACCCCGCGCCGCGTTTGGCGCGCTCGAGGCCGCGGGCTACCGGCGCTTCCTCTGGTTCCGCAACACCGGGGCGTTCTCCCATTTCGGCCTCGCGGCCGATCCGGCGATCCCGCTCTGGGAGGACTGGCTGGTGCGCATGCAGCCGCACGGCGACCCGCATTTTGACGTCGTGGCCCTGCCGCCGCGGCTGGAACACCTCGCCGGCACCGTCGCGGCGCTGGGCCGGATTCCGCCCGGCCGCCCGTCTCCCTAGCTTGAAGTCCCTCGCAAACGACGCCGTGGCCCGCCTCGCCGCCGAGGTCGTCCGCCGTCACCCGCCACGGCCCGCGCCTCCGCCCGCCCTGGCCCGGGCCCGGCGCATTCTCGTCGCCAAGCTCGACGCGCTGGGGGACTTCGTGCTGGTGACGCCGTTCCTGCGCGAGCTCCGCCGGGCCGCGCCGAACGCGCATGTGACCCTCGTGACCGGACCCGCCGGCGCGGCGCTGGCGGCGACGTGCCCACATGTCGACGAGCGCGCCGTGCTCGCCCCCGATGCCACGCCCCGCCGGCTGGGCGACGCGCGGCGCGCGCTGCGCGTGGGACGTTTTCTCCGCCGCGCGCTGACGCCGGGGCCGTTCGACTTCGCGTTTGTTCCCCGCACCGGGCCCGACCTCGCCCACGCCCGCCTCCTGGCTTACCTCGCCGGCGCCTCCGTCCGGGTCGGCTATGACCAAGGACCACCGCCGATCCCGGCGGTCGCCAGCCTCACCCTCGCGCTGCCCTACCCCGTCGAGCCAATCCACGAGGTCGAGGCCAACCTCGCTCTGCTTTCCGCCCTCGGAGTCACACCACAGTCCTCGGCGCTCGAGCTGCACTGCGCCGAGACGGATGTCCGCGTCGTGACCGACCGGCTGGCCGCCGCCGGCGTCGATTCCGCCCGGCCGCTGCTGGTCCTCGGGATCGGTGCCTCGCTCCCGCACAAGCGTTGGCCGGCGGAGCGTTTCATCCAGCTGGCGCGCCACTATGCCGGCGAGGGCTGGAACGTCGCGGTCGTGGGCGACGAGACCGACCGCGACCGTTTCACCTGTGCCGACGGGCGAGTTTTCAACTGGGCCGGCGCCCTGACCCCGCCCCAGACCTGGCACCTGCTCACCCGCGCCGCCCGATTCATCGGCAACGACTCGGGGCCGACGCACCTCGCCGCCGCCGCCGGGTGTCCGTGCGTCGTGGTGACGTGGGAGCGCGCCGAGCTGGACCCGGCGGGAGTGAACGCGAGCCGGCGGTTCCTGCCCTATGGGACGCCTCACCGGCTCGTGCGGCCGCAGGACGCGAGCGGCCGGAGTGATGCCACGCTGGTCGAGGTCGAGGCGGTCTTGGCGGCGGCCGAGAGCCTGGCGCCGCGGTTGCCGGCCGTTTCACCGTGATGCCCGCCGGACAAATCTCCACCACCGCGCCGGGCACGCTGTTGCTCTTCTCAAATACCGCGCCGACCGAGGAGAACGGCAGCTTCGTGATTTTCCGGCGGCACCTGCGGCCGCTCGTCGATGCCGGGTGGCGGCTGAAGCTCCTGTCGTACTTCCCGCCGCCGCGCACCGAACTTTTCTGGGAGCACATCGAGCTTCCGCTGCGCCGGGCCTGGTGGCCGCCGGCCAACCCCCGCAGCCACCTGCTGATGCGCCTTCGCGCCCGCCTTCTCCGGGCCGAGCTGCAACGCCGCGGGGTGCTCGCGGGACCGGAGCCGCGCGTGCTGCTCACGAACCTGTGGGATCCTCAGGCCCTTCTTGCGGCCGCGTGCGCGCGGGCCGGCGACGGCCCGCTGGGCGTCTTCTTTCACGACGATGAGATCCGGTGGAACCAGGACGCTCAGCCGCTCCGCCACCTGCGCTGGAATCGGCGCGAGGTGGTCGCCGCCGCGGACCGGATTTGGTCGGTCTCGGACCAGCTCATCACGCAGTTGGATCCGGCGCAGCGCGCCAAGTGCCGCGTCCTCCGCCCGATCCCCGGAGGCACGGCCTGGCCGCCGGCCCCATGGCAGCCGCGCTTCGCCACGGGGGTCGAGCTCGGCTATGCCGGCAAGGTCTATGCCGGCCTCTGGCCCCTGCTGGCGGAAATGGCGGAGGAACTTGGCCGCCATGGCGGCCGGTTGTCGCTCATCACCGATGCCGCGACGCTCGCCCAATCGCCCGTGCCCGCCTCGCCCCACCTTCGCCTGCTGCCCTATTTTCCGCGTCCCGAGGATTCCGCCCGCTGGCTGCGCGAGCACTGCTCGGCCCTGCTCGTGGCGCATCCGCGCCGGGCCGACCTGCCGGCGGGCCGCTGGCAAATCCTGGCAACGAGCTTTCCCAGCAAGCTCACCGAATACGCGCGGCTCGGGCTGCCGCTCGTGCTCTTCGGCGATCCTGAGTCCGAGTTCGGGACGTGGACCCGCTCCCGCCCCGGACTCGTCCTGCACCCGACACCGGACACGGCCGCTTTCCGGGCGGAACTGGACCGACTCCGCCAGCCGGAAGGCTGGCAGGCCGCGTCCGCCCAGGCCCGTCAGCTGGCGGAGACGGAGTTTGATCCGACCCGCCTCCAGGCGGGTTTTGTCGCGGACCTCCAGGCCCTCGCCGCCCGGCGCCCCGCTTCCGCATGAGCACATTGGGACCGAAGCTCGGCCTCTATGCCTGGGGAGCGGCCCAGGTGCTGCGGTTGGGCCGGCCCGAGCACACCCTCGGCTTTCTCGGCGGCATCGGTGATGACCTGCTGTGCACGGCCGCGATCGACGAGTGGCTCCGGCGCGGCGCCCGGAAAGTGTGGTTTGTCACCCGCCATCCCGGACTCTACTCGCACTTCGACCGGCGGGTCCGCCTGATCCCCGAGGACCCGCGCTATCTGCAGCTGGCGCGGCGCCTTGGCCAGCCGATGCGCGGGCTGAGCTACTCCACTTACGACGAGGGCGGCGACCGTGACACCGCGGTCCGAGAGCCCATCATCGCGGACATGTGCCGCCGGGCCGGACTGACCGGCCAGATTCAGCTGCGCCCGCATCTCTCGCTGGGTGCGGACGAACTGGCCGCCGCAACCCCCTACCGTGACAGTCTGGTGTTTCAGTCTTCCGGCCTGACCGCGGCGGTGCCGATGCGGACCAAGCTGTGGCCGGCCGAGCGGATGCAGGCGGTGGTGGACCACTTTGTCCGGCAAGGCAGGAAGGTCGTCCAGCTTGGCTCGCCTGGCGACCCGGCCTTGTCCGGGGCCACCGACCTCCGCGGCCGGACCACGCTGCGGGCCGCCGCGTCCGTGCTCGCCTCGGCGCGCCTGTTTATCGGCCTCGTGGGCTTCCAGATGCACCTCGCCCGGGCCGTCGACTGCCCCGCGGTGATCGTTTATGGCGGACGCGAACCGCCGGAATTGACCGGCTATGCCTGCAACCTCAACGTGACCCATCGGCCGCCCTGCGCTCCCTGCTGGCAAAGGAACCGGTGCGACTTCCAACACGCCTGCATGACCGAGATTTCCGCCAGCGTAGTGATCGACGCCGTCACGGAGGCCTTGTCCCGGCCGCGCGGGCCCCTGGTCACGGAGTGCTGCGAGCTATGAGCGGCGAACCCGAGAGCGCGCCTGAGATGGCGGTAATCATCCCCACGCACCGCCCGAATCCGGGCCGCCTGGCGCGGACCCTCGAGGGCCTGCGCGCGCAGACCCTGCCCGCCGCGCGCTGGGAACTCGTCCTGGTCGACAACGCGTCGGTTCCTCCCGTCGATCGGGCTGCGCTGGCTCCGGCCGCGCCGGAGCACCTTCGGGTGGTGGTCGAGCCCACCCTCGGACTTACCGCGGCCCGGCGCTGCGGCGTCCGGGCGACGCGGGCCCCGCTCATCGTGATGGTGGACGACGACAACGTGCTGGATCGAACCTATCTCGCCGGCGTGATCGAACAGTTTGCGCGGCACCCGCGGGTCGGGGCGCTTGGCGGGCGGAGCCAGCCCGAGTTCGAGACGCCGCCTCCGGCGTGGGCGCGGGAATTCGATGACCTGATCGCCTGCCGCGATCTCGGCGACCGCCCGCTGGTGGGCGACGGCCGGCCGCCCGTCGGCGATCCGCGGCGGCTGGCCTACCCGGCGTTTGCCCCGATCGGGGCCGGCCTTGCGGTTCGGCGCGAGGCCATCGGACGCTGGCTCGACCATCCGGTCACGAGCGGAGTCACTGATCGCCGCGGCGGCGAGCTGTCTTCCAGCGGCGACAACGACCTCATCCTCCACCTGCTTGGCGACGGCTGGCAGGCCGCCTATTTTCCGGACCTCCGTTTGACGCACCTCATTCCCGCCGCGCGGCTCTCGCCCTCGTACCTCGGTCGCCTCAATCGCGGGATCCAACGCTCGTGGATGCAGGTCCTCGCCCGGCACGGGGCCTCGTCATGGGCTCCGTTGAGTCCGGCCGGCGCAGCGCTCCGGAAAGCCAAGGCGTGGTTTGCCTACCAGGCGTGGAGGAGCCCGGCCCACCGGATCCGCTGGCAGGGTGCCTGCGGACATTTCGAGGGACGCGTTGCATGAGATCCACCCTGCGCTCCCTCGGCCTCGGCCGCCTCGCCCTTGCGCTGTGGCACCAGCCCGTCGCGCGCCTGCGCGACTCGTGGCGCAACGGCGGCCCCTTCGTCGAGCGGGAGACCGAGCGGCAGCGTCAGGAAATGGTCGCGGCCGTGCGCGAGCTTCCACCCCTGCCGGAACGTCCCGGCGCCCTCGCCGTTCGCGTCCACCTGCTCACGGGCAAGCGCTTCTGGTTCCAGACCGCCTTCTGCCTCCACTCGCTGGCTCGCCAGTCGCCCGTCGCGATCGCAGCCGACCTGTATGACGACGGCACCGGTGACGCCGAGCTGGCCGCGCAAGTGCGTCAGCTGGGCCCGACGCTCACGTGGCACTCCAGGACCGAACTGCAGGAGCGCCTTGAGGCCCACCTGCCCGCCCAGCGCTTTCCCACCCTGCGGGAGCGGTGGCTGAACTATCCAAACATTCGGAAGCTGATCGACCCGCATCTCGGCTCGACCGGCTGGAAGCTGGTCCTCGACTCGGACCTGCTGTTCTTCCGGCCGCCGGAGTTCCTGCTCGCCTGGCTCCGTCAGCCGGACCGCCTGCTGCATGCCGTCGACTGCGAGGAGAGCTACGGCTATCCGCGTGCGCAGCTCGAGGCGCTGGCCGGCGCGCCGCTGCCGCCGCTGGTCAATGTCGGGCTCTGCGGCCTGCGCAGCGAGGCGCTGGACTGGGAGGAACTCGAGGCCTGGTGCGCCCGCCTCACCCGGGAGCATCGCAGCTACTACCTCGAGCAGGCGCTGGTGGCGATGCTGGCGGCGCGCTGCCAGCCGTGCGCGGTCGCGCCGGCCGCCGACTATGTCACGCGGCCGGGCCGCGCCGAGGGTCTCGACCCGCGGGCGGTGATGCACCACTATGTGGCCGAGTCCAAGCGCTGGTATTTCCGTCACGGATGGCGCCGCGTGCTCGCCCCATCCGCCTGAACCATGTCCGCCGCGCCCCTCGTCTCCATCCTCATCCCCTGCCACAACGCCGCCCCGTGGCTGCGGGCGACCCTGGAGTCGGCGCTGGCGCAGGACTGGGACCACTGCGAGATCGTGGTGGTGGACGACGGCTCGACGGACGGCAGCACCGCCCTCGCGCTCGAGTTTGTGCCGCGCGGCGTCCGCGTGATCGCCCAGGCCAACCAGGGCGCCAGCGCCGCCCGCAATCACGCGATCCGCGAGGCGCGCGGCGACTACTTCCAGTTCCTCGACGCCGACGACC
>CAZUQB010000050.1:0-11633 GCA_964622405.1 uncultured Opitutaceae bacterium | reverse complement strand
CTCACCGCGGGCGAGGCGACGGCGCGCGGCTTCAGCCTGAGCCCGCTGGCGGCGCGCCTGGAGGCGGGTCCGCTGCCACGGCTCAGGGTGGAGCTGGTGGCCGCCAGCCTGGGCGAGGCGTTCGCGGTGCGCGGCGAGACCGACCTGACGCAGCGGACGGCGGCCGTCGAGTTCGACGGCCGGCTGGCGCCGGCGCTGCTGGAGCCCATCGGGCAGGCGCTCCACCACGACCTCTCACCCTTCATCTCATTCGGCGCCCCGGTGCAGCTCACTGCGCGCGCCACGTTCGCGCCGGGCTGGCGGTTTGAGCGGCTGACGGGCCACGTGCACGCGCGCCAGGTCCTCGCGTACCACGTGCCGCTCGACGAGGGCGGCGGCGACATCGAGCTCGATGCCCGGCATTTCCTCGGCCACCACGCCTTCGCCCGGCTCGGGCCAAACTTCGCCCGCGGCAGCTTCGAGCAGGATTTCACGAACCTGGAGTACCGCTTCCTGCTCGAGGGCCGGCTGCGGCCCCTGGACATCTCGGGCTGGTTCGGCCGCTGGTGGCCGACCTTCTTCGGCGAGTTTGCCTTCCCGCTGGCGCCGCCCGACGCCAGCGTCGACGTGTCCGGCCAGTGGCGGCAGGGCCGGCTGACGACCGTCTTCGTCTACGCGGACGTCAAGCAGCCGGTCGTGCGCGGGGTGACGCTCGACCACCTGCGCACCCTCATCTTCATCCGCCCGAATTTCTACGACGGGCTGGAGCTGTTCGTGACCCGCGGCCCGGGCTCGGCCCGCGGCTCCTTCGTGCGCGAAGTGGAGGGCGGCAGCTTCGCGCTGAAGCACATGGACCTCGACTTCGAGTCGTCGCTGCCCCTGGCGGTGCCGGCGGAGATCTTCGGCCCCGCGGTCGCGAACAACCTCGCGGCGTTCTCGTTCGCCGAGGCGCCGACGGTCCGGATCAAGGGACGGTTCGACGGCCCGGCCTCCGGCCGCGGCGTGCACCAGACCTTCGACCTGCAGGCCGAGTCGACCGGCGCGTTCACCTTCTACGGGTTTCCGCTGGCCAATCTCGGTTTCACGGCGAAGGTGCGCGACGACGAGGTCGTGCTGCGCGACGTCACCGCGACGTTTGCCGGCGGCCAGGTCACGGGCCAGGCCCGGGTCTGGGGCCACGAGCCCGAACGCCGGCTGGGCTTCGACTTCGCGCTGACCGACGGCAGCCTGGGCCGGGCGGTGCGCGTGATGGAGGAGTTCGGCGCCGCGCGCAAGGGCGTGCCCCCGCCGCCGCCCGGAAAGTTCGTCCAGGACAAGGCGGGCGTCCGCCTGGATCTCGCCGCCTCGGCCGAAGGCCACTACACGGACGCCTACAGCTACCGCGGCGCCGGCCATGCGACGCTGGAGGGCGCGTCCCTCGGCGAGGTCAACATGCTGGGCCTGCTCTCCGAACTGCTGCCCTTCACCTCGCTGCGGTTCACCGCCGCGCGCGCCAACTTCACGATCGACGGGCCGGACCTGACCTTCTCCGAGATCACCGCCACTGGCGCCAACTCCGCCATCAGCGCCCACGGCCGGTACGCCCTGCGGGCGCGGGAGCTCGATTTCAAGGCCCGCGTGAATCCGTTCCAGGAGAGCAAATTCCTCCCGTCGGTGCTGATCGGCGCGGTGCTGATGCCGTTCTCCAATGTGCTCGAGGTGAAGCTCACCGGCACGCTGGACAAGCCGGCGTGGGACTTCGTGAACGGGCCGACCAATTTCATCCGCAACCTCACCCGGCCGGCGACCCCCGCCACCCCGGCGAACCCGGCGCCGCCGACGCCGCCGAAGACCGAGGCCAAGCCCGACTACCTCCGCCGGTAGCGGGCGAGGCCGGTCTGACCTGGCACTGCAGCTCCGCGCCTCCCGGACGGACCGGCGCCCCGGTGATCAAGCTTGGGCCGTCCCGGGGCGGCACGGATTCCGCGTTGCTCCGTTCTTGTTCCGGTCCAAGCTCGGGGTTCGGTCACGCCCCACGCCATGCCCCACGCGAGTCGCCAACCCTGGATCGAACGCGGTTCGGTGCTGCTGGCGGTCGCCCTGCTCGGGCTTGGCGCCGCGGGCATCATCGGCTGGTGGGCCCATATGGACGGCCTCGTGCAGCCGTGGGTCGCCTTTGCGCCGTTCACGTTCAACGCGGCCCTGTGCGTCCTGCTGCTCGGCGGCGCGCTGCTGGCGCTCGAGCTGGGATTCACGACGGCCTGGTTCGCGCTGCCGGCCCTGGCGCTCGCGGCGCTCACCGTGGGCGAGGATCTGTTCAATGCCGACTTCCGGATCGACGAGCTCTTTGCGACCGACCACCTGCTGGTCGACACCGCCATGGCCGGCCGCATGTCGCAGGTCATGTCGCTCTGCCTCGTGCTGGTGGCCGCCGCGCTGCTCTGGCGCAGCCTGACCCGCGGGGCGCCGACCCAGGCGTTTGCCGGGGCGGTCGCCGGCTCCATCGTCGCGGCCGTCGGCGCGTCCGCCCTGCTCGGCTACGTGGGCGACATCCCGGCCGCCTACACGTGGGGCACCGCCACGGCAATCTCGCCCCTGGGCGGCCTGGCGCTGGCGCTGCTGGGCCTGGCGCTCCTGCTGCTCGCGTGGCGCGAGGCGCAGGTGGTCGAGGAGGCCGCGCCGGTGTGGACGCCCGTGCCGGTCGTGACTGCCTGCCTGACGCTTACGCTGATCTTCTGGATCGGCCTGCGGGCGCGCGAGCAGGGCTACATCGGGGCCCGCACGCAAACCGCGGTCGAGGGCCTGGCGACCGCCGTCCACTACGAGATCGAGCGCCAGCAGGCGGAGGTAGAGCGGCTGGCGGCCACCTGGTCCCAGGACGGGGACATCCCGGCCGCGCGCGCGGCCGATGCCGAGCTGAAGATGCAGGAGCTGGGACCGCTGGGCTGCACGGCCCTGCACTGGATCGGCCCGGACCTCCGCACCCGCTGGGTTTACCCCGCCGCCGGCAACGAGGCGGCCCTGAGCTTTGACCACGGCGCCGATCCCGGCCGGGCCGCAGCAATCGAACGGGCCCGCATGGGTCGCGACACCGCGGTGTCGGGCACGGTGGAGATCCGGGACCTGGGCAAGGGTTTCGTGGTGTACTCGCCCCTGCTCCGCCAGGGCGCCGTGCCGGGCTACGTGGCGGCCGAATATCCCTACCGGCCGTTCTTCGCGTGCCTGGTGGCCGACCGGAAGCTCGCCGCCGACTACCGCGTGCAGGTCGAGGTGGGCTCCGAGCTGGTCTTCGACTCGGCGGCTGGCTCGTCCGGCGCGCGGCGCGGCCTGTTTGTCACGAAGACCTACCCGATCTTCGACCGGCGGATCCGGCTGACCTTCACGCCGTCGCCGGCGACGGTGTCGGGCGAGCGCCGCCTGCTCCCGGAGCTAGCGCTGGTGGCCGGCCTTGGCATCACCGCGCTGCTTGGCCTGAGCTTGCACCTCGCGCGGCGCGCCCGCGCGGGCCAGCGCGCCGCCGAGCGCTACAACCGTCAGCTCCTGGCGGAAAACGAGGAACGCCGGAGCGTCGAGGAGCGGCTCAAGGTCTCGGACGAGCGGCTCCGGCTCGCGCTCGACTCGACCCAGATCGGCATCTTCGAGCGCGACCTGGCGACGGGCCACGCCTACTTCAGCCCGGGTCTGTGGGCCATGCTGGGCTACCCGGCCGACCGGATGGCGCCGAACATTGCGACGTGGCGGGACCTGATCCACCCGGAGGACCTGCCCGGCTACCAGGAGCGCCTCTCGGCGCACGAGGCGGGCCTGAGCCCGTACCTGGACCACGACTACCGCGTGCGCGCCGCCGACGGCACCTGGCGCTGGGTCTATGTCCGGGGTCGGGCGGTGGGCGGATCCGACGAGGCGCGCCCGCGGCGCGTCATCGGCACCGTCCAGGACATCACCGCCCGCCGGGAGGCCGAGCTTGCCTTGCGGACCAGCCAGGCCGAGGCGCGCAAGCTGGCGTTCGTGGCGTCGCGGACGGACAACCCGGTCCTGATCGGCGCGCCCGACGGCAGCATCGAGTGGGTGAACGAGAGCTTCTGCCGGAAGATGGAGTACACCCTCGCCGAGGTCGTCGGCCGCAATCCGGCGGACTTCATGACCGGCCCGGACACGAGCCCCTGGAGCGTCCGCCGCATCCGCGCCGCCATGGCGCGCGGCCGCGCGCTGAGCACCGACGTGGTCAACTACTCCAAGTCCGGCCGCAAGTACCACCTGCACCTCGAGATCCAGCCCGTGCACAACGAGGCGGGCGCGCTGGTGAACTTCATCGCGATCGAGTCCGACATCACCGCGCGCGTCGAGATGGAGGCCCAGCTGCGGCGCGCCAAGGCCGAGGCCGACGCCGCGTCCCGCGCCAAGAGCGAGTTCCTCGCGTCGATGTCCCACGAGATCCGCACGCCGATGAACGGCGTGATCGGCATGACCAGCCTGCTCATGGGCTCGACGCTCACCGCCGAGCAGCGGGACTACGTCAACACCATCCGCGTCTCGGGCGAGGCCCTGCTCACGATCATCAACGACATCCTCGACTTCTCCAAGATCGAGTCGGGCAAGATGGAGATCGAGCGCCTGCCGTTCGACCTCGCCAGCTGCGTCGAGGAGACCCTCGACCTGTTCGCCGTGCAGGCCACCGAGAAGAACCTCGAGCTGACCTACAGCTTCGCCCCGGACGTGCCGCCCTGGATCGTCGGCGACGTGACGCGCGTGCGGCAGATTCTCGTGAACCTGGTGAACAACGCCGTGAAGTTCACCCCGTCCGGCAGCATCGCGATCGAGGCCCGGGTCCAGCCGGCGACCTCGCCCCTCGTGCTGGAGTTCACGGTCCGGGACACCGGCATCGGCATCCCGCCCGACCGGCTCGACCGGCTGTTCAAGGCGTTCAGCCAGATCGACTCGTCGACCACGCGGAAGTACGGCGGCACCGGGCTCGGGCTCGTGATCTCGCAGAGTCTCGCGCACCTGATGGGGGGCGACATGCGGGTTACGAGCACCGTCGGCCAGGGCGCCGCGTTCACCTTCACCATCACCACCGAGGCAGTCGCCCTTCCCGCCGAGGGCGCCGCCCTCGCGCTGCCGCCGCGCTTCGCCGGCCGCACCGTGGTCGTGGTCGAGGACCATCCCGTCACGCAGCACCGCCTTGAGTCCGTCCTCGCGGCCCATGGCCTGGCGCCCCGGGTCGTCCCCTCGCTGGCGGCCGCCGCGGACTTGCTGGCCGGCCTGCCGCAGCCGCCCGTGCTGCTGCTGATCGACGGCACGCAGGCGCCCGCCGGGGCGCTGCCCACGCTGCTGCCCGCGGCCCCGGTGCCGCGGCTCCTGATGCTGCCCTTCGGCCAGCCGGCGCCGGTGGCCACGCCGGACAGCCCGCCGTTCCTGGTGATCTACAAGCCGCTCAAGACGAGCCAGCTCCTGCAGGCGGTCGTGACCCTCGGCACGCCCGCGGCCCGCGCCGCCTCCGTCAGCGGCTTCGCGCCCGCGAGCGAGGCGCTCCTGGCCAAGGAATACCCGCTCAACCTGCTGCTCGCGGAGGACAACAACGTGAACCAAAAGGTCGCCCTCCGCTTCCTCGAGCGGCTCGGCTACCGCGCGGACGCCGTCAGCAACGGCCTCGAGGTCATTGCCGCCCTCAGCACGCGCCACTACGACGTCGTGCTGATGGACCTGCAGATGCCCGAGATGGACGGCCTGGAGGCGAGCCGCGAGATCCGCCGCATCTATCCGCCCGAGCGCCAGCCCAAGATCGTGGCGCTCACGGCCAACGCCATGCAGGGCGACCGCGAGCTGTGTCTCGCGGCCGGCATGGACGACTACATCAGCAAGCCGGTGAAGCTGCACGAGATCTCCGCCGTGATCCGGCGGCTGTTCGGCAAGTCCGGCAGCACGCGGCCCCCGCACGACGGTTGACCGCGCCGGCCGTCCGGCCAGCATGCGCGGCATGAAAATCCCCGCCCGCCTGGCCGCCGTCCTGAGCCTGCTCCTGCCGCTCGCCCTATTCGCCGGCCCCGCCCCGCGCCGGCTCGCGCTGGTCGGCGGCCGGCTGATCGACGGCTGGGGCGGCGCGCCGGTGAGCCACAGCGTGGTCCTCATCGACGGCGAGCGGATCACCGCCGTCGGCACCCAGGAATCGCTGCCGGTGCCCGCCGGCTACGAGGTGATCTCCACCGCCGGCATGTCGGTGCTGCCCGGGCTCTGGGACGCCCACGTCCACACGATGCTCCTCGGCCACTCCGACTACACGCATTGGGACGCCACCTACCCGAAGCGGCTCGCGTCCGAGATCATGCCCGCCGCCGCGCACCAGCTGCTGCTGGCGGGCGTGACCAGCGCGGTGGACCTGGGCGCGCCGCTGGCGGACAGCCTTTCCGTCCGCGACCGGATCGCCCGCGGCGAGATTCCCGGACCCACGCTCTACGTCTCCGGCCCGTTCCTGCAGCACAAACCCTACCCGGGCACCGAGGCCTTCCGCTGGGGCATCGCCGGCGCGGACGACGCCCGCGCCAAGGTCCGCCAGCTGGCCGCCGCCGGCGTGAACGTGATCAAGCTGATCGACCAGGACGAGATGACCGAGGAGGAGGTGCAGGCGGTGGTGGACGAGGCGCACGCGCATAAGCTGCCGGTGGTCGCGCACGCCCACCGGCCCGATGAGATCCGCCGGGGCCTCAAGGCCGGCGTGGACCGCTTCGAGCACACGGGCCTGGCGACCGCGCCGGAGTATCCGCCGGACATCCTCGCCCTGATCCAGGAGCGCACCGCGAAGATGTCGCTCGGTCCGCTGTACTGGTGCCCGACGATCGAGGGTTTCTTCAACTACGACTACACCGTCGGCAACCCGATGCATCTCGACGACCCGGGCTGGCAGCTGGATGTGCCGGCCGACATCGTCGCCGACATCAAGGCGTCGCTCCGGCATCCCGGCTGGCTCGCGTACTACCAGATCACCCCGCTGCGCGCGCAGACGAGCGCCGCGAAGTTCGCGCAGCTCCGCAAGACCGGGCTCGTCCTGCTGATCGGCACCGACAGCGGCATCCCGATGAAATTCCACAACCAGTCCACGTGGCGCGAACTCGACATCTGGGTCAACCGCCTCGGCATGTCGCCGATGGACACGATCCGCGCCGCGACCTACTGGCCGGCGGTGATGATGAAGGTCGACTCCGACGTCGGCACGGTGAGCGAGGGCAAGTATGCGGACATCATCGCAGTGAAGGGCGACGTCCTGCGCTACATTGACCTCCTCCAGCGGGTGGACCTCGTGATCAAGCACGGCGTCCGGTTCAAGTAGCCGGCCGCGGGCGCCCGCCGGACCGGGCGGCTCAGCCCAGGTCCACCCAGGCACGCAGCGCGGCGATCTCGTCGCGACAGCCGGGATCGCCGGCGAGGTTGCTCGACTCCAGCGGGTCCGCGGCCAGATCGAAGCAGAGCCACGGCGAGCCGTCCTCGTTGAGGACCAGCTTGCGGTCGCGGGTGCGGACGCCGCGCCACGCGCGGTCGCACTGGTGGGGCAGCGCCACCACCGAGGGCATCGAGATCCGGGCAGCGGTCGGCGGAGTCCAGTCGGCGGAGCTGAGCAGCGCGGGAACGTCGAGCAGCGACACGGCGCCCTCATCGCATCGCGGCTTAATACCGGGCCGCCGTACCACCAGGGGCACGCGGATGCTCTCCTCGTGCGGCCAGCCCTTGCGGAAGTGCCCGTGGGCGCCGTGCATGTCACCGTGCACGCTGGTCACCACCACGACGGTGTCCGCCGGCACTCCCGCCACCAGCAGACCAATCGCGCGATCCGTCGCCTCGATGTGAGCGTAATACCCCGCCAGCTCCTTCCGCGCCTTGGTTTCGGCGTCCCCGCCCCGCGGCACATTGGCCGGCAGCACAACTTCATCCGGCCGGCGCGGCGTCACCCCGGCCGCCGGCGCATCGTACGGCGGATGCGGCGCCTCGACGCTGACGACACAAAACCATGGGCGCGAAATTCCGGAATCCGGATTCCGGAATCCGGAATGCCGGAGCCATTCCGCCGCCCGGGCGCAGACCACGTCGGACTGGTAGCCGGGAAATTGAATCGGCTCGGGCAGCCGTGTGCCGTGCAGCCACGGGTCGTTGAGGAGGAAGCCGCCCTCGAAGCCCTCCCAGAACTGGAAGCCACCGCGCCCGTCGGGCGGGATGATGGTCCTCGCATGGGCCGGGCCGACGAGGGCCGCCCGGGGATCGCGGCGCCCAAGGTGCCACTTGCCAAAGTAGGCGGTGGCGTAACCCCGCTCGTTGAACGTGTGCGCCACGGTTCTCGCCCCGGCAGGCAGCGGATCAAAGTAGTCGCGGATCCCGTTTTGCGGCGAGGGCACACCAGTCAGCAGCGCCGCCCGGGCAAAGGGGCCGAACGGATGCGGCGTCACGGCCTGGGTGTAGTTGACGCTCAAGGCGGCCAGCGCGTCGAGGTGCGGCGTCCGGGCGTTCGGGTCGCAGGCGTACCCGCAGGCCGACGCCCGCCACTGGGTGGTGAGGATCAGGAGGACACTGGGAGCCGGCGCGGCCATCGGCTCCACCGTACGCGGGGCCCGACGCAGGGCAATGCGCCATGTCATCGCCCGGTTTCGTCTGGCGTCCGGCGCCGGCGCGTATTCCGTGAACCGGTCACCATGAAACCCTTCGTGCCCGGTCGTCCGCATTGGTGGCAGTGGCTGACCATCCTCTCGCTCGACGCCCCGCTGGTCGCGGTGGCGTGGCAGTGGCTGCTGGCGCGCGTCGCGCACGTGCCGATCGGCTGGCATCACGGGTTCATCCTCGGTGCGAGCATCTGGCTCGCGTACGCCGCGGACCGCTGGATCGAGGGCTGGCGCCTGGTGCCGGACCAGATCCGGACGCAGCGGCATCATTTTTACCAGCGCTGGCGCGGGCCGCTCGCGGTCATCTGGCTCGCCGCGCTGGCCGCCGACGTCACCCTCGCCGGCACGTGGCTGACCGCGCGGGAGTTTACCGCCGGCCTCCTGCTCCTGGTGCCGGTCGCGGCCTACCTGCTCTCCCACCAGCTCATCCACCGGCACCACCGGTGGCGGGCGCCCAAGGAGATCTGCGTGGCGGCCCTGTTCGGCGGCGGCGTGGCGGTGTTCCCGGCGGCGGCGCCGACGGTGGCGTGGCCCGCGCTCGCGGTGCCGCTGGCGTTCTTCTGCCTGCTCTGCTTTGCGAACTGCGCGCTGATCTCGGTATGGGAACAGGCCGTCGACGAGGCGCACGGCCAGACCTCGCTCGCCCTGCAGTTCCGCGAGGGTCACGCCATCGTCCGCGCCCTGCCCTGGGTGATCGCCCTCGCGGCGGCCGCCCTCGCCTCCGGGCTCGCCGGGCCGCGGCGCACCGCGCTCGTGTGCGCGACGGCCAGCGGCCTGCTGCTCGGTCTGATCGATCTCGCGGAGCGGCGCGCCGGGCCGCGGCTGGCGCGCGCGCTGGCGGACCTCGCCCTGATGTCGCCGTTCGCGGTCCTCGCGTTCGAGCGTCTTTGGCTGCCGTCATGAGCGCGGTGCGCCCCGCGGACTTCAGTCGCCTCGCGCGGATATACCGGGCGCTCGAGTGGCTGGCGTTCGGCGGGGACCTCGAGCGGACCCGGTTCGCCCTGCTCGACCGCCTGGCGGGACGGCGCTCAATCCTCGTCCTCGGCGAGGGCGACGGCCGGTGCCTGGCGCGGCTGCTGGCGATCGCACCGGAGGCGCGCATCGACTGCGTCGACGTGAGCCCCGGCATGGTGGCGCGCACCGCCGAGCGGATTGCCCGCCTGCCGGGCCGGGCCGGCGTGAACCTCGTCTGCGCCGACGCGCTGACCCGGGAATATCCGCCGCGGACCTACGATGCGGTCGTCACGCTGTTCTTCCTCGACTGCTTCACGACGGCCCAGGTTGAAACGCTGGTGCCGAGGATCGCCGCCGCGACGCAGCCCGGGGCCTGCTGGCTCTTCGCGGACTTCCGGCTGCCGGAGCGCGGCCCGGCCCGGTGGCGGGCGCGGGCCTGGCTGGGCGTCCTCTATGCGTTCTTCCGCTGGCGCACCGGACTGCCGGCCCGCGCGCTGCCGCCGTCGGAGCGGCTGATCGAGCAGGCGGGGTTTCGCCGCGCGGAGGAACGCCGCCGCCAATGGGACCTGCTGGGCGCCGTCCTTTTCATCGCCCCCTGACGCGGAGGCTCACTGCAGCTTCATGGGCAGGGCGAGCTTGCGGGCGGCCAGGGCGTCGAGGATCTCGCTGGTGCGCTGGCCGGAGACCTCGCCGAGCTTGATCGTCTTCGTCGGCAGGAAGTTGTTCACGAGCGCGCAGTAGTCGCTGTTGACCATGATGCCGAGCAGCTCGCCGGTCTTGCTGAGCACGAGGTCGCCGCGGGACGGCGCGAAGTCGCCGAAAATCCGCTTGAAGAGCCGGTTGTCGACGCGGACGTAGCTGGGCTGCGTCGGGTCGAGCTTAAAACCCACCTCGCCGTAGCCCTTGCCGCTGCCGTTCACGAGCACCGCCTCGGGAAACTTGAACGGCTCGAGCGCCGTGGGATACACCTTCACGCCCAGGGCGGCGGCCTGGGCGGGCTCGACCGGGATCGCGATGACGCGCGGGTCGAGCGAGAGGAACTGCAGCGTGGACGTGGGCGACGGGCGGGCCGAGGCGTGGACGAGGTCGACCGTGATGCGGTCCCAGTCCGGCAGCGTGTCGGTGAGGGACAGCGGCGAATCGTCGACGTGCATCAGCGCGTAGAGCTTGGCGCCGTCGGTGACGAGCACCGTGGCGGCCGCCTTCTCCTTCGAGGCGGGCCCGAGCAGCCCGGCGCGCACCGCGACGAAGCGGGCCGTGACGCGGTTCGCCAGGTAGTCGTTGAACAGGACGTTGGCGTTGATGGGCCGGTTCTCGCGGATCTCCTGGGTGAGTTCGCCGGACTTCTCGGCCAGCTGGCCCACGCCCTGGGCGAGCTGCGTGGTGGTCTCCTGCACGCGGATCCGGTCCGCCCGCTCGGCCTCGACCTGCGTCTTGAGCGTGTCGGCGGTCTGCCGGAGGAGCTGCTTCTCCTGCTCGGCGACCTTCACGGCGACGGACAGGCTCTCGATCTTCTGCCGGGCCTCGGCTTGCTGCTGGGTGAGGGCCGCGAGCGCCTGCTGCTGCCGCTCGGCCTCGGTGCGCTTGTCGGCCAGCTCGCGCTGGATCCGGGCGAGCTGCTCCTTGGTCGCGGTGGCATCCTGCGCCGCCGCCGCGTAGCGCTGATTCAGCTCGGTCGCGGCCTGCTGGGTGGCAGCGAGCGAGCCGGCGAGCTTTTCACGGTCGGCCTGCAGCTGGACGAGGCTCTGGTCGCGCTGGGCGAGCGACGACTCGGTCGCCGAGAGCTTCTGGGCGAGGGCCTCGCGGTTGGCGTGCTCGTCGGCAAGCGAGAGCCGCATGACCTCGACCAGGTCTTGGTCCTTGGTCGCGGCGTGGGACGCGAGCTCGGGCACGGGCGGCTGGTGCGGGCGGGTCGGCTCCGCCTTCTCCCAGCGCGTGAGCGCGAGGAGATTCAGCAGGAGGAAATCGCAGAGGATGAGGAGGAGGGTCCGGTTCATGACGCGGGCCGGGCGATCGCGGCCTGCCCCTCGAGGATGAGCTGGCGCTTGTAGGGCCGGACGTGGCGGATCTTGACGAGGG
>CAZUQB010000049.1:3184-11774 GCA_964622405.1 uncultured Opitutaceae bacterium | reverse complement strand
TGAAGTCGCGGGAGGCCGAGTGCCGGTACGCGTACTCCGGGATGATCTTGAGCGCGTGGAGGCGGTGGACCCGCACCGCATCGACGGCCTGTTGGATGGCGGTGTCGGGCTGCGTCGGGATCAGCCACTCGTCAATCGGCGCCATCGAGCGCAGGCGCTGGGGAAACTGGGCCACGCAACTGGCCAGGTACGCGGGATCCTTGGTCAGCGTCGCGTCGACATGCACCAGGCCCCAGTCGACGCCGGCGTGGTCCATCTCGGCGATCACCGCGCCGGGACTGAATTCGATCACGTTGGGCGGCAGCTGCTGCTTGGTGTAGTCCTCGCCGTCGACCGTCCAGACGAAGCGGTTGCACACGCGGTCGACCCGGAAATTGCGGTTGGTCGCAACCCGCAGGGGGTCGTCCGGCGTGGGATCCAGCAGGACCCGCGAGTCGCCGGGGGCGCGGTCGCGGACGCGGAACGTCGGCTGGTGGTGGAGCGCCTGCTGGCGCTGCCAGAATTCGAGGTGAGCGGCCACCGTGGGGTGCCCGGCGCGGGTGTCGGGCGCCGGGAAACAGTAGACGTGGGAGTCGACAATCATGTCAGGGAAGCGACGGAAGTTTCACGGTCACCCTGCCGCGCCAAACCGTGACTCTCGGGAATGGCTGTTGACAGGAACCATTTTCCATACACTTGTATACTTTTAGACACAAGTTGCTGTCATTAGCACGCCAATTCGGTCTCGCCAGTCCTCCTGAAGCGCTCTCCGAGGTAACCACAACCTGATGCCGTCCGGCCCTGTTTGGCGGGCAGTGTCTTTCGTCCCGATGACCTTCAGCGACGTCGCCGCCATCGATTCCCATGCCCATTTTGGGCATTATCTGCACGCGGATCCCCTGATCAGCGAGTTCTCCAGCGGCGCGGCCGAGGAGGTCACCGCGCGAGCCCGCCGCTGTGGCATTGAGTGGACGATCGCGTCGCCGCTCGACGGCCTGCTGCCTCGCGGGCGGGGGCAGGACGTGGCGGCGGCGAACGAGGCGGCCTTCGCCCTGGTGCCGCGCGTGCCGGGTCTGCTGCAGTACGTCATCGTGAACCCGCTGCAGCCGCAGACCTACGACCAGGCGCGGCGGATGCTGCAGGCGCCGTGGTGCGTTGGGATCAAGATTCACCCCGAGGAGCACGACTATCGGATCAGCGACCATGGCGAGGAACTCTTCGGCTTTTTCGAGGAGGTGGGGGCGGCGGTGATGACCCACAGCGGCTGCCCCAACAGCCTGCCCGCGGCCTTCGTGCCGTTCGCCGACCGGCATCCCGGCGCGCGCGTGCTGCTGGCGCACCTCGGCAACGGCAACGGTGCCGGCGGCCGGGTCGATCTCCAGGTGCGCGCGGTGCAGGCGGCGAAGCACGGCAACCTCTGGGTGGACACCTCGAGCGCCCGCAGCATCCTGCCGCGGCTCGTGGAGTGGGCGGTGCGCGAACTCGGGCCCGAGCGCCTGCTGTTCGGCAGCGACACGCCGCTGTACCACGTCGCCCTGCAGCGCGCCCGCATTGAGGCCGCCGAGATTCCCGCCGACGCGAAGCGCCTGATCTTCCGCGAGAACGCCCGGCGGTTCTTCCGCCTCGACCGCCTGCCCGCGACCTTTTCCCCATGAGCCGACGAATCCAGACCCTGACCCGGAAAAACCTGCACGGCGTGTGGTGCGCCCTCATCGTGCCCTGGAACGAGCGGGACGAGCTCGACGCCCGCCGCTTCGCCCGCGAGATCCGCGGCTATGGCGGCACCGGCGTGCATGGCGTCTACACCGGTGGCACCACGGGCGAGTTCTACGCGCAGGACGACGCGACGTTTGAGCGGATCACGGCCATCGCGTGCGAGGAGGCCCACGGCCTCGGACTGCCCGTCCAGATCGGCGCCTCGGCGCTGAGCACCCGCACCGCCCGCCAGCGGATCCGGACCGCGGTCCGGCGCGGCGCCGACGCGATCCAGATGGCGCTGCCGTTCTGGCTCGAGCTGAAGGACGACGAGCTGAGGCGCTTTGTGCGCGAGATCGCCGCCGAGGCCGGCCGCACGCCGATCGTGCTCTATCTCACCATGCGCTCGAAGCGGAAGATCGAGCCGCGCCTCCTCGCGGAGATCGCGCACGAGGTGCCCACCTTCATCGGCACGAAGGACACCGGGTCCGACGTGAAGGCGGTGAAGGCCATGCTCAAGGCCGCGCCCGACCTCGCGATCTTCGGCGGCGAGGATTTCTACGAGCGCATCCCGGCGGGCGGCCGCGGCGGCTACTGCTCCATCACCGGTTTCAACGCCCGCAAGGTCGTCGAGCTGTACGAGCTCTGCGCCGCCGGCCGGCTCCGCGAGGCGAAACCTCTCGCCGAGGCCATGCGGCGCTACCTGCACGAGGCCCTGATCCCGATGGTCCGCGAGGAGGGGCTCTGGGATTCGGCCGTCGACCGCATCCAGCGCGTCGCCGGCGGCGGGGTGGTGGGCGTGCGCTGCCAGTCGCCCTACCGCAGCGGCACCGAGCAGCACGTGAAGCGGCTCATCGCCTGGGTGCGCCGCCACACGCCCGAGCTGCTCCCCGCCCACCTGGCGTGACCGCCCGCGGCCCGCACCCCCGGCCGCGCCGGCGAGATTTTTCCCGTCCATGAACCTTATCCCCCTTATCCGCGCCAGCCGCCACGGCCGGCGCGGCCTCCTGCTGGCCGGTCTCGGCCTCGCTGCCCTCGCGGCCCGCGGCGCGGCGGCGCCGGAGTTTTTTTTCCCGGCCACCGGCGTGACGGTGGAACGCGAGGCGAAACTGCTCGCGATCGACGACTACCTCCTGCCGCTCCGGGATAATCTCGGGCTCTATCTCTCCAAGCCGGTCTGCCGTCCCGCGGCGGTCGTGCGCCCGAGCCGCGACAACCCGCTCGCGCCGGACCAGGTCGCCGCGCATTTCTACGGCGGCGTGGTCTTCCATGAGGGCCGCTACCAGATGTGGTACTACGGCGTCGCGCTGAAGGAGCCGGGCGACGCCGACCACGCCGACGTGAAGGGCCTGCTGCAGGGGCCGGTGTGTTACGCCGAGAGCGCGGACGGCATCACGTGGACCAAGCCCGACCTCGGGCAGGTGGAGGTTCGCGGCAGCCGGCACAACAACGCGATCGCGCTGCCCGACTCCCTGATCGAGGGCGTGCACGTCCTGCGCGACGAGTCTGACCCCGACCCGCAGCGGCGGTACAAGATGGTCTACAATCCCTCGAACGGAAAGACCTGGGTGATCCGCACGGCCACGAGCCCCGACGGCATCCACTGGCAGGCGGCGCCCGACTACGGGATCGACCAGTTCCTCGAGACCGCGTCGCTCTACCGGTTCAACGGCCTGTGGGTGGTGAACGGCCAGCGCATCACGGTGAGCGAGGGCGGCCACCCGAGCGGCCGGCAGGGTCGCGCCGTGATCTCGCCGGACTTCGCGCGCTGGCTCACCGGCGACACCGAGGCGTTCCTGCTGCCGGAACCGCCGAATCCCGCCGATCGCGGGCCGCGGAAGCCCTACGACCAGGTGCACCTCGGCGTCGGCGCCGCGAGCTTCGGCACGGTGGCCGTCGGGTTCTACGGCCAGTGGCACAACCAGCCGGGCGATGAGGACTCCCAGAAGCGCTGGGGCTGGTTCGGCTACGGCAAGATCTCGTGTGACCTCGGCCTGGTGATCAGCAACGACGGCCTGCATTTTCGCGAGCCGGCCAAGGGGCTGGCGTACATCTCCCGCTTCGACGCGCCCGCCACCCCGGTTCCGGGCCACGCCTATCCGACCATTCTCACGCAGTCGGGCAACGGCATCCTCAATGTCGGCGATGAGACCCGCATCTACTTCGGCCGCTGGCTCAATGCCGACTACGGCCTGGGCTACAGCGGCGAGGTCGCCCTCGCGATCCTGCCGCGCGATCGCTGGGGGGCCCTCGGGGTGCAGCCCGCGGTCGACAGCCACTTTGACGCGAAGCCGACGGGCTCCGTTTGGACCGCCGCCGTGCGCCTGCCCGCCGGCGGCTGCCGGATCGTGCTGAATGCCGACCATGCGCGCCGTTTCACCGTCGAGATCGCCGACGAGCGGTTCTCGCTGCTGCCGGCGCAGTCCGGAGCCAATGCCGGCACGCTCGACCGCGACGGCGGCCTCGACTGCGCCGTGACGTGGCCCGGCGGTTCGCCCGCGGCGCTTGGCGGCCGCACGGTCCGCCTCAAGATCAACGTGGTGCCGGACGGCACCGGCGATCCCCGGCTCTACGCCGTCTACCTGCGGGCCGACTAGCGCCGCGCCGTCCGCCCGATGCACGCCACGACCTACCGGCACCCGGGGCGCTTCCGGCGGACCCTGCTCGCGCTGGGGCTGGCGTGCACATGCGGTTTCGCACCGGCGGGCGCGGCCGAACCGGCGCCGGACGGCTGGACGGCGCTCACGCTGCGGCCGGGCGAACGCCAGCTGTTCCTCGACGACTTTGTGCTGGGCGACCTCGACGGCGTGTCCCGAGTGATCCACCCGCCGCGCAAATACGAACACAACCCGGTGCTCGCCCCGGACCTGCCCTCCGACGGCGCCGCGATCCAGGCGCGCGATGCGCCGAGCTGGGATGAGCAGGAGCAGGTGTGGAAACTGTGGTACATCCGCTTCGGCGACGACGGCAACGGCGCCGGCGGGGCCGGGTTCGCGCGGTCGAAGGACGGGCTCCACTGGGAGAAGCCGATCCTGGGCCTGGTCGAGAGCCACGGCAGCCGGCGGAACAACCTCACCGTGGTGCAGGGCCGGCCGAAGGCGTTCATCCAGCACGTGATGATCGACCCCCACGCGCCGCCGGAGCGCCGCTACAAGGGTCTGATCGGCCCGCACGGGCGCGAGCCGATCGTCTCCGCCGATGGATTCACCTTCACCTGGCTCGACGTTCCGCCGATCCCGAGCGAGGACGAGTCGCACCTCAACTGGGACGAGTCCGCCCGCCAGTTCATTCTCACGGTCAAGCAGCCCGGCCCGTTCGGGCGCTCGGTCTACCTGAGCCTGAGCCCCGACTTCGAGCACTGGACGAAGCCGGAGCTGATCTACCACGCTGACGCGCAGGACCAGGCCCTCGGCGCGCAGTATCTCCGCGAGATCGAGGGCGACGCGCGGTACTGGCGGCCGACGGTGAACCATCCGCACGAGTACAACGTCGAGATCTACAACATGGCGGTGTTCCGCTACGAGGGGCTGTACATCGGGCTCCCGAATTATTTCGAGTCGAGCGGCCGGATCCCGCTGCCGCGCGGCAACCAGGACGGCATCAACTCGCCCAAGCTGGCCTGCAGCCGCGATCTCCGGGCGTGGACGCGGGTGGGTGACCGCGCCCATTTCCTCCCGATCTCGCCGCTGGGTCCGGGGGTGATCGACACCGGGCAGATCATGGCGTCCTCGCACCCGGTGCGGCACGGCGACGAGCTGTGGTTCTACTATTCGGGCATCGATGTCCGGCACCGGCCGAACGTCCCGCGCGTCATCGACGAATATCGCGGCGCCATCTGCGTCGCGATGCTCCGCGTCGACGGCTTCGTCTCGCTGCACGCCGGCCCGGACGGCGGCTTTGTCGACACCCGGCCGGTGGTGCTCGACGGCGGGCGGCTCTGCGTGAACGTCACGGCGCCGGGCGAAGTGCGGGTCGAGTTGACCAGCCGCGATGGCCGCGAGCCGCTGGCGGGCTGGGAGGCGGGCGCCTGCGTGCCGATTTCCGGTGACCATGCCCGGATGGAAGTCCGGTGGCCCGGCCGTTCGCTGGCGGAGCTCCGCGGACGCGCGGTGCGGGTGCGGTTTCATCTCAAGGATGCGGATCTCTACTCGTTCTGGCTGGAACCCTGACCCCATGGAACGCCCGGCTCCCTTCCGCCTGATCCGCGGGTCCCAACGTCGCCGGCCGTGCGCATGGCTCGCCGTGATGACGCTCGCCAGTGTGGTGCCGGGCCCGGCGATCCGTGCGGCCGACGAGCCGGCGGGCCGACCGTTCGCGTGGACGATCACGCCCAACCAGACCGCCACCTTCGTCGCGGATCCCGAGGCGGCGGCGTTGCTGAACCAGTTGGCCGAGTTTTCCACGCGCCTGCTGCGCTGGTCGGACACGCCGCGGCCGCCGGTCATTCTCGCCAACCAGGTCGTGAAGACGGCGTTTCTCCCGTTCGTCGAGGAGTGGCGCGGCCTGCATCCGGGCGCGCCGAAGCTCACCAGCCAGGTGGTCATCGACCGCGTCAACCGCGGGTTTCTCGCCCTTGAGAGTCCGCGGCTCGTGTCCGTCACCCTGGACCGCCCGGTGGCGGTGGTCCGACCAAATCCGGTCGACGTGCTGAGCGGGGAGGCGGTGGAGCTCCCGATCGTGGTCCGCAACCCGCGCCCCACGGCTGCCACGTTCACGCTCCGGCAGGCGGGCGCGGGGACGCCGCTGCAGACGGTCACGCTCGCGCCGGACCAAGCCTGGGGGTTCTTTCTCGATGTGGTTCCGCCGGAGCAGGGGACGGAGCTTTCCCTGGTGCTCGAGTGCGACGGGACGGCGGTGCCGATCGCGGTCCCGCTGCGGCGCCATCCGGCCGGGCGACTCCATGTGGTGGTGCGGGACGAACACGGCCGTGCGACCGCCGCCCGCGGCTACCTGACGGGCGCCGACCGGCGGGCGTACGCGCCCCGCGGGGTGATGCCGCGCATCGTCACGGGCGACTGTGGCCAGCCCTTCGCCGGTGACTGCTATTTCTACGCCCCGGGCGAGTTTGACGTCACGCTGCCGGCGGGACCGGCCGCGCTCGAGTTCGTCAAGGGCTTCGAGTACCGTCCCGCGGCCCGCACGGTCGAGGTGGTGCCCGGCGGCGAGACCCGGGTGGAGATCCGCCTCGAGCGCTGGTCCGACCTGGCCGGCTCCGGGTGGTACTCGGGCGACGTGCACGTGCACGCCAACCTGTTCGCGGCGACGACGACCCGGCTGACCGACGTGCTGCACGCGGCCGAGGCGGAGGACCTCAACGTGGTGAACATCCTGCCGTGCAATGACCCGCGCACGACGATCATCTCCGACCGACAGTATTTCACCGGCGCGCCGGACCCGGTCTCCACGACGAACCGCATCGTCTATGTGAACGAGGAGATGCGGAACGACATTTTCGGCCACGTGGGCTTCCTCAACCTGCGCACGTTCGTCGAGCCTGCGTACTTCGGCTGGCCGCACTCGCCGTTCCCGTACGACTCGCCCAGCAACTTTCCCCAGGTCGCCGCGGCGAAGGCGCAGGGCGGGGTGGCGACCTACGTGCATCCGGCCCTGCCGAGTGAGTTTCCCGTCGACATCGCCCTGGGGGTGGCCGACACGATCGACGCCATGAGCCAGAGCGACGAGGAGTTCACGACGGCGCTCTGGTACCGGCTGCTGAACTGCGGCTTTCGGTGCCCCATCTCGGCGGGCACCGACTCGTTCCTCAACATCCCCTCGCACCTCATCCCGGGCGCCGGCCGGCTCTACGTGCAGTGCGGCTCGCCGCTGACCTATGGCGGCTGGATCGACGCCTACCGGCGGGGCCGGAGCTTTGCGACGAACGGTCCGCTGCTGACCTTTTCGGTCAACGGCCACGGTCCGGGCGACGAGATCACGGCCGAACGCGGCCCGGTGGTCCTCGAGGTGCGCGGCACGGTCCGCAGCCAGGTGCCGTTCGACACCGTCGAGGTGATCGTCAACGGCCGGGTCGCCGGCACCGTGACGGGCACGCCCCCGGCCACCGAGCAGGAGATCGCCACCCGGGTGACGGTGCGGTCGAGCGCGTGGGTCGCGCTGCGGGTGCGCGGCCCCGGTCACCGGCTCGCGCCCAACGACAAGGCGGTTTTCGCGCACACCTCGCCGGTGTACGTCACGATCGCGGGCGCGGCGCCGGTCGAGCGCGCGGACGCGCGGTTCTTCGTCGACCAGATCGACGCGCTGATCGCGAAGCTCGACCAGCGCGGCCGGTTCGAGCATGCCGGCGATCGCGACGCGATCGTGGCCCGGTTCCGGGCGGCGCAGGACCGCTACCGCGCCCTGGCCGGGCCGACCCCAATTTCCCAGCCATGATCACCGATCCCACCGTCCCCGCCCTCACGCCCGAGATCGAGCGTCGCAACGGGCTCATCTTCATCTGGACCCAGCTGCTGATCTACTTCTCGGCCCCGGTGCTCTATGTCGGCGTCGTGCAGGCGGCGTTCCTCGACAAGCTCGGGGCGAGCGCCACGGTGGCGAACCTGCCGAGTTCGACGTACATGCTCGGGGCGGTGTTCCCGCTGCTCTGCGCGTGGCTGTTTCCGGCCCGGCTGGAACGGTGGATCCTGGAGGTGGCCTTCGCGCTGGTCGCGGTCTCGATGCTGCTCGTCTGCTGCGTGGTTTTCGTGCCGGCGCCGTCGTGGCTCCGGATCGCCGTGGTGATCGGGCAGGGCCTGATCATCGGCGTGATCAACAGCGTGACCAACATCTACATGTTCAAGTGCCTCGCGCGCGGCACCAGCGAGGCCGGCCGCGCGTGGGCCCTGAAATACGCCTTCGGCTTCGGCCCCGTGGCGGCGGTGCTCGGCTCGCTGGGCGCGCAGGTGCTCCTGGCCGAGAAAAT
>CAZUQB010000049.1:0-3084 GCA_964622405.1 uncultured Opitutaceae bacterium | reverse complement strand
CCGTGGCGGCGGTGCTCGGCTCGCTGGGCGCGCAGGTGCTCCTGGCCGAGAAAATTCCGGGCCTGCATTACCCGTTCAACTTCGGCGTGCTCTACGTGGTCGCGCTGCCGTGCATGGCGGTGTGCGCCCTGATCTCGCACCGCTACCTGATCCTGCCGCTCGCGCACCAGGCGACGCCGCCGTTCTGGTCGTATCTGGGCGAGAGCGTGCGGGCCTTCCTCGTCGACCGCCGCCTCCTGATCGCGTGGCTGGCGTTCCTGCTCTGGTATTTTGCCTACAGCTCCATGACCAACCTGTCGCTCTACACCCGCGTGGCGGTGGGGCGTCCGCCGATCGAGCTGGCCGGCGTGATCATGGCCCTGCGGTTCGGCCTCAAGGCGATCGCCGGCTTCGGCATCGGGGCGATCGCGGTGCGCCGCGGGGCGCGCGCCGCGGTGATCACGACGGTCGTGCTCGTCGGCTGCGCGATCCTCTGGCCGTTCGCCGCCACCGGCTACGGGTACCTGCTCGCGTTCGGGCTCATGGGCGCCGGCGAGCTCGGCGGCGTGTACTTCGTGAACTATGTGATCTCGGCGTCGACGCCGGAGACGACGACGCGGAACATCGCGTTCCTCTCGCTCGTGAGCCCGGTGAGCAGCGTGGCGCCGGCGATCCACGGCAGCCTGACGGACGCGTTCGGGTTCTCCGCCAGCTTTATCTTCGGCGGCGTGATGGCGGTTCTGGCGCTTGGGTTGCTGTTGCGGGCGGGCCCCGATCCGGTCAAGGCGGGCTGACGCCGTCCCGCTGCTGCCCCATGACCCCGCCCCTGCCGCTCGGCGTCCTGTCCGCTGCAGGCCTGCTCTGGCTCGCCGGCGGGGCGGTGGCGGGCCTGATCCTCCTGGTCGCGCGCTTCCGCTGCAACGCGTTCATCGCCCTCGTGCTCGCGTCGCTCGCTGTCGGGCTCGGTTCCGGCATGCCGCTCGTCGCCCAGGGTGGCCGGCCCGGGATCGTCGAGAGCCTCGAGGGCGGCGTCGGTCGGACGCTCGGCAGCCTCGCGCTGATCATCGGGTTCGGCACGATCCTCGGGAAGCTCCTCGCGGAGTCGGGCGCGGCGGAGGTGATCGCCGACCGGCTGGTGCGGCTGCTGGGCGAGGCGCGGCTCGACTATGCGGTCATGCTGGTCGCCTTCGTGGTGGGCATCTCGGTCTTCTTCGGCGTCGGCGTAATGCTGCTCGGTCCGCTGGCCTTCATGCTCGCGCGCCGCTCGGGTACCCCGATCCTGCGTTTGGCGCTGCCGCTGGCGGCAGGACTGTCGACAGCGCACGGGCTGATCCCGCCGCATCCCGGACCCATGGCGGCGATCGCGACGATCCACGCGGACGTGGGCCGCACGATCCTCTGGTCGATCGTGGTCGGGCTGCCGACCGCGCTCGTCACCGGCCCGCTGCTCGCCCGGTGGCTGGCGCCGCGGGTGCCGGTGGATCTGGGCGGGCTGGGTGCTGCGGCAACGGCGGCCCCGGCGGCGCCGCGGCGGCCGGGCCTGGCGGTGAGTCTTTTCACGCTGCTGCTGCCGGTGCTGCTGATGCTGGCGGCGACGGTGGCCGACCTGTCGCCGCTGGCGCGCGCGCATCCGCTGCGGCTCTGGCTGGCGCTGCTCGGGACCCCGGCGGTGGCGATGCTGGTGGCGGTGCTCGTCGCCTACTGGACCTTCGGCTACCGGTGCGGATTGACCGGGCATCAGCTGCTAAAGATGTCGGAGGAGTGCGTCGGACCGGCCGCGGGCATCCTGCTTGTGATTGGGGCGGGCGGCGGATT
Organism: uncultured Opitutaceae bacterium; assembly: GCA_964622405.1. Taxonomy (GTDB): domain Bacteria; phylum Verrucomicrobiota; class Verrucomicrobiia; order Opitutales; family Opitutaceae; genus Opi-474. The sequence goes on along the minus strand of CAZUQB010000049.1, from coordinate 1,290 downwards.
CAGCGCGGTGCTGAACGCGTCGGGGGTCGGTGCCGCGATCGGCGAGATCGGCGCGCGGGCTCCGGTGTCGCCGCTGCTGCTCGGCTGGCTGATCGCGGGCCTGCTGCGCGTCGCGGTGGGCTCGGCCACGGTGGCGGTGATGATGGCCGCGAGCCTCATGGCCCCGATCCTCGCGGTGCGGCCGGATACCAATCGCGAACTCCTCATCCTGGCCATGGGCGCCGGCTCGCTGCTGCTGTCGCACGTCAACGACTCGGGCTTCTGGTTCGTGAAGGAGTATTTCGGCCTCACGGTCCCGCAGACCCTGCGCACCTGGACCATCGTCGAGACCGGCATCGGCCTCGTGGCGATCGTGCTGCTCCTCCTCGCGAACGCGATCGCAGGCTGAGGCCGGCCGCGGGCCGCGATTAGCCGCGGGCGTGAGCTTAGGGTCTTGGCCGCCAGGCGCAGGAGGCGCAAACCGGGGATCCCTGGTTAGGGACCACCACCAAAGTGCTCGTACCTCCGACGCCTTCTTTCGGCCACCCCGGATTGGGATCGGCCAGCTTCGAGCTACCGGCGGCTATTTCATATGCTCCAGCATCCACTCCGCGAGCAGCTCGTGGTCGTGGTAGGAACTGCGGTGGCCGGGGGAGGAATTGACGACGAGGTCGACCGGGACCGTTTCACCGTCCTTCACCTTCGCGGCGCCGGCCTGCACGAGGGCGCGTGAGAAGGCGATGGCGGACTCGGTGCTGACGCGACCGTCATTGTTGCCGATGCACATCCACGCGGGTCGGCCGGCGAGCTGCGGAACGACATGGACGAGCGCCAGCGCCTCGGCGGCCTCGGGATGCTGGGCCGGCTTGAACTCGCGCAGCGCCCGCAGGTCCGTCACCGGCGCGATGCCGCCGATGCAGCGGATCCGGGGCTCGGCCGCGGCGAGGTGAAAGGCGAGGAAGCCGCCGCGCGACGTGCCGCACGCCGCGACCTGCGCGGGATCGGTGTAGCGCTCCTTGATCAGGTAATCGAGGACGGCCTTGGCGCGGGCGTTGAAGTTCGCGACGAAATTCTCGCCCTGGTCGAGCCGCACCCGCCACGCGTTGAGCTCGGTCGGCTCGGTCGGCCGATGGTCCTCGCCGTGGCCCGGCGCGTCGAGCAGGACGCTCATGTAGCCGTGCTTGGCAAGAAGGCGCGCCACGTGCGAGTAGGCCGGATCGGCCCGGGCGACATCGAGCGTGCCCTGTAGCACGAACAGCGTCGGCGACGGCTGGCCGGGATGGGCGCCGATCAGGCCGATGCGTTCGCCGC
>CAZUQB010000048.1:0-11788 GCA_964622405.1 uncultured Opitutaceae bacterium | reverse complement strand
CGCCAGGCCTCGCGCCCGGCCGGAGACGGAAAAATGCCGCGCCCAGTGCCGCGCGTTTTTTCGCAAGCGGGCCGCGGCCGGTTCCTGGCTGAACCCCGTGCGAGGGTGGGGAAGGCACCGGAGCTCGGCTTTCATCCCATGAAAGCTTGTCGTCGAAATTCGCGATCTCGGCGTCGCAGATCCTTCCGGCTGGAGCTCTGGCCCGAACCGGCCCGCCGGCGAAAATTCCGCCCGACAGTTCGCGGGCGTTGGGTCGATCTTGGCCTTTATACTGGAGCAACCGGTAGATCCGAGGGCTGGCCAGTGGCCGGACCGGGCAAAAACTCCCTAAAGGCCCCGGCAATTTGTGCCGATGATTGCCCCCTAGAAAACCCGCACCACGCATGTCCGGCATCCAAGTCTCAGGTCTGCTGTCGAATTCCGCCTTCGACTGGAAGTCGGTCGTTGACCAGCTGATTGCCGTCGACAGCGCCCCGATCACGCGTCTCAACACCCAGAAGTCCCAGAATGCGGACAAGGTCACCGCACTGGCGAGCCTCCGGACCTCGCTGAGCGACCTGCAGGACTCCCTCCAGGCGATCCGGGCCAACGATCCCTTTTCGGCGCGCAGCGTCAGCTCCGATGTCAGCGGCACCACGTGGAAGTCCAATTCCGCCAGCGGCGCCGCCATCGGCAACTATGAGATCTCCGTCTCGCAGCTCGCGACCGCGACAAAGCGCCAGGGCGCCGCGGACATCGGCTCCGGGCTGGCCGCGACCGACGACGTGACCGGCCTCACCGTGGCCAATCTCAACACCGCGACCGCGGTCACGGCCGGCAATTTCACGGTCAACGGCCAGACGATCTCCGTGGCCCTGACCGATTCGCTGCAGGACGTCTTCGACCGCATCAGCACCGCGACCGGCGGCGAGGTCACGGCGACCTACGACTCGGCCACCGACCGGCTCAAGCTGGTGGGCGCGACCGGCGAAGTCGTGCTCGGGGCGAGCAACGACTCGAGCAATTTCCTCTCGGTGATGAAGCTGGTGAACAACGGCACCGGCACCCTCACCAGCGGCGCCCGCCTCGGCACGGTCAAGCTGTCCAGCCCCCTGGCCTCGGCCGGGCTCAAGGGCGCGATCACCGCGGTCGACGGCTCGGGCAACGGCACCTTTGCCATCAACGGCGTCAGCATCGCCTACAACGTCAACACCGACTCCCTCAGCTCGCTGATCACGCGGATCAACAAGTCCGCCGCCGGCGTCACCGCCGCGTACGACCCGAACCAGGACCAGCTCACGCTGACCAACGCCACGACCGGCGACATGGGCCTGACGGTCACGGACAGCACCGGCGGCGTCCTCGACGCCCTCGGCCTGCTCGGCGCCGCGGGCACGACCACGCGCGGCCTGAACGCGCAGTTCACGGTGAACGGCGGCCCGGTCCTCACCAGCGCGAGCAACACGCTGGACGCTTCGGTGCATGGGATCACGGGCCTGAGCGTGACCGTGAACACCCGGAGCACGCAGACGGTGAAGGTCGAGAGCGACACATCGTCGATGCAGACGGCGATCCAGAACTTCATCGACAAGTTCAACGCGGTGCAGGACTTCATCGAAACGAACACGAAGACGACCGTCTCGGGCGGCTCGGTCTCGACGTCGGTGCTGACCGACAACCGCGAGGTCCAGTCGTGGGCGTCGCGCCTGCGGAGCCTGGCGTTTGACGCGGTGAGCGGCGTGACGGGCTCGATCCAGCGGCTTGACCATCTGGGCATCGACTTCGACTCCACCTCGGGGCACCTGACGATCAAGAATTCCGACAAGCTGGCCACCGCGCTCGCCGAGAAGCCGGATGACGTGCGGGCGTTCTTCCTGACGCCGTCGACGGGCCTGGTCTCGAAAGGGTATACCTATCTCACCAATCTCATCAGCGCCGACGGCGACCAGCAGTCGCGGCTGAACCAGGCCTCGGCCGACATCGACGACCAGATCGCCACGCTGCAGGCCCGCCTCGATTCCGAGCGCCAGCAGCTGACCAACGCCTTCATCGCCATGCTCGACGCCCAGTCCAAGGCGCAGAGCGACAACACCACCCTAACCAATGCGTTCTTCAAGAACAACAGCAGCAACTGACGCCGCCGGCCGCCGGTCCGGCGGATGCCGCGGCTGGCGCCTGGCTCTAGCCGGAATCGGCCTGCTCCTGGCGGCGGGCTGCATGACGCCGCCGGCCGACGACCCGTCGCGCGTCGGGCCCTTCTTCACGCCGACCAACCACGTGGGCGACCCGGCCCTGCCGGCCACCCTGCGTCGCGTCGTGCTGCTCCCGCTCGCCGGCGGCTCGGTCGCGCCGGCCGAAAGCCTGGCGGCGCTCGACCCGGTCCTGGCGGCGGCCCTGCTGCACCAGCATCGCTTCGAGGTGGTCGCGCTGACCCGCGACGACTGCCGCCGCCTGCTCGGCAGCGAGGAGCTGTCCTCGGTCGCAGTGCTGCCCGCGAACCTGATGGCGACCCTGCGGCGCGAATTCGCGGCCGACGGCGTGATGTTTGTCGATGTGACGACGTTCTCGGCCTACCGGCCGATCGCGATCGGGCTCCGGGCGAAGCTGGCGACCACCCAGGACGTGCGGCTGGTCTGGACCTTTGACACGGTGTTTTCCGCGGCGGATCCCGCCGTGGCGAACAGCGCGCGTCATGCGGCGCTGGCCACGAGCCGCAAGGACGTGCCGGCGGACCTGACGCCGGCGGTGCTCCTGTCCCCGAGCAAGTTCACGGCCTACGCTGCGGAAGCCATGTTCGAGACCCTGCCCCCGGTGGCGGTCCCGGCGGCCCCGGCGGCGCCTGAGGTACCCGCCCGCTGAACCGCAGGTTGCTACCCGGCGCAGGTTTGCAGACCACGCTAAGTAATAGTCCCTCGGGTGGAACCCCCTAAAGTTTCCGCCCGGGGTGCCGATATCACCCTTACCAATCAACGGCGTTCCCTGTACCCGAAACATCAGCGGCAGACCGTTTCGTAACTCGAAACAACCCAATGATCCAATCCACGTCCCCCTTTGACCGGACTGCCCGCCCGGACATGGTTCCGGTCGCCGGTCAAGCCGCCCGCGGCAAGACGACCCGCTCGGACCAGCTTTCGATCGACAGCGCCTCGGCCCTCCGCACGTCGCTGGCCCAGAGCCCCGAGATTCGCCCCGAGGTGGTGGCCCGCGCCCGCGCGCTGGCCGCCGACCCGACCTACCCCTCCGTCGCGATCATGCGGCGGGTGGCGCAGCAGATCATTGCCGCGCCTGACCTCAGCGAAGACCAATCCTGAGCCGGCCATGGTTGCCCACGGCTACGCGCAGACGTACCGCTCGAACGCGGTGCTCACCGCCAGTCCCGGCCAGCTCGTGCTGATGCTCTATGACGGGGTGCTGAAGTCCCTCGCCATCGCCCGCGACGCGTTTGCCTGGTCCGCCGACGATCCCCGCCGGATCGAGGCGATCAACCAGCAGCTGCTCAAGGCGCAGACGATCATCACCGAGCTCCAAAGCGGCCTCAACCACGACGCCGGCGGCGATGTGGCCCGGACCCTCGAGCGCCTGTACGACTATTACAACCGCCGCCTCTTCGAGGCGAACCTCCGCAAGCAGGTCGAGCCGGTCGTCGAGGTCGAGCGCCTCGTCCGCGACCTGCGCGACGCGTGGGCGGAGATGCTCTGCAAGCAGGGCGTGCCCGCCGCGGAATCGGTGCGCAGCGTCGCCTGACCATGGACACCGCCGGCACGAGGCAAGAGCGTCTGCTGGGCGCCCTCGAGGACCTGGTCCAACAGGAGCGCGTGGCGGTGCACGCCGGCGACCATGAGCGCCTGCGGGAGCTGCAGCGGCGCACGGAGCCCCTGATCGCCGCGCTCGTCGAGCTCGGCGTCCCCGCGGGCCGCCCGGCCCTCCGGGCCCGGCTCGGGGCCCTCCTGCGCTGCCGCGAGAGCTGGCTGGCGCGGCTGGAGGAACAGATTGCCACCACCCGGTCGGCGCTCGACGAGATCCGCGCCCGTCGGAGTCAGCTGGACCGCATCCGTCCCGCCTACCGCACGGCGGCCGAATCGCTTTTCGCCCCGCGCCTCCAGGCGGCCGTATAGGCGCGCCGATTCCAGGTCGGCCAAGGTTGGTCCGCGGCCGGGATCCGGCGCGGGTGAATTCTGTCGCAGAGAGGCCGCGCCGCTCAGGCGGAGGCCGCAACGAGACCCGAGGCGTCAGCGCCATCGGCGCCCACCTGGCCCTCCACGACCGTCCCCGCGCTCGGCGGACCCGCCAGCCACGTGGCGGCGATCTGGCGCGCTTCGCGGGCCCAGTCGACCTGGGGCTTGGCGTACACCGCCAGCGACACGGTCACGGGAGAACCGGTCCAACCCAGGACCACCTTCAGGCAGACGGAACCGTCCGCGAGGTTGAAACTTTGGATCAGGGCCGACCCGCCCACCACGGTCGCGTCGCTGCCGGCGGCCGGCGCCAGCGTGAGGCGGGCGAGTCCGGTCCGGTAGTTCACGATGCGGTGGCCATCCCACGACGGGCCCATGTTGGCGGCGGATTCCTTGGCGAGGGCTTTCTCGATGTCGGTCAGGAAGGAAAGCAGTCGGGTGGACATGGTCAGGGTGGGAGATGCGCAGGGTTATTCCGCTGTCTCCATCGGCGCGGTCGGCCGGGAACTTTAACAAAAACCTCAAGTTTGCCCGGGTCCGACCGAACAGGAAGGACGCATGATCGCCCTCACCGCCTCCCACGATTTCCATGCGGTGGCGAACCGGGCGGCTCCGCCCGAGCTGCCGGAGTCCGCCGCGACGGTGCTGCTCCTCGAGGACGAGCCGGCCATTTCCCGGATGCTCGTGCGCCTGTTTGCCCAGTCGGGCATGCGCACGGTGGTGGCGGAGGACCGGGCCACGGGCCTGGCCCTGCTGGCCCGCACCCCGGCCATCTTCGCCCTCGTGTTCGTGGACTGCCATGCGCCGTCCTTCGATCATGCCGATTTCTGCCACCAGGTCCGCGCCGTGCACCCGCAGGTCCCGGTGCTGGTCGCGACCGGTGCGGTCCAGCCGGCCGGCGCCGCCGTGCGCGAGGGCCTGACCGTGCTCGTGCCCCGGCCCTATCTGCCGACGGACCTGGTCTGGACCGCCCGGCAACTGCTGGGTCGGTCGGTGGCTTAGCCGAAACGCGGAACTTTGGTTTGAATCGTGGGGGGGAAAGCCTTCTGATCCCCGCCCCGACCAACCACCTCCGTGTCCACCAACTTTCCCATGGCGCTTGAGAAGGTCCTCATTGTGGAGGACGAGCCGGTCGTCCGGAACCTGCTCCAGAGCATCTTCGCGCGGCAGAAGTTCATCGTCAGCACGGCCGGGACCGTGGCCGAGGCCGCCGCGGCCGTGCAGCGCGAGTCGTTCGACCTGATGATGCTGGACATCCGGCTCCCGGACGGTGACGGCCAGAAATTCCTCGAGCAGATGGCGGCGCTCCCCGAGCGGCCGCTGGTGGTGATGGTGACCGGCTACGGCACGATCGAGTCGGCCGTCTCCTGCATGCGGGCGGGCGCGTTCGACTACGTCCTGAAGCCCTTTTCCCCGAGCCAGATCGACGTCATCCTGCGCAAGGCCCAGTCCTACCGCCAGCTGCTCGGCGTCAACCGCCTGCTGACGGACGACCCGGAGGACGAGGACAGCGTGCTCGTCGGCCGCAGTCCCGCGATGCAGCGGCTGCGCCAGCTGATCGACCGGGTGGCGCCGACGGACGCGACCGTGCTGGTCACGGGCGAGAGCGGGACCGGCAAGGAGATGATCGCCCGCGAGTTCTACCGGCGCAGCCCGCGCCGCGGCCAGCCGTTCATCAAGGTGAACTGCGCGGCGATCTCGGAGAACCTGATCGAGAGCGAGTTTTTTGGCCATGAGCGCGGCGCGTTCACCGGCGCGACGGAGCGGCGCGAGGGCCGGTTCGAGCTGGCGAACCACGGCACGCTGCTGCTCGACGAGGTGAGCGAGATCCCGCCGAGCCTCCAGGCCAAGCTGCTCCGCGTGCTCCAGGAGCGCGAGTTCGAGCGCGTCGGCGGCAACCGCACCATCAAGGTCAACGTGCGCATCATCGCGACGTCCAACCGCGACCTGCTCAGCTACGTCGAGAAGGGCGACTTCCGCCAGGACCTCTATTACCGGCTCAACGTGTTTCCCGTCCAGGTGCCGCCGCTGCGCGACCGCGCGGACGACGTGCTCGTGCTGGCGGACCATTTCCTGCGGCGCTTCGCCCGCAAGCACGGCGTGAAGGTGACCGGCCTGAGCGACTCCGCGCGCGCGGCCGTGAACGCGTACCGCTGGCCGGGCAACGTCCGCGAGCTGCAGAACACGGTCGAGCGCGCGGTCATCCTCTCGGAGTCCGGCCGCCCCGTCACCGCGGCGGCCCTCGGCCTGCCGGGCGACCTGGCCATGGCGGACCTCCCCGTGCCCGCGGAGCCGGCGCCGGCCGAGCCGGCGATCGGGGCGAATCCCGAGGTGACGGGCGAGCACGGCGGCGTGCTGCGCCTCGACGAATTGGAGAAGCAGGCCATCAAGGCCGCGCTGCGCCAGACCGGCGGCAACCGCACCCAGGCGGCCGCCGCGCTGGGCATCAGCATCCGGACCCTGCGCAACAAGCTGCAGGAGTACCGCGACGCCGGGGATCCGGTCGACCTCGACCCGGATCCGGCGGAAGCCTGACCGCCCGCGGGCGGCACCGGCCGGCGGGCCGGGAATATGCCTAGGTAGTTTTTCGGTCCCGGGCGGGACGCGAAGGGTTGAACAATGCGTTTAATCGGCGGCGGATCGCGCCGATATTCAAGCGTCCCACCCACAGCTGATCCCCATGCCCGCCATCCAGGAGATTACCGAAAAGCTCATTTGCGACAACATCCACCGCGCGGTGCATGATGTCTTCAAGACCATGCTCCAGCAGCAGCCGGAGTTTGTTTCGGCGCAGGTGCAGCCCGCGGGCGTGCACACGCCGTCGATGCAGCCGCAGGCCGAGAGCAACCAGGCCCACGTCGTCGGCACGGTCGGGTTCATCGGCGACGTCAACGGCCTGATCTACCTCTATTTCGACATCGGTTTCGCCCGGCTCGCCACCAGCCACCTGCTCGGCATGACCGACGCGGAGCTCAACGAGGCCGGCGACGAGGTCATCAACGACGCGATCGGCGAGCTCACCAACATGACCGTCGGCAGCTTCAAGAACGGCCTCTGCGACGCCGGCTATCCCTGCAAGCTCACCATCCCGTCGATCCTCCGCGGCAGCAACTTCTGCGTCGAGCCGATCAGCTCCGCCAGCCGCCACACCTTTTTCTTCACCTGCGCGGGCCACCGCGTCGTCACGGATATCCTCATGAAAATCGGCGACTGAGCCGATTACCTACCCATCACATGCGCTACAAGCTACTCACTGTCGACGATTCAAAGACCGTCCGCATCATCGTGCGGAAGGCGTTCAAGGGCTTTGACTGTGAAATCCTCGAGGCGGGCAACGGCGTGGAAGGCCTGGCCGTCGCCGCGAAGGAAATGCCCGACCTGATCCTCCTCGACGTCACGATGCCGGTCATGGACGGCGTGGAGATGCTGACCAAGCTCAAGGCCGACCCGGCGCTGAAGGCGATTCCCGTGATGATGCTGACCGCCGAGGGCGGCCGCGACCACGTGCTGAAGATCGCCAAGATCGGCGTGCGCGACTACATCGTGAAGCCGTTCAAGGAGGAGGTCCTCATCGAGAAGGCCGGCCGCATCATCGACCTCAAGCCGCTCTCCGAGGCCCCGAGCAAGGCCAAGTCCATCTTCGATCCCGCGGACATCCTCGTCGTCGAGGACAAGCCCGCGATCATCGCGCAGATCCAGGAGGGCCTGAAGCACACGCCGTGGAAGGTCCACGGGGTCGCCACCCAGGGCGAGGCCATCGACTTCTGCTCCCGCACCCCGCCGGACCTCATCATCGTGAGCCTCTCGCTCCCCGAGGAGTCGGCGTTCACGCTCTTCCGCCTCGTCCGCACCAACGTGAAGACCAAGTACACGCCGGTCTTCGCGCTCGTGGTGAAGACCGAGGTGGCCCAGCAGCAGCAGGCCCAGACCGTGGGCTTCAGCGCGATCATCACCAAGCCGATCGACCTCGGCGAGCTCGAGACCAAGATGGCGAAGGCCATGAACCTCGACACGTCCCAGCGCTACTACACGCTCGAGGGCGACACGCTGATCATGCGCCTGCCGGAGAACTGCGCGCCCGCCGTCCTCGCCGAGGCCGCCGACTACATGAAGCCGAAGTTCGCCCAGGCGGTGGACGCCGGCCAGAACAAGGTGGTCATCGACATCCAGCAGCTGAAGTCGCTGCACATGGGCGTGATCAAGCTGCTGTTCCAGGCCATGCAGACCTGCCGCGAGCTCGCGATGCAGTTCGTGCTGGTCGGCAGCCCGCAGATCATCACCGAGTGCAAGGGCTTCGAGGACACCCGCGGCTGGACCTTCTTCGAGAGCCTCGAGGAGGCGAAGGCCAGCCTCGCGAAGTCCGCGAACGCGCCGCAGCTCGCCACGACCTGACGCCCGCCGCCCGGCCTTCCCCCCGACTATCGGGGTGGACACCGCCCGGGCGGACCGTATGGGTGGGTGGACCCGTCGGGTCCGCCCATGCGGCATTCTCCCCCCAGACCGTTGCAGCGCCGGTTGGCGCGCGCCGCGCGCCTTGCGCTCGCGGCCGCCGCGCTTACCGTCGCCGGCTGCCGCCGCGACCCCGCGCCGGCCCCCGCCCGGCCCCCGCTGCGGGTCGCCATCGACCTCTGGGCCGGCTATTACCCGCTGGTCATCGCCCAGGCCCGCGGCGACCTCGCGGCCGAGGGCGTCGCCGTCGACCTCCAGGTGCCGGGCGACACGCACCGGATGATCGCGGACTTCGCGGCGCATCGCTTCGACCTGATCGGCGTCTCGCTCGCCGACATCGTCCTCGCCATGCGGGTGAACCCGGAGATCCGGATGATCCTCTGTTCCGACGAGTCGTCGGGCGCCGACGTGATCATGGGCCTGGCGCCCTTTTCCGCAGCGACGAACCTCCACGGCCGCCGGGTGGGCACGACGCTCGGCGGCTTCGGGGAGCTGTTCGTGCGCGAGTTTCTCGCGCAGCACCACGTGCGGCCCGACGAGGTCGTGTGGGTGAACACCGATGCCACCAGCGTGCCGGCCCTGCTGCAGCGCGGCGAGATCGACATCGGCCACACCTGGGAGCCGTACGCGGCTCAGGCCCGCGCGGCCGGCGCGCAAGTGTGGTTCTCCAGCGCGGAGACGCCCGGACTCATTGCCGACGGGCTGATGGCGCACAGCGCGACTCTCCGCGAGCGCGCCCCGGAGGTGCGCGGGCTGGTCCGCGCCTGGTTCCGGGCCCTCGACTGGTGGCGCCAGCATCCCGCCGAGGGCAACCGGCTGGTCGAGCAGCGACTCCACCTCGCCGCCGGCTCGGTGTCGTGGGAGGGCATCCGCCTGCTCGACCGCGCCGCCAACCGCCGCGCCTTCGCCGCGGGCCCGCCGCCCGGTGAACTCCGGGTGGTCTGCGCCCGCTACATCGAGTTTTTCATTGCCCGCGGCGCCCTCGGCGAGCGCCTCTCCGCCGACCGCCTGCTGGATGCGCGCTTCCTCGACGAGTGAAGATCCGGACCCAGATGATCCTCGTGCTGACCGCGGTCGCCCTTCTCCCCATGGGCGTCGCCGGGATCTTCGCCTACCGGCTCAGCCGCGCCCGCCTTGACGCCCAGGCCGACCAGGCGCTGCTCACCCTGAACCGCCGCGTCGCCACCGAGGTCGACGACTTTGCCTTCCGCGCGCTCGAAAATGTCCGCAGCGCCGCGCGCCTGCCCGCGATCGTCGCCTACGCCACGGCGCCGGCCGAACCCCGGAACCCGGTCCGCCAGGGCCAGCTGGTCGATCTCCTGCTGTCCGCGGTCGTGCCCGACCCGGTCAACGTCACCTCCGCCGCGCTGTTCGACCGCGACGGCCGGAAGCTCGTCGACACCTCGCCGCGCCTCGATCACCCGGACGAGGCCGCGGAGCCGTGGCTCACTCGGCCGCGGACCGAGGGCCTGCCGGTGATCGTGCCGGTGCTGGCGGCCGGCCCGCTGCAGGGCCTCTGGGTGGCGAGCCCGGTCCGGGATTCCGGCGGCGCCCTCGTCGGGGTCCTCCGGCTTCGCTACGAGTTGTCGGCGCTCCAGCAGATCGTCACCCAGGCCACCGAGGAGCGGACCAGCGGGGTCTTCATCGTGCTGTTCGACGAGCACGGCCGCGTGCTGGCCCACGGGACCGATCCCGGCCTCGTCGGCTCCGCCATCCTGTCGCTGCCGATGAGCTCGGTCGAGGAGGCCGGCCCGCCGGAGCCGGGCGCGATCCTCGCGCCGATCCGGTGGTCCCCGGCGGCCCAGGCGGGCGGGCCGCCCGACCGCGTCGCCCTCCGCCGCCTCACCCGGGTGCCGTGGCAGCTCGCCCTGGCCGAGACCGGCCCGGTCTTCCACCGCGCCGCCGACGACCTTCGCCGGACCATGCTCGGCCTCGCCGCGCTGGCGGTCGTGCTGGGCGGGCTCGCGGCCATCCTGCTCTCGGCGCGCCTGAGCCGGCCCATCGCCGGCCTCGCCACCGCCGCCGAGCGCATCGGCCAGGGCGACCTGTCGACGCCGATTCCCGAGTCCGGCACGGGCGAGGTGGGACGGCTGGCCCGGACCTTCCGCGAGACCACCGGCCGGCTGGCGCGCACGCTGGGCCAGCTGGAGGAGTCGATCACCACGGTGCGCTCCAACGAGGAGCAGCTCCGCTCGATGCTCGATGCCGCGCCGATCGGCATCGTCGTCTCCGACGAGCAGATGGGCACGCTGCTCGTGAACCGCACCTTCACCGAGATGTTCGGCTACGGCCCGCACGAGATCAGCAAGATCGGCGACTGGTGGCCGCTGGCGTACCCCGACCCGGCCTACCGGGCCGAGGTGCAGCGGGAGTGGGAGGCGCGGGTGGCCGAGGCCGACCTGCTCGGCGTCGAACTCCGGCCGATGGAGGCGGTCGTGCGCTGCAAGGATGGCACCCGCCGCGAGAGCGAGTTCCGCTACAAGCGGGTGGGCAACCGCCGCATCACGGTGGTCGGCGACCTGACCGAGCGCCGCCGGACCGCGCAGGCCCTGCAGACCAGCGAGGCCCGCAGCCGGGTGCTGCTCGAGCACGCGACGGACGCGACGGTGGTGCTCGACGCGGATGCCGAGCGCTTCATCGACTGCAACCCCAGCTTCGAGCGCATGTTCAAGCTGACCCGCGACGAGGTGCTGCGCCGCGGGCCGCGCGACATCAGCCCGCCGGAGCAGCCCGCGGGCCGCGAGGCGAGCGAGGCCGGGCACAAGCGGACCCTGGAGGCGATCGACGGCGCGCGGCCGGTGTTCGAGTGGACGCACCGGGACAGCACCGGGCGCGACTTCCTCTGCGAGGTGCGGCTGGTGCGCCTGCCGGACCCGGCGCGCCGGCTGGTCAGCGCGGTCATCCGCGACCTCGAGGCGCAGCAGCGCTCGATCGAGCAGCTGCGCCGCAGCGAGCAGCGCTTCGTCACGATCTTCGCGGCCAGCCCGGTCGGTCTCGCCATCGTGGCGCTGGAAACCGGCGACGTGCTCGACGCAAACCCGGCGGCCTGCCGGATCATCGGGCGGCCCCGCGAGGAGGTCGTGCGGCACCGGCTGGTGGACGTCCTCGACTGGAGCCCGGCCGAGCAGGAGAAGGTGGTGGAGGAGGTCCGGCGCGCGGGCCGCACCGAGCCCTTCGAGCGGCCG
>CAZUQB010000047.1:0-11896 GCA_964622405.1 uncultured Opitutaceae bacterium | reverse complement strand
CGCGCGACCTGGTCCAGCGCATGCTCGTGTTCAGCCGCGAGGCCGAGGGCGCGCGGAAGCCGGTGCGCCTCCGCGGCGTCGCCGCCGACGCCCTCGAGCTGCTGGCCGCGAGCGTCGTGCCCGGGGTGACGCTGGTGCTGGAGACCGGCGCCGCGGACCCGCTGGTGGAGTGCAACGCCGAGGACATCCAGCACGCCGTCATGCAGGTCGGGCTCAACGCCCTGCAGGCGATGCGGGAGCGCGGCGGACTGGTGGCGGTGGCCGTGACCCGGGCCGCGCCCACCGCGGAGTTCCGCGCGCGACACCCGCAGGTGGCGCCGCACCACGAGGTGTGCCTGACCGTGCGCGACAGCGGGGTCGGCATGAGCCCGATGGTGCTGGAGCGGATCTGCGAGCCGTTCTTCACGACGCGCGACCCGGGCCAGGGCGCGGGCCTCGGCCTGGCCGGCGTCTACGGCATCATGCGCCGGCACGGCGGCGCGCTGGTCGTCGAGAGCGCGCCGGGGCAGGGGACGACCGTGCGGCTGTTCTTCGCGCCGGCGGAGACCGGCGGGCCGGCGGAGCCGGGCCGGCCGCGCGTGCTGGTCGTGGATGACGACGAGACTATGCTTGAGCTGGCGCGCGAGGTGCTGGAGGTGCGGGGTTATGCGGTGGCCACCCACACCCGGTCGGCGGAGGCGCTCGAGGCTTTCCGCGCGGATCCCGGCGGGTACCGCGTGGCCCTCGTGGACTACGTAATGCCCGGCATGAACGGGCTCGACCTCGCGAAGGCGCTGCTGGCGATCCGGCCGGAACTGCCGGTGATCCTGACGAGCGGCAGCGTCCGTCCGCGCGGACTGGATGAGATGGACAAGGTGCCCAGCCTGCGCTTCGTAATGAAGCCGTTCGACGTGGCGTCCCTGGTGGACCTCCTCAGCCGGACGCAATCCCCCCGGACATAGGTGACCATGACCACAAGGTGCGCCCACCAGGAATCCGGGCCGCGTGGCGGCGGCCGCTGGCGTCGTTGGTGCCTTGGCGGCGTCACGGCCCTCGCGGCGTCCGTGGCCGGGGCGGCCCCGGCCGGCGTGATGCGGTACATCCACAACGCGCCGGAATCGGCGAACGACCGCCGCTACGTCTATCACTGGAAGATCCTCGCGACGGCGCTGGAACGCACCCGGGCCGAATACGGCGACTTTGTCCTCGCGGAAGCCGCGCCGATGAGCGAGAGCCGCCAGGCCTACGAGCTGCGCCAGGCGACCGGGCTCCTGACGGTGATGTACCTCGGGACCACCCCGGAGATGGAGCGCGAGCTCCTGCCCGTGCGCATCCCGGTCGACAAGGACCTCGGCGGCTACAGCGTCCTTCTCCTCCGGCGCGGCCAGGAGGGCCGCTACGCCGGCGTCCGGACGGTGGCGGATCTCCGCGGGATCCGGTTCGGCCTCGGGCTGGGCTGGATCGACGTCGGCATCCTGCGGTCGGCGGGGCTGACCGTCGTCACCGGCTCGACCTACGAGGGGCTGTTCGAGATGCTCAACAACGACCGCTTCGACGTCTTCCTGCGGGCCGCGGTCGAGGTGCTCGACGAGGTCGACGCGCGGCGCGACCGTTTTCCCGACCTTGTGATCGAGCCGGAGGTCGCGTTGTATTACCCCATGCCGATGTACTTCTGGTTCTCCCGCACCGACGAGGGGCGCCGGCTGGCGGCGCGGGTGGAGGCGGGCATGCGCGCGATGATCGCGGACGGCACCTACGACCGGATCTTCGCGGAGTTTCAGGACTGGAAAATCCGCCGGCTGGACCTGAAGCACCGGAGGATCATCCGGCTCCCGAACCCGAACCTCGGGCCCGAGACGCCCTTCGCGGATCGCCGGCTCTGGTTTGACCCGGCGACCTACGAGCCCACCGGGCCCTGACCGGCCCCCCATGAAACGCCCCCTGTCCATCATCGTCCCGGTCATCACCTCGCTCGTCGCGGTGACCACCCTGCTGATGGTGCTCGCCGCGGTGCTCGGCTACCGGGCGATCGAGCGGGAGCTGCGCGCCAACCTCCGGCAGACGCACGTGACCGTGGCCGACCAGCTCGCCGTGGCGCTGGCCCTGCCGGTGTGGAATTTCGACCACGACCAGATCGAGCGCATCAAGCAGAGCGTGATCACCACGCGGAACGTGGAGTCGATCGACGTCACGATCGAGCACCGCGACGCGCAGCCGGCCGCCCAGCGCCTGATGCAGGTGCGGCCCGTCGCCCGCCCGGCGCCGCCGCCGGAGCTCTCGCCGCTGCAGCGGGCGCTCGAGTGGACCGGGCTCACGCCCCGGAGCCGGCCGGACTTCTACCGGCTCACCCGTCCGATCGTCGTCGGCGACCAGCGGCTGGGCACCGTGCAGCTCGAGGTCTCGACCCGGCTGCTCGAGGAGCGACTGTGGTCGTACCGCCTCGCCATGATCACCCTGACGGTGGCGGTCGACGCGCTGATCGTCACCGCGCTGTATGCGCTGCTGTGGCGGCTCGTGATCCGGCCGCTGCGCCAGCTCGAGCGGGTGGTGAACCGCGACACGGGACCGGCGACCGCCGCGGGGGCGCTCCATGTGCAGCATTTTCGCGGCGAGCTCGAGAGCCTGCGCCGCTCGCTCGAGGAGATGACGAGCCTGCTCCAGCGGCGGCACGCCGAGCTTGAGCAGGCCAACGCGACGCTGGAGGCCGAGAAGACCAAGCTCCGCACGCTGCTGGACATCGTGCCGATCGGCATCGCGATCACCGACACGCAGCGCAACGCGCGGGAGGTCAACCGGGCGCTGGAGCGCATGCTGGGCCTCCCGGCCGGCGCGGGGCAGGACCCGCGCCACCTCGAGCTGACCTACCAGGACGTCAACGGCAACGAGCTGACGCCGGACAACCTCCCGGCCGCCCGGGCGATCCGCGAGCAGCGGGAGCTGGTGAACCTCGAGCTGAGCGCGGCGCGGCCGGATGGCTCCAAGGTCTGGCTCCTCCTCAATGCCACGCCGCTCTCGGCGCACAGCGCCGCGGTGACGGCCGTCGACATCACGGAGCGGCGGCACACCGCCGAGCGGCTGCAGGCCCAGCTGGATGAATTGAAGCGCTGGCAGTCCGTCACCCTCGACCGCGAGGACCGGCTGCGCCAGCTGAAGGCGGAGGTCAACGAGCTCTGCCGCCGGCTGGGTTTCCCGCCGCGCTACCAGGTGCAGGAGCCGATGTTTGGCCGGGCGGCGGAGCCGGCCGCGTCCGGCGCCAACGGAGGTTCCCGGTGAACGCCGGGGAGTCGCGGCCCGCGGACCGCTGGTGGGGCGCCCGGCTGGGCGCCTGGCTGGCGCTGTACGCGGCGGCCATCCCGCTCGCGTTCCGCCTGCTGGACCCGTCCGGCACGATTTCGAGCATCTGGCCCGCGGTCGGCGTCGCCCTGGCCGGGCTGCTCCTGACCGAGCGGCGCCGCTGGCCCTGGTTCGTGGCCCTGCTGGCGCTCGTCACGCTCGCCGCCAACGTGATCGTCGGCAAGCCGCTCGCCGTGAGCCTGGTCTTTGCCGTGCTGGGGCCCGTGGAGCCGCTGATGATCGCGCTGGTGCTGACCGCCCGCGGCCGGAAGGGCGGGCCGTGCGACACGGTGGCGGGCGTGCTCGGATTCATCCTGGCGGTGGCGGCCGGCAGCGCGCTCGCGGCCGGGCTGGCGGCCGGGCTGCTGTGGCCGCTCACGGTGGCGGGGCCCGCGCTCGTGTTCCGGATGTGGTGGACCAGCCATGCGCTGGGACTGCTGCTGGTGGCGCCCCTGCTGGTCGCGTGGGGCGCGCCGCCCTGGCGCCCCGCGGGCTGGCGCCTCGGGCGCTGGGTGGAGGCGGGCGCGCTGGCCGCCCTGACCCTCGTCATCGTCGACACGGTCCTTGGCGCGCTGGTGCGCGGCGTCACCTTTCCCCGGCCCTATTTCACGTTTGTCGCGGTCATCTGGGCCGCGGTCCGATTCGGGCTGCGCGGGGTGACCTTGGCGCTGGCCGCCGTCGCGGCCGGCGCGGTCTGGGCGCTCTATGACGCCAGCGCGTCGGTCGCGCTGCTGTCGGGCATGGACGCGCTGTCTGGCGTCCAGCTGTTCCTCGGGATCGTGGCGATCGCCGGGCTGGTGCTGGGCGCGAGCGTGACGGAGCGGGCGAGCGCGCTGCGGGCCCTGCGGGAGAGCGAGGCGCGGTTCCGCGAGCTGCACGAGAGTGCGCTCCAGGCCATGGGCCTCGTGCGGGACGGGCGCCTCGAGATCGTGAACCCGGCCTTTGCCCGGATGTTCGGCGTGCGCCCGGCCGCGGCGTCGGGCCGGCGGCTGAGCGAATTCGTGGCGGAGGGCGACCGGCTCGAGCTGGACCGGCAGCTGGCGGCGCGGGGCCGGCTGGCGCCGGAGGGCGCCCGGGAGCTGCGGGGCCAGCGGCTGAACGGCGAGGAATTTCCCCTCGAGCTGCGCCTGGGCGCGCTGGCGCGCGGGGACGACGCGGGCCTGCTGGCGAGCTTCAGCGACCTGACGGAGCAGCGGCGGGCGGAGCGCGAGTTCCGCCGCACGAACCGCGCGCTCCGCACCATCAGCAGCTGCAGCCAGGCCCTGGTGCGGGCGGGCAGCGAGGACGAGCTGCTGCAGACCGTCTGCCGCACCCTCATTGCTGACCAGAGCTACGTGATGGCCTGGGTGGGCCTGGCGCAGGACGACCCCGGCCGGACGGTGCGGCCGGTGGCGGTGGCGGGCCGGGACGAGGGCTACGTGGCGCGCGCGGCGATCTCGTGGGGCGACAACGAGCGGGGGCGCGGGCCGGCGGGTCGCGCGATCCGCACGGGGCAGCCGGTGGCCTGCCAGGACATGCTGGCGGACCCGGACTATGCGCCGTGGCGGGACGACGCGAAGCGCCACGGTTTCCGGGCGTCAATCGCGCTGCCGCTGCGCGACGGCGCGCGGACCTTCGGCGTCCTGTCGTTCTACGCCGCGGAAGTCGGGGCGTTCGAGCCGGCGGAAGTGACGCTGCTGCAGGAGATGGCGGACAGCCTGGCCTACGGCATCCTGGCGTGCCGGTCGCGCGAGCGCCAGCAGCAGGCCGAGACCGAGGTGCGCCGGCTGCTGCTGGACGAGGAGCGCATGCGGCTGGCCCTGCTCGGCATCCTCGAGGACCAGAAGCGCGCGGAGGAGGCGCTGACCCGGAGCGAGGAGCGGTACCGCAACGCCATGATGAACTCCGCCATCGGCATGGCGCTGGTCGCGCTCGACGGCCGGTGGCTTGAGGTCAATCCGACCCTCTGCCGGATCACGGGCTACACGCGCGAGGAGCTGCTCGCGACCACCTTCCAGTCGATCACCCATCCCGACGACCTGGCGGAGGACATCACGATGGTGCGCAGCCTGGTGGAGGGGCGCCTGCCCGCGTACGAGCGGGAAAAGCGCTACGTCCACAAGTCCGGGCAGCCGGTGTGGATCAACCTCAACGTCTCGCTCCTGCGCGACGCGGAGGGCCGGCCCCTGCATTTCATCTCCCAGGTGCAGGACATCACCGCGCGCCGCCAGGCGGAGGACTCGCTCGCGGAGGCGGCGGAGCGCCTGTCGGTGGCGCTCGAGGCGTCGAAGTTCGGCGTGTGGCGCCACAACCTGCAGACGCGCGAGACCGAGTGGGACGCCCGCATGTTCGCGATCTTCGGCCTCCCGATGGGGCTGAGCGCGCCGCCCATGGACGAGATCCTCATGCTGGTGGCCGAGGAGGACCGGCCGCTCGTCCAGCGGTCGTGGCTGGCGCTGCCCACGTGCGACCTCGCCTATCACCACCGCTTCCGGATCCGGCGGCCGGACGGGGTGGTGCGGTCGGTCGAGCTCCAGGGCCTGGTGCACCTCGACCGGCTGGGGCGCCCCGAGTGGTCGGTGGGAGTGGCGGGCGACATCACGGACATTGTCGAGACCTCGACCGAGGCCGAGCGGCTGCGCGCGCAGCTCCAGCAGGCCCAGAAGATGGAGGCCCTGGGCAACCTCGCGGCCGGGGTGGCGCACGACTTCAACAACCTGCTCACGGGCATCAACGGCTTCGTCGAGCTCGCGTCGACCAGCCTCGCGCCCGGCCACGAGGCGACCGAGCTGCTGGCGCAGGCGCGCCGCGGCGCGCTGAGCGCGCGCGACCTGGTCCGCCGCATCCTCAACTTCTCGCGCAGCCGGCCCGACCAGCCCCGCGCCCTGGTCAATCTCGCCGACACGGTGCGCGACACCGCGCCGCTGCTGTCGGCGGCGATGCCGGGCAACGTCTCCATCTCGATCGCCATCGACTGCGCCGAGGCGATGGTCCTGGCCGATCCCGGCCAGATGCAGCAGGTGCTGATGAACCTCTGCACCAACGCCGCCCATGCGATCGGCGCGAACCCGGGCCAGATCCACGTGAGCCTCGAGGCGTGGGAACTCGAGGCCGACCTGCTCCGGCGCCTCACCCCCGCCTGCGCGGCCGGGCGGTACATCCGGCTCGCGATCCGCGACAGCGGCTGCGGCATGAGCGAGGAGACGCGGCGGCGCATCTTCGAACCGTTCTTCACCACGAAGAAGGAGGGCACGGGCCTCGGGCTGGCGATCGTCCGCGATATCGTGGCGGCCCACGAGGGCGGGCTCGAGGTGGAGAGCCAGCCAGGCCGGGGCTCGACCTTCGCCGTCTACCTGCCGGCGGCCGGTCAGACGCAGCAACAGCTGGCGCTGCCGGTCGCGCCCGAGCCCGCGGGCGACGGCGCGCGGGTCCTGGTCGTCGACGACGAGCCGGCCGCCGCGACCGTGGTGCGCGTGTGCCTGCAGCGCAGCGGGTATGCGCCCGAGGTGTTTCATTCGCCGGTGGACGCCTGGCGGCGGTTCGCGGGCGGCGCGGACGAGTTCGAGCTCCTGGTCGTCGACCAGAACATGCCGGGCATGACCGGTGTCGAATTCCTGCACCGGGCCCGCACGCTCGTGCCAGACCTGCCGGTGGTGATGATGAGCGGCCGGTTTGACGGCGACGAGAACATCGACCGCCTCAGCGGGGTCGTGACCCTCAAGAAGCCGTTCGAGCTGGTCGACCTGCTGGGGGCGGTGACCTCCGTGCTGAAGGACCCCCGCGGCGCCGGCCGGCGTTAGGGCAGGCCGGACCAGATGGGCGCCGTGGCGGCGAAGGTTGCGCCGGCGGCGCGTTGGGCGGCTACCGCCCGGTCGCGGACATCCTAGAGCTGGACGAGCCCTTCCTTGATGGCGATGCGGGTGAGCTCGATGACATTGTTCACGCGCAGCTTGGCGTAGAGATTGGCGCGGTGGACCTCGACCGTCTTCGGGCTGAGGTTGAGCTTGAAAGCCACCTCCTTGGTGCCGTTGCCCTCGGCGATCAGCTGCAGCACCTCGCGCTCGCGCATGGTGAGCAGGTCGCCGAGCGTCGAGATGGAGCCCTGGGAATTGAGGTCGCCGAGCTGCGGGCTGAGCCACGTCTGGCCCTCGCGGGCCTGGCGGATGGCGGAAACCACCTGCTCGAACGCGTGGTCCTTGTGGACATAGGCGTTGACGCCCGCGTCGATGGCCTGCGCGACGGTCCGGCGCTCGCGGTGCATCGACAGCATCACGATCAGCCCGCCGTAGCCCGCCAGCCGGAGCTGCCGCACGGCCTCCACGCCGTTGAGCTCGGGCATCGCCATGTCGGTGATCAGCACGTCCGGCCGCAGGCCCGGCACGAGCTCAACCATCGTTCGACCGTCGGCGGCGTCGCCGATCACGGTGAACTGGCCTTCGCGCTCCAGCAGGACCCGCAGGCCGTCCCGGATGATCTTGTGATCGTCGGCGATGAAGACGCTCAGACTCGCGGGGGACGTGGGCATGGCGGGCGATGGCGGGCCGAGACAGCGGCGCCATTAAGCGACGGAATCCGGCGCCGAGGCAATCCCGGGTTGCACCGGGCAATGCTCACCGGTACCGCGCGACGGGCGAGCGGTGGCATTGAGGGAGGGCTGGAGGAGGAAAAGTCCCACGGTGAACATTTGATTCTCGGTGCAAATCATCCCGGCGCTAGCCCAATCGCTCGCGTTAGGGAAAATCCTTAACTGCCGGGAGCCCCGCGGATAACAGCAGCGGTGACGTCCGGTCCGGCCGCAGCGTCGGGCGGGGGCTGGGCGGGGCCGACGCGCGGAGTTTCCGGCAGCGGGCCGGGCCGCCGGCGAACGGGTGCGAGGGCGGTGCGTGGCGATCCACCCTTGAGTTTTGTCGGGACGTTAGGGAGTTTTCCTATCCCGCCGCTGACTTTTTTGCTGATCCCGCGCCATCGTCGCCCGCATACCTTGGTTGAACTGACCACCCCCCATGTGTCCTTGCCGTCCCAGTGCCGTTTCTGGCCTGCGCGCGCTGCGCGGATCGTGCCGGGCTTGGTCCGCCGTCCTGGCGAGTGGGCTAGTGCAATGACGACGCGGATGGCCTCGTGGATCGGCCGGGTGGCGTGGGCGGCGCTGGCGCTCGGGCTCGCGGGGATGTCGGCGCGCGCGGGTGATCTCCCGTCGTCGCGGCCGATCCGCATCGGCGTGGAAAGCCGCACACCCCCGCTCTCGACGCTGGACGCCCAGGGCCGGCCGTCGGGTTTCTCGGCGGACCTCATCCGGGAGATGGCGGCGGCGGAAGGCCTGGAACTCGTGATCGTCTCGGACTTCTGGGGCAACCTCACGCGGCAGTTCCGCGAGGGCCAGTTGGACGCGCTGGCCAACGTCCTGATCACGGAGGAACGCCGGCAGACGATGGATTTCTCGATCAGCCACGCGACGATCCACGGGGCGATCTACACCCGGCGCGACCTGCCGCCGATCACCGAGACCAGCCAGTTTGCCGGGAAGACCGCGGCGGTCGTGCGCGGCGCCGTGTCGCACTCGACGATCCGGAACCACCCGGAGTGGGGTGTGCGGGTGCTGGAGATGGCGTCGCGGCCCGAGACGATGCAGGCGGTGAAGGACGGGCGGGCCGACTTCGCGCTGCACATCCTCGCATCGTCGATGCCCCTCACCGACGACCTCGGCCTGCGGAGCGACTTCGTCAAGGACCTCACGTATGCGTTCCACTTCGCCGTGCACAAGGGCGACGCGGAGACCCTGGCGCGGCTGAACCAGGCCCTGGCGACGCTGATCCACAACGGCAACTTTGACCGCACCTATGCGCGCTGGATCGGGCCGATCGAGCCGCATCCGATCCAGCTGGCGGACCTCCGGCCGTACCGCGTGCCGGCGATTGCGGGCCTCTCGGCCGTGGTGCTGCTGTTCGCCTGGCTGCGCCACACGAACCGCCGGCTCGAGCGGCAGGCCGCGGCCCTGCGCACGGGCGAGGAGCGCCTGCGCCGCACCGGCGAGATGGCGAAGGTGGGCGGCTGGGAGCTGGACGCCCAGACCCGCAAGCTGACCTGGACCCAGCAGACCTTCCGGATCCACGACTGGACCGAGCCGACCGAGCCGACCTTCGAAGAGTTTGTCGCGCTTTATCCCCGCGAGGCCCGTCCGCAGATCACCGCGGCGATTGCGGCGGCGCTGGAGCGCGGCGAACCCTTCGACCTCGAGGTGCCGCTGGTGACCTCCCAGGGCCGCACGCTCTGGGTGCGCATCCAGGGCTTCGCCCGCCGGCAGGACGGCCGGATCGAGTCGCTCGACGGTTCGGTGCAGGACATCACGGGCTACAAGCAGGCGGAGACGTCGCTGGAGACGATGACCGAGCGCCTCGTGCTGGCGCTGCAGGCCTCGAAGCTCGGCGTGTGGCGGCATCACCTGGAGTCCGGCGCCAACGAGTGGGACCCGCGCCTGTTCGCGATCTTCGGCCTGCCGGTGCGGCCGGAGGCCCCGCGGCTCGACGCCATGCTGGAGCGCGTCGCGGCCGAGGACCGCGCGGCGGTGCGGGCGGCCTGGGCCGCCCTCGAGGGCGACCAGACCTCGCAGCAGGTCCGCTTCCGCGTCACGCGGCCCGACGGGCAGGTGCGGCACGTGGAACTGCACGGCGTGGTGCACCGGGACCGGCAGGGCCGGCCGGCCTGGATCATCGGCGTCGCCGGCGACATCACCGAGATCGTCGAGGCGACCTCCGAGTCCGAGCGGCTGCGCGTGCAGCTGCAGCAGTCGCAGAAGATGGAGGCGCTGGGCTCGCTCGCGGCGGGCGTGGCGCACGATTTCAACAACCTGCTCACGGGCATCAACGGCTTCGTCGAGCTGGCGTCGACGAGCCTGCCCGCGGGCCACGAGGCGCTGACGCTGCTCCAGCAGGCGCGGAGCGGCGCGATGAGCGCGCGCGACCTCGTGCGCCGCATCCTGGACTTCTCGCGCGGGGAGGGGGCCCACGGCAAGATCCTCACGGACGTGCTCCAGGTGATCCGGGACACCGTGCCCATCGTGGTGGCGGGCCTGCCGGCCAACATCACGCTCTCGCTGGATTTGCGCTGCGACGCCGCGCCGGTGGTGGCCGACGCCAGCCAGCTCCAGCAAGTGCTGCTCAACCTCTGCACCAACGCCGCGCACGCGATCGGCGACCGCTCGGGCCGGATCCGGATTTCCGCCGAGGCGGTGGACGGCATCTTCGACGGCCGGCCCGTCGCGAAGTGCGTGCGCCTGCTGGTGAGCGACACCGGCGTCGGGATGGACGAGGCGACCCGCCGCCGGGTCTTCGAGCCCTTCTTCACCACCAAGCGCAAGGGCGAGGGTACCGGCCTCGGCCTCTCCATCGTGCAGGAGATCATCGCGAACCATGAGGGCTCGGTGGACCTCGAGAGCGAGCCCGGCGTCGGCACCACTTTCCGGATCCTCCTCCCGCTCGCGCCGGGGATGACCGACGTGCCCGAGCCGGTCGAGGCCGTGCCGGCGGTGCCGGGCCAGGGCCAGCGCGTGCTCGTGGTCGACGACGAGGCCGCCATCGCGACGGTCGCGCGGCTCGCGCTCAAGAAGTGGGGCTACGAGCCCGAGGTCTTCACGTCCCCGCGCCGGGCGTGGGAGCGATTCGAGCGCGACCCGCGGGCATTCGACCTGCTGATCGTGGACTGCGACATGCCCGACATCAGCGGGCCGGAACTGGTCACCCGCATCCTCGCGCTCACGCCCGAGCTGCCCGTCATCATGATGAGCGGGCGGTTCGGCCGCCAGATGGACTTCGAGCGGCTGAGGATCGAGCGGCTCAAGAAGCCGTTCGAAATGGCCGAGCTTCGGCAGGTGGTGAGCGTGGCGCTGGGCCGCACCGCCGTCCCGTAAGGCGGCCGCGCCCCGCGGTCACTCGCGGATCAGGCTGCGTTCGACGAGCGTGCGGTACAGGCACTGGTTGAACGCCACCAGGTAGGCCCGCTGGGCCGCCCGGTTGGCGTCCGCGCTCATCGGGTCGCGCTGCACCGGCAGCACCTCGCTGCTGCTCAGCGTCTCGACCGTCACGGGCAGCCAGGTGTCCATCCGTCGCAGGTCGCCGGCGGCGAGTCCCGGGACGGTGAGCTGGCCGCCCGCGAGATCGGACTCGTCGACCTTGAACGCGTAGTTGCGGTGCGACACCCGCTCGTTCACGTCGGCCCGGATGTCGGCCGCGGACGGATGGGTCGCGGAC
The DNA here is from genome assembly GCA_964622405.1 of uncultured Opitutaceae bacterium. Taxonomy (GTDB): domain Bacteria; phylum Verrucomicrobiota; class Verrucomicrobiia; order Opitutales; family Opitutaceae; genus Opi-474. The sequence goes on along the minus strand of CAZUQB010000047.1, from coordinate 362 downwards.
GACGGATACAAGCCGGTGCCGACCCGGGCGAACCGGAGGCCTTCGGCGCTGGCGCCGGAGGAGGTCGCCGACGGCGACGTGCAACCGGCGCCCAGGAGGATGATCATGACGGCCAGGCCGAGGAGCCTGGCCCTTTGGACAGGTGGGGTCTCCATATGAGTGTTAGACGCGCTAACGCGCCGATTGTGACGGGAAAACGCGCAAGACTCCAGCCATGACTGCGCGATGCCGCCGGCCGATCTCCGCTTGCGTGGCGGCCGATGGCGGCCGAATCTGCCGGCGCGACCGGCGATGTCTACGGGTCGCGCCCCGCCCCATGAAGCGCCTGCTTTCCAGCCTCTACCTCCAGGTGTTGGTCGCGA
>CAZUQB010000046.1:0-11907 GCA_964622405.1 uncultured Opitutaceae bacterium | reverse complement strand
TCGCTACTGTCCTCCCATGAAAATCGTGATCACCGGTGCGACGCGCGGCCTGGGTCGCGCGCTGGCGGAGGAGTTCATCCGGCTCGGCCACACGGTCCTCGGCTGCGGCCGGGGTGGGGAGGCCATCTTCGACCTGCGCATGAAGTACGAGGCACCCCATGATTTCTCGGTCGTCGACGTCGCGCTGGACAGCAAGGTCGCGCTCTGGGCCGCCAAGGTCCTCGAGGCCGGCAGCCCGCCCGATTTCCTGATCAACAACGCCGGGCTCATGAACCGCCTCTCCCCGCTGTGGGAACAGGAGGACCGCGAGTTCACCAAGGTTGTCGACGTCAACCTCCGCGGCGTGGCCAATGTCATCCGGCATTTTGTGCCCGCCATGGTGCAGGCCCGGAAAGGGGTCATCGTCAATCTCAGCTCCGGCTGGGGCCGTAGCGTCGACCGGGACGTCGGGCCGTACTGCGCGACCAAGTTTGCCGTCGAGGGCCTGACGAAGGCCTTGGCCGTCGAACTGCCCGAGGGCATGGCCGCCGTCCCGCTCAACCCCGGGGTCATCGACACCGACATGCTCCGGCAGGCCTGGGCCGACGGGGCCGCCTCCTACCCGAAGCCCGAGGAGTGGGCCCGGAAGGCCGCGCCCTTCATCCTGGGACTCGGGCCCAAGCAGAACGGGCAGTCGCTGACCGTCCGCGACTAGCCGGCCGCGGCCCGACAGCGGGATTGATCCCGCGCCGGTCCTTTGTTCATGCTCCCGGGATGGAGGGCCCCGTCAGTCAGTCCGATGCGAGCAGTGCCGCGGATCCGCTGCGCCGGCTGACGGAACTCAACGACATCGGGATCGCGCTGTCCCAGGAGCGCGACCTCGACCGCCTGCTGGAGAAGATCCTGCTCGCGGCGATGAAGATCACGCACGCCGACGGCGGGACGCTCTACCGGCGTCATGGCGACAGCCGCGATCGCCTCACGTTCGAGATCGTCCGCACCGAGTCGCTGCAGCTCGCGCTCGGCGGCACCACCGGACTCAAGCCGGGGTTCACGCCGATCCAGCTTCACGGTCCCGACGGCCGGGAAAACCTTTCCACCGTGGTGGCGTATGCCGTCCTGCGCGACCGGACCGTCGCCATCGCGGACGCCTACCGCGACGACTCGGAGTTCGACTTCAGCGGCACCAAGGCCTTCGACCAGCGCACCGGCTACCGGTCGACGTCGCTGCTGGCGGTCCCGATGAAGGATCACCAGGGCGAGATCATCGGCGTGCTCCAGCTGATCAATGCCCGCGACCGGACCACCGGCCAGGTGGTGCCGTTCCACCCGACCGAGCAGCGGCTGGCGGAGTCGCTCGCCTCGCAGGCGGCCGTCGCCCTCACGAACCGGCTGCTGATCCTCCAGCTCGAGCGGCTGTTCGAGTCGCTGGTGAAGCTCATCAACCAGGCGATCGACGAGAAGTCCCCGTACACCGGCGGCCACTGCGCCCGGGTGCCGGTCATCACCATGATGATCGCGGAGGCGGCGCACCGGACGACGCAGGGACCGCTGGCGGGCTGGCACATGTCGGACCAGGACCGGTACGAGCTTGAGATCGCGGCGTTGCTCCACGACTGCGGCAAGATCACGACGCCCGTGCACGTCGTCGACAAGGCGACGAAGCTCCAGACGATCTTCGACCGGATCGAGCTGATCGAGACGCGCTTCGAGATCGTGAAGCGCGACGCCGAGATCCGCGCCCTGCGCGCCCGGGCCAAGGCCCAGACGGAGGAGGAGCGCGTCGCGATCGACGAGGAGTTCCACCATTTCATCACCCACGCCGAGGACGACCGGCGCTTCCTGCGCGCCTGCAATGTCGGTGGCGAGACGATGAAGACGTCCGACCGCGACCGCGTGCACGCCATCGCGCACCGCTACCAGTGGCGCAACGCCCATGGGGACAAGGTCGAGCTGCTGACTCCGGACGAGGTCGAGAACCTCACGATCTACTCGGGCACGCTCAATTCCGCGGAGCGCCGAATCATCAACCACCACGTCGAGGTCTCGATCAAGATGCTCGAGGCGCTGCCCTGGCCGCGGCACCTGCAGCGTGTGCCCGAGTTCGCCGGCGGCCATCACGAGCGCATGGACGGCAAGGGTTATCCGCGGGGCCTGACGCGGGACCAGATGTCGGTGCAGGCGCGGATCATGGGCATCGCGGACATCTTCGAGGCGCTGACCGCTCCCGACCGACCCTACAAGCGCGGCAAGACGCTGGCCGAGGCGCTGATGATCCTGGGCCAGATGAAGGTGAACGGCCACATCGACCCCGACCTCTTCGACCTCTTCATCCGCGAGCGGGTGTACGAGCAATACGCCAAGGCCCACATGGCCCCGGACCTGATCGATCAGGTCGACGTCTCCCTCATCCCGGGCTACTCCGGCGACCAGGGCGAGCGTCGCGGCTAATCTCATGGCCCAAGATCCCCACGAGCAGTTTGACCACGCCGTCCTTGACCTGATCGAGCACAGCCCGGTGGGCGCCGTGCCGCACACGCCGGCCTACCAGGACGCGCTGAAGCGGCTCTATGCGTCGCACCAGGTCTACGCCAGTGCCGACCACAAGGACGGCCACGTGACGGTTCGCTCGCTCGCGGCGGCACCGCTGTTTCACGCCGCGAATCTCGACGAGCTCGTTGCCGGCCGGATCACGGCTGATGCGCTCGAACCCAATGCCGCGATCTTCGACCGGTATGTGCGTTCATTGCCGGCGGCACGGCAGGCGCGGGCCGAGGGCTTTCGCGTCGCCGTGATTGGCAAGGCGATCCACCACCGGGCCCGGCACGGGCAGGTGATCCGCGATCCGGTCCATTCGATCTTCCTGGTGCCGGGGGCCGGACCCCATCCGGGCCTGCCGGGGAATTACCTCCACGGCTCGCTCTTCCAGGCCAGCGCCGAGGCGGCGACCTGGACGGTGCATGTCCACGACAGCGACGACGGCGACGCTTGGTGCGAGGCCCCGGACCTCGCGGCGGCGCTGGGCTGCGTGAAGGATGTGCTGGCCAGCGCGCCCTTTCACCTGGGCGAACTCGAGGCGCTCGGCTTCCGCCTGAACTAGGAGCGGGCGCGGATCGGTGATGAATCCCGGCGGCGGAAAATCTGCCACCTCGCGGGTCGATCGACTTTCACCGGCCCGCCTTCAACGGCCGCGCCTCCGCGCGGCCCTCAGCAAATCATGCCGCGCTTGGCGGCAACGCCGTGCCCGATCGGGTTCTCGCCGATCCAGCGCTCGTCGATCGGCTCGGAGGCCGGCTGGTAGCGGGTGTCGGTCGAGAACCGGAAGCAGCGCGTCTGGTTGTCGAGGCTCGCGTGCACGGTGGTCATGCCGAACACGAGGAGGTCGCCCATGCGGTACTCCGCCGAGAGCCAGCGCCCGCCGAGGTGCTGGCGCAGGCTGTAGGGATTGTTTGAGAGGACGCCGCCCCATTTCCACGGGATCTCGCCCGCCTTGATCTTGGCGGCCTCGGGTCGGTTCTCGCAGTAATGGTCGACGTCGCGGTTCAGGTAGTTGCGCAGCCGGTCGGCCTGGCGGTGCGAGCCTTCCAGGATCATCAGGCCGCCGATCTCGTAGGTGATGTCGCCGTAGGGCACCCACGCGGTGCACAGCCGGGGGCTGCCGCGGCTCATGTAGACATTGTCGCAGTGCGGGTCGGTGCCGAACCCGGGGCCCATCGTGCGGACCCAGGTGAAGTCGAAGTGGCGCACCGACTCGCCGAAAAAGCCCTCGAACAGCGCGATGATCTTCCCGGAGTAGAGCAGGCGCCGCATCGCCGGGTTCGAGCGCGAGAGCAGGTTCATGTGGTCGACCGCCGGCCGCGGGTCGGACAGGAAATTCAGGCTGGCGCCCTCGCGCTTGATGGCGTCCTCGACCGGATGGGCCGGGTCGAGCAGTCCGCGGTCAGCCATGCCCTGGGCGATTCCGCGGCGCACCTCGCGCACGTCGTCGCGCGCGAAAAAGCCGGGCAGGTAGAGGTAGCCGTCCTCGGCAAATCGTTGCCGCAGGGCCGCCGGGTCGCCGCTCACGTCGTCTGAGCGGCGCAGTTCGCCAAACGAGTTCTCCGCCAGATCCAGGGCATGGCCCTTGGCCAGCAGCTTGGGCAGGGTCGCGTTCATCGTGGGGTAAGGCCCGCGCAGGGGGTTTCCGGGCCGCGCACCATGTAGGCGGCGCCCGCCGCCTCCGCAATGCTAATTCCCGGCTCGGTTACTCCCGGTAGGCGGGGCGCGGGCGGGCGTGCGCGGGCCCGAGGTCCCGGGTCACGTCCACCTCGGTCGGCGGCGTCGCGTGGGTCACCCGCAGGTCGTCCCCGGCGTGGATCGAGACCTCGCGGAGGACCACCCCGGTGATGGGGCTGTCCGGCAGGCCCGCGATCCGGCCGGCATGCGCGGCGCCCCGGATTGCGATCCGCTCGAACACGACGCCGTCGATCGACGGCACCTTGCGCGGGTCGCCCCGGAAGTCCGGGCGGTTGTTGTCGACGTAGTTCAGGTCGAGGAGGATCGCCTGGCCGACGCCCTCCAGGGCGATGTCCTCGTAGCGGATGTCGCGCACGGGCCCGCCGGCGCCCCGCATGGACTTGATCCGGAGGCCGTTGTCCGTGCCGTCCAAGCGGCACCGCCGTACCAGCATCCGGCTCACGCCGCCCGAGGTGCCCGAGCCGATCGAGAGCCCGTGCCCATGGGCGATCACGCAGTCCTCGATCAGGATGTTCGTGCCGCCGGTCTTGATGACGATGTTGTCGTCCCCGGTGTCGATATCACAGTGGCGGATGATGGCGTTGGTCACCGGACCCGGGTCGATGGCGTCGGTGTTCGGCGCATCGAACGGCGCCCGCACCTTCACGCTCTCGATGGTGAGGTCGGTGACGTCCGTCGGCACCAGATGGAATTTTGCCGAATTGCGCAGCGTGAGGTCGGCGACGAGGAGCCGCCGGCAGCCCTTGATCACCACCAGGTGCGGCCGCGGGATCACCAGCCGCCCGGGCTGCGGGGCGGTGCGCGCGGCGCGCTCCGACCACGCCCACCAGTGGGCGCCGCTGCCGTCAATCACGCCGGTGCCCGTGAGGGCGACGTCGTGGAGGTCCCGACCGGAAATGAGGGGATCGGGCACGTGGAAGCGCTGGTCGAGCTCGGCTTGCGAGCGGCACGCGGCGGGATCGGGCAGGCCGAGCTCCGCGAAGGTCGCCGGCGCCTGGATCACCGCGCCTTCCTCGAGGTGCAGCTCAAGGGCTGAGCAGAGTTGGAACGGGCCGGTGACAAACGTGCCCTTCGGCACGACCAGCCGTCCGCCGCCGGCGCGGTCGACGGCCGCGATCGCGCGCCGGAACGCCTCGGTGTTCAGCGTCCGTCCGTCGCCCTTGGCGCCGAAGTCCGCGAGCGTGAAGGTCCGCTGGGGAATGACCGGCTGGGCCACGGTGAAGCCCTGCGCGAGGTCGGCCGCAGAATTGATCGCGGCGGCACACGGAAGCGAGAGCGCCGCCAGGCAGAGCCAGCAGAGGATCGGGAGGGAGCGCGTCATGACGCCGGGAGCGTGTCCGGCGTCGCTTCCCCTGGCGAGCCATTGCTGGCGAGGGACTGGATTCGAAATTCGGAATCCGGAATTCGGAATTCGGCCGGCGAGGTTCAACCCAGCGGAAGCAGGGATGAGGGATGGGCCGCTCAGCGTTGCGCCGGATCCGCCGGGGCGGCGTGCGCCGCGGCAAGGGATGCGAGGCCGAGCCGGGTGAAGCGGGCGAGAAAGACCAGCAGGCAGCCGAAGAACGCCCACGTAATGGGCTGCTCCGCGACATACGACCACTTCACCCAGCCGCGGAGGATCTCGGGCGAAAAGTGGTTTCGAGCTGCGATGATGATCCACGAGTAGATCGTATCGAGCCAGAGGACGCCGAGCAGGAGCCAACCGGTCAACCGGGCCAGCGCGCGGGCCGCCGCAGGCGCCGCAAGGTCTCCTCCGAGCGACCACAGGAAAGGAGCGAGCCAGATCGCAAAAACCCACCGGTAGGAAAAATTCGCGCTCGCCAGGAAGCAGCCCGTCAGCACGACCGCGCCGAGTACGAACCGCAGCCACTCAGCCTGCTGCGCCGGCGACGGGTGCCAGTCTGTCAGCAGGGGCGTCCGCCAAGCCCAAACGATCAGCCCGCCGCTCAGGGCGACGAGCACGAGGATTGCCAGCGGGCTCTGCCACTGAAGCTCGTGCCAAAGGCTGACCGCGCCGAAGCTCATCCAGCCGGTCGGCTGGGGCGCGAGCGGTCCGAAGATCGCGAGGTCTGGCGCCACGCTCCAGGCGGTCAGCGCGAGCAGGGCCGCCCCGGCCAGCAGGCGCAGCCGCCGCTCGCGGATCGTGCCAGCCTGCGCCAGCAGCAGCAGCCCGGCGGCGGCCGGGTAGTACTTGAGCCCGGCGGCCAGCGCGATGATCCCCGGCGCGAGCCAGCGAACCACCGGCCGGGCGCTGGTCAGGCAGGGCACGAGGAGCGACAGCACGAGAAAGACGACGAGATCGTTGTTGGCGCGGTCGCAGGCGAGCAGGATGGGCGACGCCATCAGCACCAGCAGGGCGTAGGCGAGTTGGCGCGGGTTGCGCGGCCGCAGGCAGGCCAGGGCCGCGGCGACGAACAGGATCACCACGGCGGGCCCGAGCCATCCTTGGTCGGCCCGGGTCAGCCCGAGGTGACGCAGCTCCAGCCACCAGTGCGAGTAGACGTGGGGTCGGCCGAAGATATCGAGCGGATTGACAGCGTAGGGATTCAGCCCTCGCGCCACGGCGTCATTCGACGCCAGCAATGCGAAGAGGTCCGCGAACCAGAAGTCGTAGTGCTGGACCCCGAGATACCAGAGTACGCCGGGATGGTGGAAAATCGCCAGATAGGCCGCCCCGACGGCTCCGATCAGAATGGCCCATGGCCACGGAAACAGGCCGGCGGGTCGAGGGGCGGGAGATGGGCGGAGGCGGCGCGACTTCACAGACGGGAGCAACCGGACCGCGGTCGTCTAGTAGACGTCGGCCGTGGTGGGCCGGCCGCGCTCGCGGTACACCACGCCACCCTTCATGACAAAATCGACCTGGTTGAATTGGAGCGGGTCGTCGATCGGATTGCCGGGAGTTGCGACCAGATCGGCGAGGAGCCCGGGGCGCACCGACCCGACGCGGTCACTGGCGCCGAGCAGGTCGGCGGCGCGGCTCGTCGCAGCGGCCAGCGCCTCCGCCGGTTTCATCCCGCCGGAGATCATGAGGCCAAATTCCCTGGTGTGGTCGCCCTCGCCCAGGTCGGTGCCAAAAGCAATCTTCACTCCCGCCTGCACGGCATGCGGAAAATTCTGTCCGGGCAGGAGATCGTTCGCGAGCTCCTTGGCCGCCGTGCCCGGCGCGAGCAGTTCGGGATGGTCCCGCGCCACGGCATAATAAACGTCAAACACGCTGAGGGTCGGCACCAGGTAGGTGCCCCGCGCCTTCATCAGGGCGAGCGCCTCGGGCGACGCGAACGAGCCGTGCTCGATCGAATCCACCCCGGCCTTCACCGCCGCCTCGATCGCCGCCGCCGGGTAGACATGGGCGGCCACCCGCATTCCGAGCGAGTGCGCCGTCTCGACCGCGACCCGCATCTCGTCGTCGGTCATCAGCTGCTGTCGCGGGTCGTCGCCGGTCGAGGCGATGCCGCCTGACGGCATGAGCTTGATGAGATCCGCGCCGCGCCGCCGGTGCTCCCGCACGCGCTGTCGCGCCGCATCCGGACTGTCGACGATGCCATTGTCCCAGTCGCGGTGAACCAGCGCGGGGTCCATGCCATTGTGCCAGTCGCCGTGACCGGCCGTCGGGCCGAGCGGCTCGAGCGAAACCCAGAGGCGGGGGCCCGGCACTTTGCCGGCATTGATCGCGTTGCGCAGCGCGACGGTGTCATCGCCGCCGCCGACGTCGCGCGCACTGGTGAAGCCCTGCTGCAGCAGGGCGCGCGCGAAGGCGGCGCCGGTGAACGCCCGGTCGAGATCGGAATGAGTGAGGCGATCCTCGAGCTCGTTGGTGCGGCCCGGGAGCTTGGCTGCGATGTGAATGTGGCAGTCGATGTACCCGGGCATGACGGTCTCGTGGGTGAGGTCGATCACCTCGGCCCCGGCGGGACGCTGGTAGCCGTCCTGCACCGCAACGATGCGGTCGTCATGGACCAGGATCGTCACCTGGTGCCGGGCGGCGGGCGTGAGGCCGTCGAGCAGGGTGCCGGCGTGGATAGCGAGGTCGCGGGCGGCGGCGGGGGCCAGGCAGGCCAGCGCCAGCAGGGCAGCGGACAGCGGGCGATTCATGGGCCGAGCGCAAGGTTCCGGGCGAAGAGGGTCAACGACAATGCGCCGCCAAGCTTCGGCTAGCCCTTGATCCCGGGCAGGTTGAAAGTGAGAAGGGCGCTTAATACGAGCCATCGTGACGACGAACGTGGCCCGCGTCGCGCTGTCATCGCGTGCTTTTCCCTCGGAAAACGCGGTTTGCGCGTCTTGGCCCGAAGGCCGGCCGAGGGACAACGGATGCGCAGCGCTGACCGAACTGCCGCAGTTGGACGACGTTGGGTTGACCAAACTGGGGCGCGCTGGCATTCAGACTCCAGCGGTTCACCGCTGCTTTGTTACCCGTCTAACCCGCTTCACCTCACCATGAAAGACACCGAAGTCGACATCCCGAAGAAGACGCCGAAGGCGATCATCGCCATCATCACGCTCGTCCTGGTGGTATTCGCCCTCCTGGTCGCCTGCTTCTCCATGAACAAGGACCGGTTGCGGGCGATCTCCGAGTCGCAGGCCGCGATTGACCGCGCCAAGGCCGATGTGGCGGCCGCCAACCAGGAACTCGACGTCCAGAAAGCCGAGAATCTCACCCTCCGCAAGCAGGTCGGCGAGGACAAGATCGCGTACGCCAAGCTCCAGCGCGAGCTCGAGGACGCGAAGACCTCCGTGCCGATCCTCCAGGGCCAGATCGCCGACGCCCGCGCCGCCACCTCGGCGGTCGAGTCGAAGCTCTCCGAGGCCAACGCCCGCTACGGCGAGATCCTCGTCCAGAACGAGGAGGCCAAGGCCGCCGTCGAGGCGTCGAAGTCCCAGCTGGAGGAGGCCCGGGCCAACATCCAGTCCCTCCAGAAGGACATCGAGAACCTGAACAAGTACGCCGCCAAGCTCGAGCAGCGCGCCACGCGGGCCGAGTCCGAGGTGGCGACCCTTAGGCGCAACAAGTGAGGCCGTTTCCTCCTAAGGTCCGCCGCCCGGCGGGCCGATAGGAGGAAGTGCGCTTTGCTCTTCCGCTTTTCCTTGCCTTGGTCTGGCTGCCCGCGGGCGGCCAGGCTTCGGTCGTGGACGGGTGGTCGCAGCTGAAGATCGGGATGACGACCGAGGAGGCCGTCACCGCCCTGGGCGCCCCGCTCCAGCGGAACATCGGCCGCGGCTTCGAGCTGTGGACCTACGACCATCAGGCCGAGGTGCTGTTCTACGGTGACCTGATCGGCTGGACGACGCCGGGCGAAGGCGCCGCGCCGCGCCAGTCGACCGACGTCTGGAAACTCAACCGGGGATCCGACGATTTCCTGGCCGTGCTGCGGCGCCTGCCGCCGCCGCGGAGCCAGCCCGCCAAGCCGCGTCCGGCGGCGCCATCACCGGCGAATCCCGCGTGGCGCCCGACGCTTCGCTTCCGCGTCTGACGGTTCGTCATTTACGCGGCCCCGTCGGGGGACTTTGCTGGGCGGACTCGTTCCGCCATGGCCGAGAACATCCCTTACTTCCAGGTCGCACTCAATCTGCCGCATGCGGGCCGGATCGCCCGCCGCATTCTCCTGCTTCTGCCGCACCAGGACTCGTCGGCGGACCCGCTGCGAAACACGGCGCTGAGCCTGGAGACGCTGCTCGCGCCGTACCTGGACCTCGACGACAATCCGGGCGGCACGATGGCGCTGAAGATCCGCGACCAGGCGGCGGTCCTCGGCCGCAAGCTGGTCGACCAGATCGAGCGCCAGAAGGCCGGCCACGATCGGCTCGGCCAGTGCGTGCGCAATCTCTTCGAGTGCCTCGAGCTGGGACAGGAGGGCGCGGTGATTTCGCTGCGCGCCGGGGAAAATCCCAAGTCCTTCCAACGGCCGTGCTAGCCTCGAATGCGAATCGTCGCGCCACGCGACCGGCGGCCAGGGGAGCCGCCCGCTCCGACGCCCGTCGCCGGGCCCGCTGATCCCTGAGTTGCCCATGCAGATCCTGAACATCCTCGCGCCGGTCTTCCTCATGATCGGGCTCGGCGCCTGGCTGCAGCGCAGCCGGTTTGTCTCGCCGGACTTCCTGAAGGAGGCGAACCGCGTCACCTACTGGCTGGGTTTGCCGGCCCTCGTGTTCTCGCAACTGGCCTCGTCGGTCCACGAGCTGGGCGGGGCGCAGCGCGTGCTGGGTGCGATGTTCGCGGCGACCGGAGTGCTCATCGTGGCCGGGTATCTCGGCGCCTTCCTCATGCGGGTGCCGGGCCGGGCGATCGGCACCTTTGTGCAGGCGTCCTTCCGGGGAAACCTGGCGTTCGTCGGGCTCCCGATCATCTACTCATTTCCCGACCAACCGCTTTCATCAGGAGTGTCGCTGCGCACCGCGGCGATCGTCGCGGTCGCGCCGATGATGGTGTTCTACAATGTGGCCGGCGTCGCGGTGCTGCTGGTCAGCCAGCATCGCTTCGGCTGGTCCATGCTGAAGCCGCTGGCGCGCCAGCTCCTGACCAATCCGCCGCTGCTCGCCACCGTTGCCGGTCTCACGTTTGCGTTCGCCGGATGGACGCTGCCGCCAGCGCTGGACAAGACCTTCACGGCGCTGGGCGAGATGGCGCTGCCCCTGGGCCTGCTCGGGGTCGGCGGCTCGGTCGCCTTGGTCTCGGCCGGAGTCAGGTGGCGCCTGCCGTTGTCGTGTGCCGCGATCAAGACGGTGCTCGCGCCGCTGGTCGGCTGGCTTGTGGGGTCGGCCATGGGTGTTTCCGGCTTCGAGCTGAAGGTCCTGCTGATCCTGCTCGCGAGCCCCACGGCGATCGTCTCGTACACGATGGCGCTTGAACTGAAGGGCGACGGCGAGCTCGCGTCGGGGGCCATCGTGGCCAGCGTGCTGACCTCGCTCGTCTCGCTCGCGCTGATCGTCGCGCTGGCGTAGCCGTCGCAGCGACGCGCGGGGCAAGCGCGAAGGTCCGGGCCGCCCGATTAGCCGCGCTCGCGGCGAGCACAAGAAATGCGTCATGCGCGGAGTGGACAGCGCGCGGGGCCGCCGGCAGAGTGGGGGCATGAAGACCCGCATCGGTATCCTGACGGGTGGCGGCGACTGCCCAGGTTTGAACGCGGTGATCCGCGCCGTGGTGAAGTCGGCCGCCAAGCGCGGCTGGGAGACGCTCGGCATCTATGGCGGCTTCGAGGGCCTGATGCGCCCGACGCGGGCCAAGCCGCTCGACTACACCCAAATGGACGGACTGCTTTACTTGGGCGGCACGATCCTGGGCACCTCGAACAAGGGCCGGTTCTCGGCGAAGTCCGGCCATGGCGAGGGCCGGCAGATCGATCCCGCCATCCTGGCCGAGGCCCGCGCCGGCTTTGAGGAACTCGGCCTGCGCGCCCTGGTGGTGGTCGGCGGCGACGGCTCGCTCAGCATCGCGCAGCAGTGTTTCGAGGCCGGCATCCCGGTTGTCGGCGTGCCGAAGACCATCGACAACGACATCGCTGGCACGGTCGTGACGTTCGGCTTCGACAGCGCCGTGTCCTTCGCGACGGACGCGCTCGACCGCCTGCGCTCGACGGCGCAGAGCCATGACCGGGTGATGGTCGGCGAGGTGATGGGCCGGTATGCCGGCTGGATTGCGGCGCACGCCGGCATCGCGGGCGGGGCCGACGTGATCCTGATCCCGGAGATCCCGTT
>CAZUQB010000045.1:0-12283 GCA_964622405.1 uncultured Opitutaceae bacterium | reverse complement strand
TCGGTGTCGACGACGCCCCGCCCTACCGGGTCTTCTGGCGCCCGCCCCCGGATCTTGCGCCGGGCGAAGAGCTGACGTTCATCGCGACGGTGAACGACCTGCGCGGACATCGGGCGTCGGCCATCGCGGACCGGATTCGGGTGGCGGCGGGAAACCTGCAGTTCGGCATTCGCGGCGCCCGGGTCCCGCAGCTGACCAAACAACCCGGAGCGTCCTGCCCGGTTGCGGCCGACTCGACGTTTTCACTCGCGGTGGAGGTGACCGGCACCGAGCCGTTTGAGTACCAGTGGCTGCGCGACGGCGTGGAGGTCCCCGGGGCGACCACGGCGGTGTTATCTCGGCGGGCCACCGCTGAGACGGCCGGCACCTATGTGGTCCTCGTGCACAACCGCGCCGGCACCACCCTGAGCGCCGGCACCGAAGTCACTCTCGGCGCGCCCGCCGGCTCGAACCGCGCGAACTGAGCAAATGCGATGGCCCGCCGCGGACGATCCCGCTGCGAGTCCGGCCTCTCGGCCCGCGCCCCGTCACCTCACTTCGCGTCGGGCGAGCCGCCGAAGAACCGGTGATAGCACATCAGCGCGATCGCCAGCATGAAGAGGCACGTGGCGAGCGTGATCAGGTTCATCGGATGAACATGCATCAGGTAGACTTGCACAAACGTCTCGATCAACGCCGTGAGCAAGCAGAGGACGCCAACGCCCAGCACCCCGAGAGAGATCGTTTTCATCGAATTCAATCCTAGCGGCCGGCGGCCCGGGTGTCAGGGATAAATTCCGGTTCCGCCACAAAGCCCCGCGGTCCGGGACAAAACCGCGGCGCGCGCCAAATCACTACTTGACTTGGCCGACCTCGATTCTAGCGTCCGCAACTTCCCGTCTCTCGGGGTGGTAGCTCAGCTGGTTAGAGCGTCTGCCTGTCACGCAGAAGGTCGCGGGTTCGAGTCCCGTCCATCCCGCCAGTTTCATGACCCGCTTATCCTTATCGGTAAGCGGGTTATCTGTTTATGGTCGCGACCCTTGAGCCGTCGATTACGCGGCGGCACGGCAGAGGTCACCGCAGTCGGTCGTCGCGGGCTGGCAGGGCGAAAAAGAACGTGGCGCCGACGTCCGGTTTGGCCTCGGCCCAGATCCGGCCGCCGTGGCGCTCGACGATCCGCCGGGCCGTGGCCAGGCCCACGCCCGTGCCCTCGAACTCATGGGCCAGATGGAGCCGCTGGAACACGCCGAAGAGTTTGTCAGCGTGGTCCATGTCGAAACCCACGCCGTTGTCGCGCACGTGAATCACGTGTTCGTGCGGGTCCGCGGCCGGGGTCACGCCGACCTCGATCACCGCGGGCGCGCGCTGGCGGGTGTATTTCAGGGCGTTCGAAAGGAGATTGACGAAGACCACGCGGATGAGCGCCGGGTCCGCGTTGACCTCCGGCAGCGCGCCGACGCGCAGGTCGACCTGGCGACCCTGCAGGTCCATCATCAGGCCTTTCAGGGCGTCCTGGCACACGGCTTCGAGGCTGACCCGCTGCCGCGACAGCGCCTGCCGGCCGAGACGCGAGAAGGAGAGCAGGTCCTCGATCAGCTTGCCCATCTGGGCCGAGCCGTCGCGGATCAGCTGCGCGCACCGCTGCGCCTCCGGCGTGAGGGCCCCGGCCCGCTGGTCGAGGAGGAGCTCCGCAAAGCCCTTGATCGCGCGCAGCGGCGTCCGGAGGTCGTGGGCGGCGGACGACCCGAACGCCTCCAGCTCGTCATTGGCCGCCTCGAGCTCGGCAGTGCGCTCGCGGACCCGCTCCTCGAGCATCGCGTGCTGCGCCTCGACCTCGGCCAGCATGTGATTGAGCGCGTCAGTCAGGACACCCAGCTCGTCGTCGCCGTGCTTTTCCGCCCGCACGGAATAGTCGCGCCGATTCGACACGACCCGGGCGGTGTCCGCCAGCGCAAGGATCGGACGGGAGATCTGGCGCTGGAGGACCCGGGACAGGAAATAGGCGACGGTGGAGGAAAGCACGATCACGAGGGCGGCGATGACGGCGTAGAGCCGGAGGCGCTCGTACATGGCCTCCATGTCGGAGCTGAGATAGAGCGTGCCCAGGCGGGCGCTGCCCGGCACCTGCACGAGTGGCGTGAAGCCGACCAGCCGGCCGTGCTCGAACCGGAAGCCGTCGGCGCCCGGCGTGCGGGGCCACAACTCGGTCGGGGCGTTCGCCGGGTAACGGGCGAACAGGCGGCCCTGCTTGTCATACAGGCTGGCGCCCACGATGTGCCGCTCCGCCCTCAGGGCGGCCAGAATCTCGGTCGCGTCCCGGGCGTTGTCGAACGCCACCGCGCCGGTGCTCTGGGTCGCAATGATGCCGGCCAGGGTGGACAGCTCCCGGACCGCGGCCTGCCGGTAGGTCAGGTACTCGTAACCGATGAAGGCCGAGCAGGTCAGCAGGAGCACCACGCCGCTGGTGACGAGGATCATCGTCATCAGTTTCCGCTGGATGGGGGTGTCGGAGAACCGCATGGCTCAGTTGCGCTCCGCGGTGACGATGGTCGCCAGCCGCATGATCTTGGAGCTGATGGTCAGGTCGCTGGCCTTGGCCGCGTCGAGGTTGATTCGCAGCCGGATCTTGCCGCCGTCGGTGACCAGGCGAACCATGCCGCCGCTTCGGATGAAGGTGTCGGCGTCGCTGATGGTGAGCACGGGCTGGTGGCCCAATGCGGTCACGATCGCCCCCAGGCGGTCCGCCTCGGACCGGCTGACAAAGAGCACATGGCAGGCGCCGACGTCGGCCGCCCTCGCGTACCGCTCCACCCGGAGCGGCCGCTCGCCGATCCGCTCACCGCGCACCAGGTCGTCGAGGTACGGGCCGAAGGGATCCTCGCCCAGCACTCCGATCACGAGCGGGGCCTGGGCGGCGGCGAAGGCCCGGCTGGGCCACTCCACGAACTGGGCGAAGTTGAAGAGGAAGACGGCCTTCACCTGGTATTCCGGCGAAGGCAGCGGTGCGGGCGGCGCCGCCCGGCCGGGCATCGCGCCCAGCAGGCCGAGCATCAGCCCGCACGCGCCCCACCGACGGAGCCGCGCCCTCCAGGTTGGACCTAGAATCGCCATGTCGCCTTCGTGAAGATCCCGCGCTCCAGCTCGCGCCGGGTCCCCGGCGAGTTGAACTCCGGATGGTGGTCGTGCAGGAGATTCTGGCCGACGAGGGAAACCTCGCAGGTCGCCGTCGGGTTCCACCCGATCCTCAGGTTGCCCTCCGTGAAGCCGGGCAGGTTCTGGATCGCAATCGGTGCCACGTACCGGAGCTCGGCGTCCAGCTCCCATTTCGGTGAAAGGTCCCACGCCGAGCGCAGGCTGGCCGTCCGGTTCGGGTCGCGCGCCACGCTGTCCCGCGTCCCCCGATCCGGCACACCAGGCTGCGGCGCGCTGCTCACGCGCAGCTCGTTGTATCCGGCCCGCAACCGCCAGGTGGACGAGACGCGCCAGTCCGCCGAAAACTCGGCGCCGGAGGAGTGCCCCTGGAGGTTGCTGTTCGCCTCGACCGGAAAAGCGGCCGGGGGATTGAGCGGCTCGAGGCTCCGCAGGTCGTCGTAGTCGTGGTAGAACAGCGCGACGGAGCACAGCAGGCGCGGGCTGACCTGGACGCGATAGCCGAGCTCGTAGGCCAGCTCCTTTTCTGACACGACCTTCTCGCCGCCCGCCACCCGGTACGGGGGCGTCGCCGGCGAGAAGAGATCGCGGTCCACCCGCGACGGCGTGCGGACGGCCCGCGAGACCGCCGTCCACCAGGTGTTCTGCCGGTCGGGGGTCCAGGTCAGCCGCGCGCTGGGCTCCAGCTGCACGCCGGTGTAGGCATCCCGCTCCAGCTTGGTGCCGACCGTCAGGAGCAGCCGGTCCTTGCTGAGGGTGATCTCGTCCTGGGCAAAGGTGTTGAACCACTCGCGCGTGACTTCGGGCGGCAGGAAGGCATTCGCCGGCGTGTTGATGATCGAGTCCGCCACCACCCGGTAGCCGACGCCCCACACGACGTCGTGGGTCGAGCCCACCGGAAACCGGTGCTGGAAGTCGACGTCCGTCGTGTCGAGATCCTGCGTGAACGAGTTCGGGATGCTGCGGTGGGTATAGTCGAAATACACCTGCAGCCGCAGGTCGGAGTTGTCCGCCAGAAGATGGGTCCAGCGGCCGAGCAGGTTGCCGCCGCGCACCATGGTGCTGTCGGGTCCGGCCTGCCCCATCGCGCCACCGTAGAGGTCGCCCTGGACCGTGAACGCATTGCCAGCCACCGGATCGCGGTCGACGCGGAAGCCGCCCTGCCACAGGTGCCAGGCGTCGTTCGACCGGCGGCCGTCGGGCCGGACCGAGTCGTCGTGTTCCGAGTATTTCGCGTAGGTCCGGTAATAGACGCCCGGCGCCAGCTGGCCGCCGTAGCGCACCGCGGCCGACTCGCGCAGCTCCGACCCGATGCCGGCCACCACCAGACCGCCCTGGGTGTCCTTGGCGCTCTTGGTCGTGAGGTTGATCACGCCGTTGACCGCGTTGGCGCCCCACTGGGTCGCGCCGGGGCCGCTGATCACCTCGATCCGGTCGAGATCCTCGAGCATCGTGTCCTGCACGTCCCAGTAGACGCCCGCGTACAAGGGCGTGTAGACGGAGCGGCCGTCGATCAACACGAGCATCTTGTCGGCGAAGACATTGTTGAAACCGCGCGCGGTGATCGCCCATTGCCGCGAGTCGATCTGGGCCACCTCGAGATTGGAGGCCAGCCGCAGCGACTCCGGAAAGCTCGTGGCGCCGGAGCGGCGCACGTCGTCCGCCGTGATGACCTGGATGGCCGCGGCCGCCGTGAACAGGCGCTCGGGACGCTTCGAGACGGAGGTCACGTCGAGCTCCATCAGCTGATCGACCGACAGCGCCTTGAGGACGGGCGCCGAGGGCAACGCCGGGGCGTCGGTCTCGCCGCGGACTCCGACCGCCAGCGCGGCCGCGACGAGCAGGTACCGCAGGGCGCGGCGCCGGGACGAGGGAGGGAGGCAGGGCATGCGGGAGATGACCGGCGCTAGAGTCCCCGCTGGCGGTCCTGCCAGAGCACTGCCTCGCGCATCAGTTCACCGGCGCTCTCGAGGCCGAGCTTCTCCTTGATGCGCGTGTCGTAGGAGCCGACGGTCTTCGCGCTGACCCCGAGCTGGTCGGCAATCTCCTTCAGGCTGCGACCCTGACCGCGGAGCCGGAAGACCTCCATCTCCCGGTCGCTCAGCAGCTCCTCCGGCGTTCCCGCCGGGCGGTTGAGATTGCCGAAGAGACGCCCCGTCAACTGCGCGGCCAGCGCCGCGCTCGCATGGAACCGTCCGTCCAGCACCGCGCGGATGCCCTCGATGATCTGCGGTCCGGACTCCCGCTTGACCGTGTAGCCGTGCGCCCCGGCGCGCAGCGCGCGCTCCGCGACCGACACCTCGTCGTGCATCGACAGCACGAGGAGGCGGATCGAGGCGTGCCGGGACCGCATTTCCTTGATGAACTCCAGCCCGGAGCTGCGCGGCAGCGACAAGTCCACGACCACAATGTCAGGCTGGGCCGTCGGCATCGCCGCGAGCGCGACAGCCGGGTCGTCGGCCTGGCCGCACACCGCGAGGTCGGGCTCGAGCGAAACGAGTCCGGCCAGCCACTCGCGCACCAAGGGATGGTCGTCGAGCAGGTAGACCCGGCGGCGGGCGGCGCCCGTCCTGTTGGCTCCCTGCGATCCGGTCATGGTGAAGGCCGAGGATCCCCTGCTTGCCGCGGCGGCGAGGCCGGGGCCGAAATCGGTTTCTGGTGTTGCATGCCGCAGTCTTGGCCAGCGCGTCAGCGCGGGGCAAGGCACACCGCAATGCCGGGCCGGCTTTGTTTGTAGGGAATGTGCCTACACGCCGTTTCCCATCACGCCGACAGACGGAGGCGGCGAGTTTCCCTAGTCTGCTGCCGTGCCTCCGTTTGCCGCCTCCCTCGCGTCGCCTTCCTCCTCGTCGTTCCTGCTGACGGACTCGCCCGCGTCGGCCAGCCGCCCGGCGCGGGCCGCGGTGTTTTTCACCGACGCCGGGGTACCGACGCCCGCCGATCCCTGGCGCGCCTCGCGGTGGTGGGCCGCCGCCCGCCGGCTCTCGCGCCGCTGGCACGCGGCCAAGTTCATCTTCCGGGGCCTAACACAACCCCGGCTGACTACTGCGTGGTTGGCGCGGCTGGAGCAGCCCGATCTTGTCATCTTGTCGACTGCCCGGCCGCGCCTTTCCACGAAGCTGCAGCGCCCCTACGTCTCAAGCGCCTGGTCCGGGGCGGTGAAATGCGCCGCGCTGCTGGGTCACTACGATTCGCTCACCCAGGTGCTCGGCCCGGCCGCGCGCCTGGCCATTTACCGCGACGGTCTTTCGCTGCTCCGTCTGCAGCACGGGGCCCGCGCCTGCGCGACCGAGCTGCGGCTCGCTTACCTCGATCAGTTTGAGAAGGAGGGCGAGCTCACCCTGGGACTGCACGACGTTGACACCGGCCTGCTGCTCGCCGGCATCACCTTCTGCCTGCCGGTGTCGCAGGGCGAGCGCCTGGTCGTGATCGGCGGCCTTCAGGCCAACCCCGATCCGCGCACCCGCGGCTTGATCCATGACTTCGCGAAGGACTTCCACGGCATGCGGCCAAAGGCCCTGGTGCTGTGGTGCCTGCAGGAAATCGCGGCGTGCTGGCAGGTCGCCCAGATCCAGGCCATCGACGATCTCCACCACATCTATCGTCACCGCCACAAGCTCCGCGACTTCGCCGCCAGCTATGACGAGTTCTGGCTCGAAAGCGACGGGCAGGCGCTGCCGTGGGGCGGATGGGAGCTGCCGTTGCAGCTGCGCCGGCGCTCGCGCCAGGAACTGAAGCCCAACCGGCGCCGGGCCCACGAGCTGCGCTACGCGCTCCTCGCCCGGCTGCAGCCGCTGCTCCATCGCGTCACCGCGGGGCTCTCGCCGGACGGCGCCGTGGCTACCCAGCGGCCGGGCGCACCGGTCGCCTTCACCATCGGGGAACAGGCCGGCGCGGCGGCCTCGTCGGAGCAGGCCGCCGCCTAGGCTGGCGCCGACTCGAGCAGCCCATCCAAGTCGAGCGGCTCCGTGACCATCGCGAGGCTGCCGTCGGGCTGCCGCGGCCAGGCGGATTCGGGCCGGTCCCAGTAGAGTTCCACGCCGTTGCCGTCGGGGTCGCGCAGGTAGAGCGCCTCGCTCACACCGTGGTCCGCCGCGCCGTCGAGGTGCACGCCGGCCGTCACCAGCCGGCGCAGCGCATCGGCCAGTTCCGCGCGCGTCGGATAAAGAATCGCGACGTGATACAGCCCGGTCGAACCCCGCGGCGGCGGCCGGCCGCCGGCGCTTTCCCAGGTGTTGAGGCCGAGATGGTGGTGATAGCCGCCGGCCGAGAGGAAAGCCGCCTGGGCGCCGAACCGCTGCGTGAGCGTGAAGCCGAGCACGTCGCGGTAGAACCGCAGGGCGCGCTCGAGGTCGGACACTTTCAGGTGCACGTGCCCGATCCGGACTCCGGAATCGGCGGGCAGCGGCGGCAGCGGGACGGGAGGAACAGCCATGGCGCGAGACGGGGTTCAGGCCTGCGCCTCGCGGCGCGCGAGAACAGCATCGAGGGAGTACTTGCCCGAGCCGTAGACCAGCACGATCAGCGCGAGGCCGAGCGCGAGCAGGTGATATTCGAAGCCCTCGCCCTTCTGGCCGCCGTACCAGTTCATGAAGAAACCGTTCGCGAGGTGCACGCTCTGGATGGCAACGACCATGACCGACGCGATGCCGAGGGCCGCGACGCGGCCGCCCAGGCCGAGCACCAGCCCGATCGAGCCCGCGAATTCCGCCGCGATGGCGAGAAACGCGAAGAGCGCGGGGATGTGCATCGAGCCCGTGAAGAATCCCATCGTGCCGCTGAAGCCATAGCCGCCGAACCAGCCCAGCGCCTTTTGCGCGCCGTGCGGGAACATGACGAGGCCGAGGGTGAGGCGCGCCAGGAGCGGCGCCGCGCTGTCGTTGGTCTGGAGGAGGAGACGGAGGGATTTCATGGGAATCGTGGATGGGAGATGGCGGTTGCAGATGGCCGTTCGAAGCCGGCGGAGTGACGACGCCACCCTACGCCGAGACCGCCCGTCTGGCTAATGCGCAAACCGCCTTGCCGTTATGCGCCCGGCGCATAACAAGGCCCTGTGCTCCTCACCCACCTCCGCTCGCTGCGGGCCATCGTCGAGCAGGGCAGCCTCAACCGGGCGGCCCAGCTGCTGGGCGTGACGCAGCCGACGCTGACGCGGCAGATGCAGGCGCTCGAGCAGCTGGCCGGCGGCCGGCTGTTCGAACGGGGCCCCTCCGGCATCAAGCTCACCGACGCCGGCCATGTCCTCGCCGGCCGGGCCGCGGCCATCCTCCAGCAGGCTGACCAGGCGCTGGCGGACACGCGGCGGCGCGCCCGCGGGCAGCACGACGAACTCCGGATCGGATACCTGATGTCCGCCGCCGAGGCGTTCGTGACCCCGGCGATCCGGGCGCTGCGCTCCACCCATCCCGGCGTGAAGGCGAAGCTCAGCGAGCTCAGCCCCGCCGAGCAGCTGGCCGGACTGCGCCGGGGCGACCTCGACGTGGCCTTGGTGGGCCAGGAGGGCTGCGTGCAGGCGCGGGAGTTCTATACCCGGCGCCTGGCCACCTACTCCGCGCTGGCGGTCCTCCCGGCGACGCATCCGCTCGCGGGCGAGCGCGCCCTCGACCTCGCGCAACTGCGCGGCGAGCTGTTCATCACCACCGAGGAGGAACACATGCCCGGGCGCAACGGCTGGGTCGCCGCCCAGTGCCGGCGCGCGGGTTTCCGTCCCCGGCCCGGTCCCGAGGCCACAAGCATCACCCACCTGTTCAGCCTCGTGGCCAACGAGCCCGGCGTGACCCTGGTGCCGGCCTACCTGCGCTCGTTCCCGCATCCGGGCGTCGAGCTGGTGGACCTGCGCGGCAACCGCGCCAGCTGGGATCTGCTGGTCGTGTGGCACCGCGGCAAGTCATCGCCGGCCCTGAAGTTCTTCGTCGAGGCGCTGCAGCAGGCGGCCCGCGGCTAGCGGCGGGCCGCCAAGAAATGCGCAGGGTTGGGACTGGGCACGGTGGCGGACCGGTGCTAAAGTAAGCTCGACGGGGCGCACGACCGCCCCGGACCAAACCTTCAACCCGAGGTGGCTTATGAAATCATGGGTGAAGACAGCGACCTATGGCGGTCTCGCGATTCTGGCCCTGCTGGCCCTTGGAATCGCCCTGGCAATCGGCGGCTGCCGGCAGGTGATGTATCCGCTCGCGCGGGCGTTTGGCTCGCCGCCGGAGGAGGACCTCGCTGCCTGCCGCGTGGCGTTTGCCGAGTTGAGGACCCGCCTGCCGCAGAGCCTGGTCCGGGTGGAGCCGGTGCAGTATGCCTCGGCGCTGGATATCCGGCAGTGGCGCTACGACTGGGCCGAAGGCCTGGCGCGGGAGGCGCAACTCCGCCAGCCCGCGCACTACCAGGTCGCGCCGATTGCGCCGGGCGTGGTGCCCACTCACTTCGGCCGGAACCAGCTGCGCTACCTCTGGGAGCGCGCCACCGCCTACTCCAACTGGCTGAAGTCCTCGCCGCCCGGCGCCGACTATATCTGGTGCACGGAAATCTTCGCGCAGGACGGCAAGGTCATCGCGATCCAGGTCTTCGTTTACGACGCCAAGGGCCAGCTGGCGTACTGCCGGCTGTTCAACTCGCATCACTTCGGGAAGGCCCTCAGCGAAGGCGACGACGCTCTCCGCCTGGTGGTGCAGACCCTCCTGGAAGACCTGAAGCGCGACCCGGAGCGGATCTTTCCGCGCTACGGGGTCGGTTGAGCCAGCCCGGTCGGGAGGGTGGCCAGGGTGAGGCGCGGATCGAGCCGGGGCTCGGGCGTCAGGGGGCCCCTCGGTCCTGGACCCGCCGGCGGGTTCCGGCGGACGGATGAGGCGGTGACCCGGCTATTTTTGAACGAATTCTGCGTTCTTGCGCCTGACGGAGAAATCCCGCTATCTGGCGGCACCCCCGTTCTTCCCCCAAGCTCCCTACCCCCTCGCACCGAATCGCTGTTTGGCGGTCCATGGCTGTGTGATGCACAGCAGACCCTGCGCCAGAGAGTGATCCAGCCCCATGCCTCACGCCCTCAAGCCTATCGCGGTCAGAGAAACCCACGAACAGACCCCCCAGCAATTGGAGGCCTCGCGATGCATCATGTGTGACTGCATCATCCTGTTCGCCTTTGCGGCCCTGCTGGTCGGGGCCCTGGTCGCGCTCTTCTGAGCGCGCCCGCCGCGGAGGCGGCGGAGTTGAAGGTTGAAAGTTGAAAGCTGAGCGCAGCGTCGCGCCTGCATCTCAACGCGAAGATTTCCGCGCCCACCATCGCCGGAGCAGCGCGACCAACATTCGCCGGCACGAACGACGCCAGTACTGCGCCCCTCGGACGTTTTCGCCGCGAAACGGAGGCCGGGCTGACGGCTGATCGCTGAAAGCTGGCCGCTGCCCCCACCCGGCCCTCTTTCCCCTTGTCGCTCCGCAGGCGCTCCGCTACCCCTCCAGCGTAGGCGGTGGTAGCTCAGCTGGATAGAGCAGCGGTTTTCTAAACCGCCGGTCGGGTGTTCGAGTCACCTCCACCGCGCCATTTTCTTCCGCCGCAGGTCATGATCTCTCCCCTTCGCCTCTGCCTGCTGCTGGCGCTGGTCGCGGTCACGTCGTACTACGTCGTGCTCCACGCCCGGCTCGTGCCGATCGGCCATCCCGTGACGCAGGACGAGCCGGGCTTCGTCGAGCTCGCCGCGACCGCCGGAAATCCGTTCACGACGGAAGGGGTGCTCACCTGCGCGAGCGTCTACGGGCCCGGGTACACAGTTTGGGCGCGGCCGTTCACGGCGCTCATTGCGAATCCCTACGTCGCGCTCCGGGTGGCGAGTTCCGCCGCCCTGCTGGTGCTGCTCGCCCTGATCGGCTGGGAGCTCCGTCGCTCCGGGGTCGGCGGCCTCACCACCGCCGCCGGCCTGGCGATCGTCTACATCCTCAACGTCAGCAGCCACTCGCTCTCGGCCTGCGCCGACCTGACCGGCGCCGCGCTCTACTTCGCCGCGCTCGCCGCCAGCCGGCGCAATACCTGGCCGGCCCTGCTCGCGGGGTTGCTGCTCGCGGTGCTCGCCACCCTGACCAAGCCGTATTTCGCCCTCGCGTGGGTCATCGTGGCCTCGCACCAGCTGGTCTTTTCCTCCCCGCGCCGGGCCCTCGCCTACCTGGGGATGTCCGCCATCGTGATCGGCGCGACGGTGCTGGTCCTGCGGACCGTCGCCCCGCTCTATTACGCCAGCACGTTCCTGACGCAGCAGGTCGCCGGGGAGCGAAGCCTCGGGGTTCTGACGCACCAGACCGCGGAGTTCGCCCTGCTGGCCGGCGGGCTGATTGTGCTCGCCGTGCTGGCGCGGCCGCGCCGGCGACGTGCGCATCTGGCCTGGCGCAAGGCGCCGCTCACCCCGGCCATGGATCTCTGGACGTGGTCCACGCTCGGGGCGACCGCGGCGCTGCTCGGGCTGCTCGCGTGGCATCCGGGCAACTACCTCGTTTATTTCTACCATCTCCTGCTGGGGCCGCTCGTGCTGATCGCGCTGCCGCGCCTCACGGACTGGCCGCTCGCGGGCCGGGCCCTCCTGATCGCCAACCTGCTGGTGCTCGGCTGGCAGCTGCCGCCGCAGCCCGGACCCGACAACTGGCCGACCCTGGCCGCCCACGTGCGCGCCGCGCCCGGTCCCGTGCTGGGCGACGCCCTGCTCGAGCCGTTCGTGCACGCGCGGCCCGACCTGGAGCTGCTGTCCCACGGCCAGACCGCAAGCGTGCTCCAGTCGTTCGACCGGCTGGGCCTCGCGCTCCCTTCGCGCCACGCGGGCCTGCACCGCGAGCTCGCCGGACAGGCCGCCCGGCTGGCGGAGCGCATCCGCCGCCGCGAGTTCGCCGCGATCTACATCACCTACATCGACCTCGGCGACCGCTCGGTCTGGGCCTACGAGCTGGCGCCGATCCGCGTCGCGCTCTTCAGCTCGTACCGCGTCGCAAGCGAGATTCCCGTGTTTCCCTACAATGCGCCGTACTGGGACCGTCGCGGTCACGGCCAGCTGGCCTACCGCGTGACCCAGTGGGTGCCCGCCGTGCCGCCGAGCCCGACGCCGGCCGGACGCTGACCGGGCCTCATTCCCGTCTCACGAGCGAAGCGCCGCCGTCGATGACGACGCTCGTGCCGGTGATGTAGGCGGCG
>CAZUQB010000044.1:4154-12369 GCA_964622405.1 uncultured Opitutaceae bacterium | reverse complement strand
GCTACAAGGTCGGCGTGTACCGCCTGCCGAAGCACCTCGACGAGGAAGTCGCGCGTCTGCACCTCGAGAAGATCGGCGCCAAGCTGACGAAGCTCACCAAGGAGCAGGCGTCCTACCTCGGCGTGCCCGTCGAAGGCCCGTACAAGCCGGAGCATTACCGGTACTGAGCCGGTTGCACAGGAGGATTGAGGGTGGGGCGCGTTGTCTCAACGCGCCGATCGACTCTGTCTACCCAAAAGGTCCGACGGAGGTGTTCAGCGCGTTGACAACGCGCTCCACCGACGTTCCGGGGTGCGGCTCCTCGACGATTCGCCCCCTCGACTCCTCGACTCCTCGACTCACTCACGCCGATAAATCCGCCTTGCACTTTTGAGTGCGGGCGTTTGCCTGAGCGATCCTGATACGGAGGGGTGGCCGAGTGGTCTAAGGCAGGGCTTTGCTAAAGCCCCATACGGGTTAAACTGTATCGGAGGTTCGAATCCTCTCCCCTCCGCCATCCTTCGCTCCGGTAGAGCTTCGGATGGCACGGCCAATGGAAGCGGGTCTGTGGCCGTCGACTGCTCGGATTCTCGTCCCTCGACCCCTCGACTCCCGATTCAGCTTTCCTCGTCGACGGGGCGGTCCAATTCGTCGCGGCATTCCGCGATCACCCGCAGCCAGATCTCGCGCAGGTCGAAGAGCGCCGGCAGCGCCTGGACCCGGAAGTCGCGTACGGTGCGGTGCGACTGCGCCGAGTCGGCATTCAGCAGCGCGAGGGATTGGTTCAGCGCGCTGAGGGCGCGCTTGAACAGGCTCACGGCCATCGCGTAATCGCCGAAATCGAGCGCGTGAATCGCCTGCACCGCCTGCTCCTCGCCGCGGTGGAGCGAGGCGAGGAAGCCCAGCGCCAGCGCCGGCGGCACCTTGGTCGCGTCACCCGCCGTGAGTTCCCACGGCCGCTTCAGGCTCAGGTAGATGGCCTTGGACGCGATGAAAATGGGGTTCTTGTGCAGGGTGTAGACCTCCGGCTCCGGACGGTCCGCCGGCTCCTTCGCCAGTTCCTCATCCCCTGAAGTCTCTTCTTCCTCGGCCCAGGTTCCTTGATCCCAGCCCATCTGCTCCGCCACCACATCGAGCCGGTTTGGCGTCTCGCGGAAGGCCTCATAGAAACCCAGATAACGGTGAATGCTGTCGTCCTGCTCCCGGAGGTAACGCTCCCAATCGAACTCGTTCCAAGCCAGTTCGCCGCGGTCTTCCCAATCACCTTCCGGACCACCGTCAGTGTCAAAATCACTCATTGAATGTGCGGAAAAAGAGTCCGCGCCCCGGCGAAACGCAAATCTAAATCATGTGCCGGCCGCAACCGATTGTGGATTGAAGCAAGGCGCTCGGTGGGACAGGTTTCCGGCAATGGTGGAAGTGCATCACGAGACGATTTTCTTCAGCGGCCGCGTCCAAGGCGTGGGATTTCGTTACTCGACGCTGCAGGTCGCAAAGGAGTTCGAAGTGGCGGGCTTCGTCCAGAATCTGACGGACGGACGGGTAGTCGTGGAAGCGGAGGGCCGGCGTGCCGAAATCGATGCCTTTGTGGCGGCGATCGAGGAGCGAATGCACGGACACGTGCGCAAGGTCGAGCGCTCGGCCGGGCAGCGCGCCGCGCAGTTCAAGGGTTTTTCGATCCGCTGATTTCCCGATGACCGAGCCAAAATGGAAGATCTGGCTGCACGCCGCGCGGCCGCGGACCTTGCCCGCCGCGGTGGCGCCCGTCCTGGTTGGGTCCGGGCTGGCGTGGAAAGACGGGTGCTTCGACGGGCGGGCCGCGGGTTTGTGTCTCGGGTTTTCCCTGCTGATCCAGATCGGCACCAACTTTGCGAACGACTACTACGATTTTGTGAAGGGAGCCGACACGGCGGCGCGGGTAGGGCCCCGGCGCGCCGTGGCGGCGGGCCTGATCGCGCCCGGCACCATGCGAGCGGCCATGTGGCTCGTGTTCGCCGCCGCGTTCGCATGCGGGCTGGGTCTCATCGCGTGGGGCGGGCCGTGGCTGGTGGCGATCGGCGTGGCGAGCGTGCTGTGTGGCATTGCCTACACCGGCGGTCCCTGGCCGCTGGGCTACCACGGCCTCGGCGATGTCTTCGTGTTCGTGTTCTTCGGGCTCGTGGCCGTGGGAGCGACGTATTTTGTCCAGGCCGGCCGCGTGTCAGGCGACGCCCTGCTGGCGGCGGTGCCGATCGGACTGCTGACGGCGAATATCCTGGTCGTTAACAACTATCGCGACGTCGAAACCGACCGGGCCGCGGGCAAACGCACGCTGGTGGTTCGCTTCGGCCGCGGCTTCGCGCAGACCCAGTTCGGGCTTTCGCTCTTGATTGCACTGGTGGTGGTGCCGCTCTGGTTGACGCTGCGGGATCACCAACCGTGGAGGCTGGTTCCGCTCGGATTGCTGCCGATGGCTTGGCAGCATTTTCGTCGCCTCCGGGCAGAGGTGGAGCCGGCGGCGCAAATTCGGCTGCTGGGCGACACGGGAAAGCTGCTCGCGCTGTATGCGGTGTTGCTGACGCTCGGACTGGTCCTCAACTGACCGGCGATTTGAGCTTTCCCGACTGGGCCGGCCAACAAAAAGGCCCGCCGTGGGGCGGGCCTCGGAATCTAAGCCGCGCGAATGCGCGCAGCGTCAAAGATGGGCGGAGATCTTGGTCTTGAGCGCAGCCTTCGGCATCATGCCGACAATCTGCTCGGCGACCTGGCCACCCTTGAACAGGAGCATCGTCGGGATCGCGCGAATGCCATACTCGACCGCCACGCCATCGTTCTCGTCGATGTTCACCTTCGCGATCTTCAGCTTGCCGTCGAGTTCGGTGGCGAGCTCCTCCAGAATCGGAGCGATCGCTTTGCAGGGTCCGCACCACGGGGCCCAGAAATCGACGAGGACCGGAGTCGCCGAGGACGTCACGGCCGCCTTGAAGGTATCGGTGGTCAGGTTGGCAATCTTTTCAGACATGGGTGGATTCGTTCGGTGAGAATGCAGATGATTTGAAATTGGCCAAGAAGCAAACGTGTCAGCGGAAAACTAGCGAGGCGTGGCCCGATTCACGATCTCGGCCAGCTCCTTCGGTTCGACTTCCTCGAGCTGTTTGCCGCGCTGCTTCAGTTCCTCGAAGGTCTTGATCACGGTCTCGGTCATTCGGCCGTGGGTCTCCTCCGAGCCGCCGACGATCGCGAACTTCTCGCCGGTCGTCAGCCGCTTGTGGCCGTCGGCGTTGTCCAGGCCGAGGCCCAGCAGGCCGGCCGCGCGGGCGGGACGTTTTTTCTTTTTCGGACTCACGCGGTCACCGTGCTGGGGTTTGCCGCGGTTTCAAGTGGGATTTCCGGCGTGACGGCGTCACAGAAGATGTCGGTGAACGCCTCGTCCTGGCGCAGCCGCAGGTGCTTGAGGCGTGTGAGCTCGAGCATCGCCAGAAACGTGGCGACGAGCTTCCGGAGGGAGACCTTGCCGGGAAAAAGCTCGGTGAAACGGAAGGACTTCGCCGTGCGGAGGCGTTCGAGCAGGAATTCCATCTGGTCCGAGACCGTCACCTGCTCGTCGTGGATCTCGCCGACGACGAGCTTCTCCGCGAGCCGGCGCAGCACGATGTTGAACGCGTTCCACAGCTCGATGCGGTCGACGCCCTTGAGCGGGCGCTCGAGCGTGTCAGCCGACAGCGCCGAGACGTAGCGCTCCATGAGATCCTGGCGGTTGGTGACGAGCTCATTGAGCTTGGCTGCCGCCTCCTTGAATTTCTTGTACTGGAGCAGCTGGTGGACCAGCTCCCAGCGCGGATCGAGCTCCTCCTCGTCGGCGTTCGGGTCGACGGCGTGCTGGCCCTTCGGCAGGAGCATGCGGCTCTTGATCTCCATGAGCGTGGCCGCCATCACGAAAAACTCCCCCGCGACATCGAGGTCGAGCTGCTGCATCGCGTGCAGGGCGTCGATGTACTGGCGAGTGACCGACTCGATCGGGATGTCGTAGATGTCCAGCTCGCTCTTCCGGATGAGAAAGAGGAGGAGATCCAGCGGGCCTTCAAAGACCTGCAGCTTGATGCGGTAGTCGGTATCGGGAACCACGGCCTGATGGTTGGCGCGGTGGCGGGCGCGGCAAGGGAAATCCCGGTCCCGGCGGCTGAGCCGCCGGGAGGTGAAAGGTAGCAGGTCGCAGGTGACAGGATTCGTTCTTGGCAGAGCCGACGCGTGGGTGGGGAGCGTCGCAGGTCCCAAATCGCAGATCGCAGGTCGAAACCGCGGCCTTCCCGCTGGACGGTGACCTTCGACTTTCGACCTGCGTCGTGCGACGCGCCATCCGCCGGATGGCGCCCCTAGCGCTTTCGGAGGCAGGCAACGAAGAACCCGTCCGTGTCGTGCCGGGCGGGCAGGATCGTGAGGCCCTCCGGTGAGGCGGTGAAACCAAATGTCCGGGCCGGAGGCTCGGCGGCGAAGGCGTCGTGGCGGTCGAGGAAGGCTCGCACCACCGCGGCGTTCTCGTGCCGGCTCAGGGAGCAGGTGGCATAGACCAGGCGGCCGCCGGGCTGGACGCAGGTGGCGAAGCGCTGGAGCAGGTTGAGCTGCAGGGCGGCCCGGTCCGTGATGGTCTGGGGCGTGGTCGTCCACTTCAGGTGCGGCGACCGTCGCCAGGTGCCCGATCCGCTGCACGGTGCGTCGACGAGGACTCCGGCATAGGCGGCGGCCGCGGGTTGGGACGTGATCCGGATGTTGGTGGCGCCGGCGCGCTCCGCCCGGGCCAGCAGTTCGTCGAGGGCCTCGGACCGGATGTCGTGGGCGTCGACCCTTCCCGCGGGCCCGACCCGCTGGCTGAGTTGGAGGGTCTTTCCGCCGGCGCCAGCGCAGGCGTCGAGCCAGTGCTCGCCGGGCGCGATGGCGAGGCTCTCGAGGACCATCTGGGAGCCAAGGTCCTGAATTTCGATGTAGCCGCGCTGGTAGGCCTCGCTCTTGGCAAGATCGACCTCTGCCATGATTTTCCACGCCGAAGGTAGCTCCGTTGCGGCCTGGGAGCGCCATTCCCGCGCGGCGAACTCCCGCGTTACCTTGGACGGATCGGCCGTCTGGAGCCGGATCCACAGCGGCGCGCGAGCCAACTGCGCCTCAAGCTCCACGGGCGCGAACACTTCCGGACAATGCTCCCGAAACCAGCCGGGCAGCAGGTCGGAAGCGGATTTCCCGAGGAAGTCGGCCCGCGTGGCCAGCGAAGGAAGACCCACCCAGTTGCCGCAAGTCTCCGCCCGGAACGGCCGGGTCTCGCGAGTCTCGGCCGCGAGCCAGGCGACGATCTTCACGACACGGGCGGGATCCGTCGCGAGGTCGGCCTCGATCCACGGAAGATAGCGCAGCGCCGTATAGATCAGCTCGCGATAGAGCCGGCGGTCGCGGGAACCGAACCGACGGTCGGCGGCCAGCAGGCGCTGGATGCGGGCCGGCAGGGCGGCTTCGCTGCGCCAGTGCGGGCGGAGCTGGCGCAGCAGGCCGAGGAAGACCTGCTGCTGGCTGCCGACGACGCTCATGGCGTCAGAACGCCAGCGCCGTCACGCGCACGTTGAAGCCGACGCGGCTTTCGCGCCGCGGGCCGTCGTAAAGCGTGAACGTGTACTCGGCGAGCCACACGTTGGAGATCTTCTGTCGGAAGCCGTAGGCCTGCTCGTTGAAGCGGTGCTTGCGGATGTCGTACTGGAGCCGCACCACGGCGTCGTACACCTCGTTCAGGCGGGCGACGGCGTCGAGTTGGTAATTGTCGACCTCGTGCCGCAGGAAGTTGCTGCCGACCCGCGCCGACCAAGCCTCGCCGTCGTGGATCGTCAGCCCCGTGTTGAACTCGCGCAGCTTGAAGGTCTGCGGGGCAAAGCTCGTGTAGGCGTCGAGCTGCATCCAACGGGCCGGCATCAGCGCCAGCTCGGTGTGGATCTCGGACAGCTCGCGGTCCGCCGGCTTGCGGTCGTAGCGGAAGTCGGCGGCGAAATTGAGGATCATCAGGTCCCGCGAGCCGTACTCGTCGTCGCGGGTCTGCAGCGTGTTGTCCAAGCCGACGCGCAGCGTGTTGGTCCGCTGGAGCTGGTCGATATTGCGGAGCGCGCCCAGGCCGAGGGGCTGGAGGTAGGTGCTGAAGGTCTGGGTGTCGACCGGCGGGATGTACGGGGTGCCCTTGTCGGCCTGCGGGATGTAGCGATAGCTGAGGCGCGGCGTGACGAGGTGACGAAGTCCGTCGATGTGCCAGGCCGGGTTCTTGTAGTCGTAGACCGCGCTGGCCCGCACAGCCGCGTCGAAACCGACCTCGCCCAGGGCGCGCGTGTACGTGCTGCGCCCGCCGGTCGCCTGATCGTAATAGGTGAGCCGGCCGCCCGCGACCGGCGTGAAGGTAAACCAGTTGTTCGGCGCGAAGGTCCGGCTCAGGCCGTAGTAGGCGTCGAACCGCCGGCTGGTCGGTCCGCTGGCGGCCCCGGCCGGGTCGTTGCGCAAGATGGCCACGCTGGCGTTGAAGCGCTCCGTAATGCCGGGCCCGAGCGTGATCGGCAACAGGTCAAAGCGCAGCTCGGGCAAGCGCTCCTGCACGGACTGGAACGAGTTGGGCTGGAAGCGTGCGAAGAGGGAGACGAGAAAGTTGTCCCCGGCATAGACCGACTCGAGAAACGTGTCCGGCTGCTGCACCGGGAAGAAGGCATCGGGCCGGAAGTCGCGGATGATTTCGGAGTCCTTCCAGTAGTTGAGCTGCCCGGTGAGCGTCAGGTCGGGCGTAATGAGCTGCCGGTGCTCCCACGTGATGAACCCGCGGTTCGCCGGCACCGGGCGCCCCAGCACGTCGGTCAGGCGGTTGCCATGGTCCTGGATGAAGCCGGATTTGAAGAACCCGCGAATCTGGCTTTCCGAGTCGGTCCCTTCGTAGGTGCCCGAGGGCCCGACCATGACGCCGCGGTGGCTGTAGAATCCGACATCGCCGCCGAGCTTGAGCCCCGGCTGCACCGGCAGGTGGAGGCCCGCGTCGAGGATCACGCCGAGCGAGGAACGATAGCCGCCGGTCAGTGACACGTACGAGATGAGCGGCTCCTTCAGGTTCTGCTGGAACTGGCCGAAGATCACGGGGCGGACGTCGCCGACGCCCACCTTCGCGCTCTCGGCGCGGAGGCGCTGGCCGGGTGTGTAGATCAGGCGGTCGGCGTGCAGCGTCGGAATGAAGGGGCCGGGCTCCTGGACCGTGGCCTCGGCGTTGTTCACGGTCAGCGTCGTCCGGTCGCCGGTGGCGCTTGTGCCGGTCAGGTAGACCGGATACTCGCCCATGCGGAGGTTCTCGACCTCATACGTGCCCTCGTCGAGGTGGTAGGTGATCCGGTCCGCGAGCAGGCGGCGGGCCCCGCGGGTCAACGTGGCGTGGCCCCGGGCCACCACCACGCGGACATCGGTGCGATAGCGGATCTCGTCGGCGGTGACGATCAGGTCGCCGTAGGCGAGCTGGGCGTGCCCGATCCCAACGGCCTCCTTGGTCCGACCGTCGAAATAGGTGGGTTCCTCGCTCGTGAACACGGGCTGGGCTGGCGCGCCCGCGCCGGTGACGGCAGTGGCGCCCAGGGCGGCGACGAGGAGGAGAAAACGCAAGCGACAAATCACGGCCGGAGCAAAGGGTTCGCCGCGCGCGCTAGCAAGCTTCGGCGCAGACCGTGGCTTACGGGTGTTTTTGGCTTTTGCCGCAGGGGTGGGCGAGTCATGGTGCGCGCGGCGCAATGACCCAATCCTCCGCACGTCGTTCCACTGCGATCCGGGAAATCGGCCGGCTGTCGCACGACGTCCGCGAACTGGGCCGGGCGCTGGGCCGGGTGATCACCCGGGTCGAGGGCCAGGAGACGTTCGAGACGGTCGAGCGCCTGCGCCGCCTGGCGAAGGCGCGCCGGGCCGGCGACGCCGCCGCCGAGCGCCAGCTGGGGGCGGCCGTGGCCCGCCTCGCGCCCGCTGCCGCGCTCAACCAGGCGATGGCCTTCACCTTGTATTTCGAGCTGGTGAACCTGGCGGAGGAGAATTTCCGGGTGGACCTCCTGCGCCGGCGCCGCGCCCGTGACTTCGCCGAGCCGCCCGGGCCGCCGCGCCGCGAGTCGATCGAAGCCGCCGTCAGCGAGCTCAAGGCCCGCGGCGTCCCGCCGGCTGGCATGCAGGCCATCGTCGACCGGCTGAACATCGAGCTGGTCTTCACGGCCCATCCGACCGA
>CAZUQB010000044.1:0-4054 GCA_964622405.1 uncultured Opitutaceae bacterium | reverse complement strand
TCGTTCGGCTCGTGGATCGGGGGCGACCGCGACGGCAACCCGAATGTCACCGGCCCGATCACGGCGGAGGTGCTGCTGCTGCACCGTCGCCTGGCCATTGAGAAGCTGCGGCTCGCGGCCCGCGGCCTGGCGCGCACGCTTACCGTCAGCGACCGGCGTGACTCGGTCGTGCCCGCGCTGCGGCAGGAACTCGGGCAGAACCTCCACCTTTCCGCGCACCTGGAGGAGCTGGGACGGCGGTACCCGCACGAGCCCTATCGTCTGCTGCTCGGCGTGCTCCGGGAGCGGCTGGCGAAGGCGGTGGGCGAGGTGCGCGACGGCGCGCTGCTCACGGCCGAGGAGACGGTGGGCGCCTGTCTGGACCGGCGGACCGTGGAGGAGACGCTCGAGACCATCCGGGCGAGCCTCTCGGCCGGTAAGGGGGCACTTCTGACCGGCGGCGAGCTGCGGACCATGCGCGACCAGCTGGATTGCTTCGGCCTGCACACCGCGCGGCTCGACCTGCGCCAGCACTCGTCGCAGCACGAGGCGGCGGTGGCCGAACTCCTCGGCCAGCCGTTTTACCCGCGGCTCGAAGAGTCCGAGAAGATCAAGCTCCTGCTCGGCGCGCTCGCCGACCAGACCGCGTGGTCGCCCGCCGCGATCGCAAAACTGACGCCGGCCGCCCGCCACGTGCTGGATCCGCTCGTGGTGGCCGCCCGCGCCGCCTCGACCCTCGGGCCCGAGGCGATGGGACTCTACGTCATCAGCATGACGAACGGCGTCTCCGACGTGCTCGAGGTCGAGCTGCTGCAGAAACTCGCGGGCGCGGCGCTGCCGGTCGCGCCGCTGTTCGAGACGCTCGAGGACCTGGAGCGGGTGCCGGCGGTCCTGCAGGCGCTGTTCACGCTCCCGAACCGGGCGGCGCCGGCCCACCAGCACGTGATGCTGGGCTATTCCGACTCGAACAAGGACTGCGGCTACCTGACGGCGAACTGGGCCCTTTACGAGGCGCAGGAGAAGATCGCGCAGGTGGCCGCGGCGCACGGCGTGAGGCTCACGCTGTTCCACGGGCGAGGCGGCAGCATCGCGCGCGGCGGCGGACCCGCGGCGAAGGCGATCCTGGCCCAGCCGGCCGGGCTGCGCGACGGCGGCATCCGGGTCACGGAGCAGGGCGAGGTGCTGTCGACCCGGTACCACGATCCGGACCTGGCGCACCGGATCCTGGAGCAGATGGCGTACGGCGTGCTGCTCGGCACGCAGGCGGCGGAGACGGCGGCCATGATCCCGGCGGACTGGCGCGAGGCGATGGCCGTGATGAGCGCGGCGGGCAATGCGGCCTATCGCGCGCTGGTGCATGACGACCCGGATTTTCTGGTGTTCTGGCGCCAGGCGACGCCGATCGACGAGATCAGCAACCTCAAGCTGGGATCGCGGCCGACCTACCGGCGGGCGACGCAGAGCGTGGCGGACCTCCGGGCGATCCCGTGGGTGTTCTCCTGGATGCAGAGCCGGTTCAATTTTCCCGGCTGGTACGGCTTGGGCACCGCGCTGGAGGCCGTCCTGCGCCGCGGCGCCAAGGGTCGCCGCCTGCTGCGGGCGATGCACTCGGGCTGGCCGTTCTTCCAGACCCTGATCGACAATGCGCAGCTCACCATGCGGAAGGCGGACATGGGCATTGCCTCGCTGTATGCCGGCCTGGTGGAGGACCCGAAGGTCCGGCGCCGGGTCGGCGGCATCATCGCGCACGAGTTCGCCCGGACAGAGGCGGCGATCCTCGCGGTGACCGGCCAGCGCCAGCTTCTCGCCGGCGAGCCGGTCCTGCGCCGGTCGGTGGAGCTGCGGAATCCGTACATTGACCCGCTGAACTACCTCCAGGTGGAGATGCTCCGCCGCCTCCGGGCCCAGCCCGCGCTTTCGGCCGAGGAGGCCGAGGCGGTGCGCGGCGTGGTCGAGTTGACGATCAACGGGATCAGCGGCGGGCTGAAAAATACGGGCTAGACCGGCCCGGCCGGGCGCGGCACGATGGCCTGAACTCCCGCGTGATCCTCGCCAAGCCCGAACTCCACGCCCTGCTGCAGGCGACCCATGCGTCGCCGCACTCGCTGCTGGGGATGCATCCCCACCAGCGGGGCCGGAGCGCGGGCGTCGTGGTGCGGGCCTTTCTCCGCGATGCCGCGGAATGCGCCGTGGTGGATCCGGCGACCGGTGACGGCTGGCCGATGAAGCGGCTGGCGGACGAGGGGTTCTTCGAGGTTTTCATCCCGAAGCGCCCGAAGGTGTTCCGCTACCAGCTCCGGGTCACGCGGCCCAGCGGCGAGCTGCACCAGTTCTTCGATCCCTATGCGTTCCTCCCGACGCTGGGACCGCAGGACCTCTACCTCTTCAACGAAGGCACCGAGCACCGGGTCTACGACAAGCTCGGGGCGCATCCCCGGGTGATTGAGGGCGTGCCGGGCGTGTCGTTTGCCGTCTGGGCCCCGGCGGCCCGGCAGGTCTCGCTGGTCGGGAATTTCAACCACTGGGACACCCGCTACCACCCGATGCGATCGCTCGGGGTCTCGGGCGTCTGGGAGCTGTTCGTGCCCGGGCTGGGCGAGGGCGAGCTCTACAAGTACGCGATCCGGGACCAGGCGGGCCACGTGCGGCTGAAGAGCGACCCGTACGGAACCTATTTCGAGGCGCCGCCGAACAACGCCTCGGTCGTGTGCGAGACGCGGAACTTCGCCTGGCACGACGACAAGTGGATGGAGCAGCGGCGGGCCGCGGCGGCCCGGCCGGACCGCCCGGTCTCGATCTACGAGGTCCACCTGGGTTCCTGGCGGCGCAAGCCCGAGGACGCGCACCGGCCGCTGAGCTACCGGGAGGCGGGCCCGCTGCTGGCGGACTACGTGACCGAGATGGGCTTCACCCACGTGGAATTCCTGCCGCTGGCGGAGCATCCGTTCGACGGCTCCTGGGGCTACCAGGTCACGGGCTTCTTCGCGCCCACCCATCGCTTCGGGCGCCCTGCGGATTTCGCCTGGCTGGTGGACTACCTGCACCAGCGCGGCATCGGCGTGATCCTCGACTGGGTGCCGGCGCACTTCCCGCGCGACAGCTTCGCGCTGGCCGAGTTCGACGGCACGCACCTCTACGAGCATGCGGACCCGCGGCTCGGGGCGCACATGGACTGGGGCACGCTGATCTTCAACTACGGCCGCAACGAGGTGCGCTGCTTCCTCCTCGCGAACGCCCTGGCGTGGCTCGAGCGCTACCATATTGACGGCCTGCGGGTCGACGCGGTCGCCTCGATGCTGTACCTCGACTATTCGCGCGCCGAGGGCCAGTGGATCCCGAACCGGCACGGCGGCCGGGAGAATCTCGAGGCGATCGACTTCCTCCGGCAGGTGAATGACCTGGTGCACCGGTACCACCCGGGCGCGCTGATGATCGCCGAGGAGAGCACGTCGTTCCCCGGCGTCACGAAGCCCACGGGCGAGGGCGGCCTCGGCTTCGACTACAAGTGGAACATGGGCTGGATGCACGACACGCTCCGGTACTTCGGCAAGGAATCGGTCTACCGGAAGTGGCACCAGAACGACCTGACCTTCGGCATGCTGTACCAGTACGCGGAGCAGTTCGTGACGGTCTTCTCGCACGACGAGGTGGTCCACGGGAAAGGCTCGCTGCTCTACAAGATGGGCGCGTGGCACATCGCGGAAAAGGCCGCGAACCTGCGCGCGCTGCTGGCCCACCTCTGGATGTGGCCGGGCAAGAAGCTGCTTTTCATGGGCGGCGAGTTCGGCCAGTCGCGGGAGTGGAACCACGATGCGAGCCTCGACTGGCACCTCTGCCAGTACCCGGACCACGAGGGCCTCCGGTTGCTGGTCCGCGACCTCAACCGCCTCTATGCGGGCGACCCGGTGCTGGGCGGGAACGACTTCAACCCGCGCGGCTTCCGCTGGATCTCGTGCCAGGACGCCGACGCGGGCGTGATCGCCTACCTGCGCACGGACGACGCGGAGACCTCTCATTACGCGGTGATCGGACATTTCACCGGGGCCACGCGCACCTATCGCATCGGCGTGCCGCG
>CAZUQB010000043.1:0-12390 GCA_964622405.1 uncultured Opitutaceae bacterium | reverse complement strand
GCGAGGACCTGAAGACGTTCAAGATGAAGGGCACCATCGGCCGCGACGGGCTGGAAAAGGTCTTCGACACGCGCCTCCAGGGCGAGGCCGGCGGCTCGATCTTCCGGGTCAGCCCCGCCGGCTACAAGATCAACCCCCCGCTCGAGAAGCGCCTGCCCGTGCAGGGCAAGAACCTCACCACCTCCATCGACATCGACCTCCAGCGCGCCGCCGAGGACGCCATCGAGAAGATCGCGGGCGACGACATGATCGGCTCCGCGGTCGCGCTCGACGTGAAGACCGGCGAGGTGCTCGTGATGGCCAGCAAGCCCGACTACGACCTCACGCGCTTCACGCCGCGGCCCAATCACGAGACGATCGCCGACATCGAGGCGCGCAAGGCCTGGGCCAACCGCGCGATCAGCAGCGCCTACCCGCCCGGCTCCACCTTCAAGATCCTCACCTCGATCGCCGCGATGCGGGCCGGCGCGGTGGATCCCGACGTGCCCATCGTCGACTGCGACGGCCGGCTCCACAAGTTCAACCGCGACTTCGTCTGCTACAACGGCAAGGGCCACCACGGCGAGGTGCTCCTGCCCGAGGCCATCGCCGACAGCTGCGACATCTATTTCTACGAGGCCGGCTGGCGCACCTCCGCGACCCGCGGGCCCGAGGTCATCGCCGCCGAGGCGCGCCGCTTCCATCTCGACCAGAAGACCGGGATCGAGCTGCCGCACGAGACCGGCCGCATGGTCATCCCCGACGCCGCCTACAAGCAGAAGGTCCGCGGCGAAAAGTGGTATCCGGGCGATACCGCCAACATGGCCATCGGTCAGGGCGACGTGCTCGTCACGCCCCTCGACATGGCCTGCTTCGTCGCCTCGGTCGCCCGCAATGAGACCTACACCAAGCCGACGCTGCTCCACCGGGAGGATGCGCCGGTCCAGCACACCGAGCCGATCGGCCTCACCCCCAAGCAGCGCGAGGCGCTTCTCGCCGGCATGGAAGGCTGCGTCACCCATGGCACCGCCGCGAAGACCCTCGCCCTGCCCGACTACCAGATCCCGGGGATCCGCTACGGCGGCAAGACCGGCACGGCCCAGATTCCCGGCAGCAAGAACGTCGCCTGGTTCATCGCCTTCGCCCCGCTCGATAATCCGCAGATCGCCGTGGCCGTCGCGATCGAGGGCGACACCCCGAACGAGGAGTACGGCGGCGGCCGCTACGCCGCGCCCATCGCCGCCACGATTCTCAAGCGGTACTTCGACAAGCAGGCCCACCCGTCGGCCTTCGTGGCCCCGGCCAAGTCCGAGTAGCCGGCCGTGGCTGTCACGCTTCGGGGGTAGCCTGCGGCGTCCCGGCCGAGCGCCGCCGCCGCGCCTCGCGCCACTCCCGGCGCGCCCGGCGGAACACCGTCTCCGGCTCGGTCCAGGTCTCCCGCGGCCCGAAGCGCAGGCGCAGCAGTTCGTCATGAATCGCCTGCTCCTCCATCCGCGGTTCGCCAAGCGCGGCGAACTTGCCGAGCCAGCGCGACGCCTCGCGCCGGACCGGGTCCGACTTGCCGACGCGGCCGGGCCGCCGGCCGAAGCGCCACCAGGGTCCCACGTATTCGCGCCAGCCCCAGACCAGCGCACCCGCCCCCGTCACCACGGCCAGGATCCGCGCGATGCGGCGCACGTCCCAGGGCTGCGCCAGCCACTCCCGGAATCCGCGCAGGAATTCGGCCAGCCGCTCGCGCAGTTTCCGGCCGGAGTCCTCGGTGGCGTCCTTGATCGCCTTCAGGGTCTCGACCTGCGCGCGCTGGTCGAAGTTCACGATGCGCCGGTACCAGAAGACCCGGAGGCTGTCGAAACGCGCCGACCAGCTCGTGTCCGTCCGCCGCGCCAGGGCCGCCTCGCCGCGCCCCTCTTCCTGCGCCTCGGCCGGGCCGACGGTGGGATCCACCCGCCGCCACAGGCCGCCCGCCGGATCGAAGAGTTCGCACCAGGCGTGGGCGTCGTTGTTCCGCAGCGTGAAATTGTTGGAGTACCCGTTCCAGGTGCCGCCCTTGAAGCCGGTCACCACCCGCGTCGAGAAGCCCGCGGTCCGCGCCAGCAGCACGAACGAACCGGCGAACAGCTCGCAGTTGCCGCCACCGCCCGCCTTCATCCAGCGCACGATCGGGTCGCCCGCGCCGGCCGGGATCGCCGGCCGCAGCGAGTAAGGGTGCCGCCGCCCGAGCCACCGGCTCGCCCGGGAGGCGAACTCCGCCGCCGGCAGCGCGGCGCCACCGGTGATCTCCGCCACCGCCTGCCGCAGCACCGCGCGGTCCGCCTCACCCACGCTCACCTTGCGGAACAGCTCGTCCGACTCGAGCGGTCCCGGCGTCCGCGGTTTCGCCGCCAATTCGGCGAAGGCCGGGTCCGGCATCGTGTCACCCGTCAGCATGCCCTCGACCCGATAGGCGGTCATGGTCACCGGCTCGTCCCGCAGCGCGACGAGTCCCGCGATCGCGCTGGCGCGATAGTTCTGGAGGGTCGTGAAGCGGAGCTGTTCGAACGGCCCGAGCAGCGGGAGATACCGGCTGATCCCCGACTCCAGGTAGAAGGTCCAGACCGGCAGCCGCAGGCGGGGGCGCTGCGAGCCGCGCACGATCGCGCCGGTCCGCTCGTTGCCGAATGCCGACCGCCGCAGGCGCGCCGAGAGCCTGAACGTGCCGTCCTTGTACTCGTCGAGCACCAGCATCCGCCAGTACGGCGTCGCCGGGATCTGGGTGCGGTCGGTCACGTCGATGTTCGCCGCGACGCTGTCGTCCTGAAGGATCTCCGTGACCTCGCCGAACCGGATGGTCTCGTTGAAGCCCGAGCGCGCCTTCTTCGTCACGAAGCGCTCCAGGAACAGGCTGTTCTCGAGCTGAAAGCGCGGGATCGCGAGGAAGAGCGCGGCCGAGATCACGACCACCCCGGCAAACAGGCCGGCGCCCAGCGTCACCACGCGCCAGTCGGTCACGGCCCGCACCCGCCGCGCGAGCTGGCCCCAGCGGATGTGCGTCCACGCCGGCGGTCCGGTCGGCTCCGGCGCCGCGGCCGGGGCGGGCGGAGCGGCCGCCTCCGCCAGGGTGATCACCAGCAGGAAGGCCAGCGCCCACGCCGTGAACAGGACCAGTTGCGCGGCGAACACCAGGGACACGGTCAGCACGCCCGCCACCACGATCAGGAAGAGCCCGAGCAGGATCACCTGCAGGTCGTCGCGTTTCTTCCGGTAGCTCGTGCCGCGGTACAGCAGCAGCAGGATGTCGAGGCGCACGATGGCCGGCAGGATCTCGCCGGTGCGCCAGAGGTCGCCGACGAACAGCGCGACGATCGCGGGAAACGCGAGCCGGTGCACCGTGACCGGGACCCGGGCCGGCCACTCGGGTCGCGCCAGCACGGCCAGCACCCCGGCGGCGGTCAACGCCATCAGGGTCCACGCGTCGACGTCGAGGTAGAACACGGTGGCGACCGACAGCAGGACGAGCCCGCCGCCGAGCAGCCACTTGAGCTGGTGCAGCTCGTCGAGGCTAAGCTGAGGCCGCCTTTTCTCCATTGACGGTGGCGATGACGCCGCGCGCCCCGTCGGGCGCGAAGGTCAGCACGTTGCGCAGGCGCGCGGAGCTTCCGCCGCCCGCCGGTTGATCCGCTCTCGGTTGCACGACCGCCAGCCGGTCGAGAAACTGCTCCAGGTCCCGCACGCGGCGCATCGGCTGCGGGGGCTCGTCATCGATCCGGGCCGACTCCAGCTGGCCGAGGCGGAAGAGGTCCTCCGCGAGGGTCGCGACCAG
The DNA here is from genome assembly GCA_964622405.1 of uncultured Opitutaceae bacterium. Lineage (GTDB taxonomy): Bacteria > Verrucomicrobiota > Verrucomicrobiia > Opitutales > Opitutaceae > Opi-474. Next base: position 8,612 of record CAZUQB010000043.1, on the reverse strand, counting down.
GCTCACGAGCAGCTCGAACTGCTCCGGCCGCGTCCACACGGCCGCGCTGGTATCCAGCCACAACGCGAAGCCGGTGGTGCTCTCCGCCGCAAACTGCCGCACCAGCAGGGTCTGCGACCGGGCGCTCGCCTTCCAGTGGATCAGCCGGTGGGAGTCGCCCGGCGCATAGCGGCGCAGGGCCCACAGGTCGCCGCCACTGCCGGCCTGCGGCGAGCGCTCGCTCCCGGCCGGCAGGCGCTCCGAGGCCGCCGCATGCCGCCGATACTCGACGGCTGCCGGCCAGACGAGGCGAGCCGCCCGCTGCTCGGTGCGGAAGGTCTTGCGCAGGAATCCGAACGGGAACAGCGACCCGACGCCGACCAGCTCGACGAGCAGGCGCCCGCGCCGGGCCGGCTGAAAGGTCCAGTCGAGCCGCGCCTCACCGCGTGGGTCCAGCCGCTCCCGCAGCACCAGCTGCCCGCGCGCATCCACCGCCTCCGCCTTCGCCAGCGCCGCGCGGACGTCGATGCCCTTCCCGGTGATGGTCGACTCGACCACCGCGGGCGGGCCGTCCGACTCCGGCTTGGCCTCGACGTCGAACCACAGGCCGTAGGTCGGCAGGAAGGCCTTGTGGTTCCGGAGTTCAACCGCCACCACCGCCACATGGCCCACGCGCAGCGGCGGCTTGACCTCGAGATGCCAGTCAACGCCGCGGAGGTTGAGCCACGAGAGCACGCCGCTGAGGACCAGGCAGGCCAGCAGCACCGCCAGGGTGATGAACAGGATGTTGTTCGCCGAGTTGTACGCCGCCGTGCCGATGCCCAGCGCCACGCTGATTAGCAGCGTGCCGGACACCGTCGGCACAATCTTTTGGTGCCTGCGCGGGAAAACCAGCGTCCAGAGCAGGCGATTCCAGATCCCGAGGCGGGCGGGACTAGAGCTGGAAGGAGTCATGGGGGCGGGATTTCTCCGCTTTGGAATTGCCGATGCCCTGCTCGAAAAAACGCCAAACGCCAGAGGCCAAACGCCAAGAGAATGGGTGCAACTCAGCAGGTGTCACAATGGGAGTTCAGCTGCTGGCTTCGACATGGCTGCGCTGAGACTGGTTTGGCGTTTGGCCCCTGGAATTTGGCGTTTCAAAAAAGACTCAGCTCGGCCCCGGCACCGCGGCCAATATTCTCCGCAGGATTCCGACCACGAGTCGGCGCTCCTCCAGGGCGTCGCTGGTCTGCCGGGTCAGCGCCAGGCGGTGGGCGAGGATCGGGCACACCAGCTCCGACACGTCCTCCGGCAGGACAAAGTCCCGGCCGTTCAGCAGCGCGCGGGCCTGGGCGGCTGCCCGCAGCGCCAAGCCGCCGCGCACGCTCACCCCGGCCTTGAACTCGGCCTCAGACCGGGTGGCGGTCACGATGCGCAGCAGGTAATCCAGCACGCTGTCCTCGACGTACACCTGGGTCGCCAGCGCCTGCAGGCCCGTCACCTCGTCGCGGGTCACCACCGCCTTGGCGGCAATCGCGTCGTAGCTCATCCGCGCAATCCGCAGGATCTCCAGCTCGTCCTCCGGCTGCGGGTAGCCCATTTGAAGGCGCATCAGGAAACGGTCCATCTGGCTCTCCGGCAGCGGGAAGGTCCCCTCGTAATCGACCGGGTTCTGGGTCGCGAACACCATGAATGGCGCGCCGACCGGATGGGCCACGCCGTCGACCGTGACGCGCGCGCGATCCATGACCTCGAGCAGGGCGGACTGCGTCTTCGGCGTCGCGCGGTTGATCTCGTCGGCGAGGACGACGCTGGCGAACACCGGGCCCTTCTTGAAGACGAACTCCTTCGCGGTCTCGTCGTAGATGGCGACGCCGGTCACGTCGCCCGGCAGCAGGTCGCTGGTGAACTGGATGCGGGAGAACGGACAATCCATCGACCGCGCGAGCGCGTAGGCGAGCGTGGTCTTGCCGACACCGGGCAGGTCCTCGATGAGCAGGTGGCCGCCGGCCACGAGGCAGACCAGCACCTGGTCGATGACCTCATCCTTGCCCTTGATCGACGCCTGCATCCCGGCCCGGAGCCGGCCCAGCGCCTGTTTCGCCGCGGTCACCTGCGCTTCCTGCAGAAAATCGCTCATGCGGAGCCAAGATGGCGCCCCTGGGCCCGGCGTCAATCTGCGGCGGTGAGATGACGGGCCCGGGGCGGAATGTCTCTCTGGTTTCGAAACGCCAAATGCCAAACCGCCAAACGCCAAATAAGGCGTAGCCGGCGATGAGGGGACGAAAGCAGGAGCGCTTTACCCGAGGGACACCATCTACCGCTCACTCTTCTTTGGCCTTTGGCGGTTTGGCATTTGGAACTTAGTCCCCTCAGCTTCCATCCAGCAGCTTGATCAGCGCCGAAAAATCCTCATCCCCCAGCCCGCGGGCCTCGGCGGTCTTCAGCGCCTCGCGCACGGCGTCGAGGACGGGAAAGTCGTCGCAGGCGGCGGTCTTCGACGCGAGGCGCATGTCCTTGTGCATGTGCTTCACCGAGAACTGCGGCGCGAAATCACCGGCGCGGAGCTTGGGCTCCTTCAGTTTCGTGAGCCCGGAGTAACCGGCGTTCTTGCCCATGGCGGCGAAGAACACCTCGTCCGTCACGCCGGCGCGGCGGCACAGCACCAGCGCCTCGCTCAGCGCCTGCATCTGCGCCGCGAGGTTGAGATTCATCGCGAGCTTCAGCGTGCAGGCCTGCTCGTTCGTGCCGATCAGGAAACGGTGCGCCGAGACCAGCGACAGGAGTGGCTCCAGCTCCGTCACGAGCCCGGCGTCGCCGCCGAGATAGAAGATGGTCTGGCGCTGCTCCGCCGCGGGCTTGCTGCCCGTGAACGGCGCGGCGAGGTAGCGCGCGCCGCGCGCCGCGACCTGCGCGGCGAAACGGGCGCTGCTCTCGGCGTCGATCGTGCTCGACTGCACAACCACCTTCCCCGGGCCGAGCGCCGGCAGGATGCGCGCGAGCACGCCCTCCACCGCCGGCGGGTCCGCCACGACGATCTGGATCACGTCCGCCGCGGCCGCCACTGCCTCCGGCGTGGCCTGCCACTGCGGAAAGCCCGGCTGCGGAGTGCGGTTCCACGCGCCGGCGAGCACGCCCGCCGCGTGATAATGCCGCGCCCACACCGCGCCAATGATGCCGAGACCGAGTACGCCGATTTTCATGATGAATGCTGTTCCATCACGAAGTTCACGAAGGTTGGGAAGGCAAAGACTTTCCGCGGATGGCGCGGATGGCCGCGGATATGCCGATCCCATTCGCGTTCATCCGCGTCATCCGCGGAGGCGCCGGGTCTCCGTCGAACCGCGGCGACTAGGCCAGGATTTCCAGCATGCGGGTGAAGAGCCGGTTCACCCGGGCCTGGTTGTCCTTCACGAGCTCCTTGAACTTCGCGAAGTCGATCTCGGTGCCCTCGAGGCCGTTCGCGTAGTTGTCGATCAGCGCGAGGCTGTTGTAGCGCAGCCCGGCCTCGGTGCAGAGGTCCGCCTCGTGCGCGGCGGTCATGCCGATCACGTCGCCCCAGTGCTGGACGACGCGGATCTCCGCCTTCGTCTCAAAGCGCGGCCCGCGCATCTGCACGTAGACCTTGCCGGGATGGATCGTGAACTCCGGGGCGAGTTTCGAAAGCAGCAGCGGGATGAGGTTGTTCGCGATGCCGGGCGCCCCGCCCTTCAGCTCGGTGTCATGGAAGGTCGCGGGACCCTGCTGGAGCCCGACGTAGTCGCTGCACGAGACAAACGTCCCGGGTGGCAGGTCCTTTTTCAGGGAACCCACCGAGTTGAGCGACACGACATCCTGGAAACCGAGGTCCGCGAGCGCGCGGATGTTGGCGCGGTAGTTGATCGAGTGCGGCGGCAGCGGAAAGGCGTAGCCGTGACGGTTGATCAGGGCGAAGTCCCCCTTGGTCTTGTACGTGACGGACCCGTAGGCCGTCTCAATCGTCCGCACCTCCCACGCCGCGAACAGCGTGGAATTGACGATGCTGGTGCCACTGAGGAAGGCGACTTTCATGGGACTTATCACGCGCCGGGCGTCCGGTTATGACAAACCCAATCTCGGGAGTGATTCCGGGGGGCTGCATTCCGGATTCCGGATTCCGAATTCCGGAATTATTCAGCGGACGTTTACATCGGGTTCTTGCGTCCGGCATTTTTTCCCGCGCATCCTGCTACCAAGCGCCTACCGCTGCCGGACTTCCAATCCGGAATCCGCAATCCGAAATCCGGAATCTCCCCATGCCCCTCATCGACAAACCTCTCGCTGAACTCCAGGTCTACCAAGGCCTCAATCCCCGCCCCGCGGACTTTGACGCGTACTGGGCGGCCGCGCTCAAGGAGCTCGACGCCACCGACCCGAAGGCCGAGCTCGTGCCGACCAAGGAGATCGCCCCGCGCAACAGCGAGGCGTTCGACCTCTGGTTCACCGGCGTCGGCGGCGCCCGCGTCTACGCCAAGTACGTTCGCCCGAAACATCGGACTGGGAAATGCCCGGCCGTCCTCCAGTTCCACGGCTACACCGGCAGCAGCGGCGACTTCGCCAACCGGCTCGCCTGGACCAGCGAGGGCTTCTGCGTCGCGGCCATGGACTGCCGCGGCCAGGGCGGCCGCTCGGAGGACACCGGCGGCGTCAAGGGCACGACCTACCGCGGCCAGATCGTCCGGGGCCTCGAGGATCCCGACCCGCGCAAGCTCCTTTTCCGGCAGATCTTCCTCGACACCGCGCAGCTCGCGCGGGTCGTGATGAGCCTTCCCGAAATCGACGCCAACCGGGTGGGCGCGATGGGCGGCTCGCAGGGTGGCGCGCTCACGCTCGCGTGCGCCGCGCTCGAGCCCCGCATCAAGCGCGCGGCCCCGATCTTCCCGTTCCTCTGCGACTACCGCCGGGTCTGGGAGATGGACCTCGCGAAGGACGCCTACGAGGAGCTGCGCACCTGGTTCCGCCAGTTCGACCCGCGCCACGTCCGCGAGCAGGAGGTGTTCACCAAGCTCGGCTACATCGACTGCCAGCATCTCGCGCCGCGCATCAAGGCGGAAGTCCTCATGTACATCGGCCTGATGGACACGATCTGCCCGCCCAGCTCGCAGTACGCCGCCTTCAACAAGATCACGTCGAAGAAGGAAGCGGTCATCTACCCCGACTACGGCCACGAGGGCCTGCCGGGCGAGAATGACCGCACGTTCAACTTCATGCTCGGGCTTTGATCCGCGGATCGGCGTTGCCCTTTGGGGCGCCGCGGCCCAGCTTTTCCCCATGGACCGGACCGAGAGCGAGCTCCGCGAGATGCTGGCCGACCGTCGGCTGGTCCGGTGGCCCAACGAGGAGGAGTGGAAGGCGATCTGGATCGCGGCCAACACGCCGGGTTATCAGGGCACGCTGACCGCCGCGATCCACGCCACCGCGCCCGGCCTCCTCCACCCGGAGTGGGCCGAGCTGCGCAACATCGAGACCAGCGAGGCCAAGATGATGTGGACCGAGATCTGCGTGCGAACCTCGGTCTCGCCCTTCGTCGAGGAGAACGTCCCGTTCACCGAGCGCCAGAAGTCCGAGACCGCCTTCCAGTCGAAGTACAAGGAGCTGACCTCCCGCGGCTGGAAGGTCGTGAGCAACGGGCCCGAGGGCATGGAGCTCCAGGCCCCGCGGAGCTTCAAGATCATCGACTACATCCTCCTCGGCGTCGGCGTCCTCGCCCTCGCGTTCTACGGGGCCGGGCTGATCTTCATCGGCGCCGCCCTGTTCGACTACTTCGTCCTGTCGAAGCGCGAGCGGATCACCCTCCAGCGACCGCCGGCCTGACCAGGCGCGGAATTTGCGGGTTGCGGAATTTTCCGCGCGGCATGAACTCTGGGCCGGGCCGCCCCGCCCCCGGCGGCCCGCCTCCCGTCTCCCGACCGGGGAAAGTCTCCCCCGACCGGCGGCAACCGAGGCGGCCCTGCGCCACCCCGGGGCGCCTCCCCCCATGATCCGCAAATTCCTCGTCGCCCCCGCCCTCTCGGCGGTCGCCATGTTCATCTTCGGGGCTCTCTTCTGGACGAGCCCCCTGCCGTACCGCACGCTCACTCCGGTCGGCGACAACGCCGCCGCCGCCGCCGCGCTGGCCAAGATCTTTCCCGAGACCGGCACCTACCTGATCCCCGGGCCGGAGATCAAGGACGAGAAACTCCTCCGCGAGCTGGTGGAGCGCGGCCCCTCGGCGGAGGTCAACTACGTCCGCGAGGGCCATCCCATGATGGAGCCGGCGGTGTTCGCGCAGGGTTTCGCCCACTACTTCGTCGTCTCGCTGCTGCTCGTGTGCCTGCTGAACCGGTGCGCCGCGGTGTGTCCCACCTATTTCAGCCGCGTCAGTCTGGCCGCCACGGTCGGCCTGATCGGAACCATCTTCGTCGCCCTCGCCAACCCGATTTGGTGGCACCACCCCTGGGGCTATCCGCTCGTGACCGCGGTCTATGGCGTGATCGAGTTTGCCATCGCCGGCCTGGTGTTGGGCAAGTTGCTCGCGCCCAAGGCCGAAGGGCTGGAGCACCACATCTGACCGTCGCGCCCGACCGGTTTGAACCGGAGATTGCAGGGAACCTCCCGGCCTCCAAGCTGAACTCATTTACATGCCTCGCCCGCGCCCCATCTTCCTCCTGACCGCCTCGCTGCTGCTTGCGCCGGCCCTCTGGGCGTCCGACGCCGCCTCGAGCGAGGTGTTCATCGATCCGAACAAGGCCCCCGTCGAGCCCGAGATCGCCACGACGACCCCGGCGCCGAAGGCGCCCCGGGAGCGGAAGATGTCCGACCAGCTCGCCGCCACGCTTGCCGTGGGAATGCCCAAGTACCAGCCGCCGAAACCGGCGCCCAAGAAGGTCGACCAGCCGGCCGACCTGCGCGAGGAGGACAAGCCCCGCAACGGCATCATCCGCCTCCCCGACTACGTTGTGCGCGAGAAGCGTCCGCCGGTGTTCAAGGAGAAAGACCTGTCCACCACCGACCGGAAGACCGACCTCGGCATGAAGCGCTACGCGGGCCTCAATTTCGGGCCGTTCGCGAGTCTCAACCGCCCGATCGCGCTCGCGATGTACCAGGAGCAGGAGCGTCTCGACAACATGTCCGACCTCGCCGACGACGCGCAGACCGCGCGCCGCTCCGGTGACAAGCAGACGGCCAACTTCATCATGAAGCAGAGCCAGGAGACCTACATGCGCCGCGACACCTACGGCACGACGTACGGCATCTCCAAGTAGGCCTCAGCCCATCCGCGAACCTCCGCGCGATCCGCGGAAAAGGATTGGGAACCGTGCCACAAAGGTCACGGAGCGCCGCCATCGACTGCGGTTCCAAAGGGACCATCGCGCACACCAGGCCGACCCGTTGAGTCGGCACCGATTAGCGTGAATCAGCGCAGATCAGCGGTTCCCCCTTGCCGAGTGAGGCTAACCGTCGAATTCCCGCTACACCACTAAGGGACCCTGCACGGTTCACCTGCGATTCCAGCGCTCCCTTGAACGGTCAGCCGTACGGCGCTTCCGGCTAGCTCGGCCGCGGCGAATTCAACGAAGCAAGCCGCAACACCTCCGCGTGGCAGCGCCCCCCGGACTCCAACCTCACGAAGTGATTGCACTTCCAGACAACGCCCCAGACCACACATCACACACTCTGACCCGTTACTTCGGTACATATTCTAGTATTTGTCGCGCGTTCGATTGAAGTGGCTATGCAGCCAGTACCGTGGCGTCCCACCTTGAAATATCACATACCCTACGGAGCCGTTGGGGCCCTCATCGTACTTGTAGAGCTTGGATTCAGGTTCAGCGGCAATTTCCAGCAATACTCGACAAGAACGCTGCCAGGCTTTGTGCACACTTTCCTTGCTCTCCACCAGGTCTCTTCGATCCTCCCATCCATTCCGCCTTAGCATCGCTAGAAAATTGGCCTGTACGTCGCGCCAATCGCGCTCGGATTCAGCCCATACTTCGTCCGCTGTCATCGCATTCCTGAGACTCCCAGGAACGAACATTTCGATGTGATCCTGAAGGTGTTTGATAATTCTAGCCCTCAGCGGGTCTCCTTCTGCCGCATGATGCGAGCTGAGATTTAAGGCGACGAGTAATGCCATACATGCCTTGGAAATCGTCTTCATCTTGTCTCTTAAGTGGAGAACTTGGCACAAGCCGGTCAGAAACCGGGAACAGGTAAGGGGTCAGGGTATGTGATGTGTGGTGCTTCCGCGAATCATGCGCGACCTGCAGGAGTCAGGCCTCTGACCTTGATTGCACATTTTTCTGCCCCGCTGCGGCGCTGGGTCGACATTGATTTTCCCGTACTAATCAGAAAACGGCGGCCTGACCCCCTGCCGGCCTGATCCCGACCTCACGGTGTGGCCGCTCGTCCAGACGACGCCCCAGACCACACACCACACACTCTGACCCCTTACTTCCGTATTGCGACAAAGGTCACGCAGCGTCGCCGTCGACTGCAGTTCCAAAGGGACCATCGCGCGCACCAGGCCGACCCGTTGAGTCGGCACCGATTAGCGTGAACCAGCGCGGATTAGCGGTTCCATACTCCGCTCCCTCCGCTGCTCCTGTGCGGTCCGGGTTGAATGTCTCATGTCGAAGGTCGAAGGTCCCCCAGCA
>CAZUQB010000042.1:0-12533 GCA_964622405.1 uncultured Opitutaceae bacterium | reverse complement strand
TCACCAAGATCGGCGAGAACATCCAGATCCGTCGCTTCATCCGCTACCAGCTCGGGACCTGATCCGAGCGGCGCGTGGCGCCGCTCGGTGGGAGATAGGAGCTGGTCGCTGGGAGCTGGAAGCAGGAGCGTCCCAGGTGGAGCGCATTGTCTCAATGCGCTAGTGATTCAATTCGGTCGTCGCCGGTCGAATGAGCCCATCAGCGCGTTGAGGGACAACGCGCTCCACCTTCTTCGACCCAGACCTGACCACGACCGGATGACGCCGGGTTCTAAAGCACGCATTAACACTTCTCCGTTAACTTGAGTGTGGGCGGGGTGCCCTCACCCCGCGGGTTATCCCCGCGCGCGAGAGTTTGAAAAAGGAATCGCCGTGGAGTGGGGGACGGCGTTGATTGGCGGCGATGAAAGTGACGCGCGTCGAGATTGTCGCCCGGGGCCTGACGAACCGCTGCCCGAATTGCGGACAGCACACGCTGTTCAAGCCGGGCACTTTCTTTGAGGTGAACCCGTCCTGCACGAACTGCGGGCTGAAGATCGAGCGCGACGAGGGCAGTTTCCTCGGGGCGATGTCGCTGAACTACGGCGTGACCCTCGTCTGCTTCGAACTGCCGGTGCTGCTGCTGTGGTACTACCAGGTGGTCGGGACCACGGTCGCCGGCGGCCTGGCCATCGGCGGGGCGCTGATCTTTCCCGCGCTCTTCTACCGCTCGTCCCGCAGCTGGTGGCTGATGAACTACTATGCGTTCCTGCCGCATCACCTGCCCGCCAACCAGGGCGAGCGCCAGGAGGGCTTCGACGAAAACGACTAGGCGGCTTGAGATTTCGGCCGGGAGGAGGATCGGTGTTGTCCCTTTCCCCCCAATGAAGACTACCCTGCTGTTGGTTGCCCTCGCCATGACCCTCACCGCCCGAGCCGCCGACAATCCGCCGCCGTCGGATCAGGATCAGGTCACGGCGGTGGTGAACCGGTTCTTTGCCGCGATCGGCGCCCATGACGTCGAGGCGTACCGTCAGGTGGTCGTCCCGGGCAGCCAGATCACCGTCGCGCCGGTGCCGGAGCGGAAGGCGGCGATGCGGCGGCGGGTCGTGGAGGACGACTACAAGTGGCTGACCGAGACCCGCGACCAGCTGCTGGAGCGTCCCACGGGCCTGACCGTGCACCTCGAGGGGCGGATTGCCGTGGTATGGGCGCCCTACGAATTCCACCGGAACGGCCAGCTGACCCACACCGGCATCGACGTGTACACGCTCATCAAGCTGGACGACGGCTGGAAAATCTCCGGCCTGGCCTACTCGGTGGTGCCGGCTGCGCCGGCGAAGTAATTTGGTGGGCGGAGGTAAGGGTTAAGCGCGCAAGGGGTAGGGAAACCTGGTTGGGACGGCAGGGACCCTTTACGGTTGGCCGGGGGACGATCTGGAAAAAATCTGCTTCCGTTTTTCCGGTCAGGACCTACGTTTCGCCCTTCCTGAACGGAGAGGTGGCAGAGTGGTCTATCGTACCTGACTCGAAATCAGGCGTGCCGGAAACGGTACCGTGGGTTCGAATCCCACCCTCTCCGCCAGCCTTCGCGCCCGAACGCGGGCGAAGGCTGCCGCGACGAAGCTCGTTTGAGGGGGTCTACACCAAAGATTGGGGACGGGGCATGTCTGGGTTGAGGGTTATGGGTTGGGTTAACCGCACTGAGCGATGACGCGCAGGCGGTAATTGTTAAACGAGCGGAAGCCGTAGGCCCGCCGTTGGATGAGTTTCATGAGGAGCGTAGGCGGGCATTTCCGCTGCTGCTTCGGCCCGGCAAGCCAATGTCACCGCCACCCGCATTTGTTTGCGAGGATTGCGGCTTCACTTCGTGCAAGGCGGTTCGGGATGGAGTCGGTGGTCTTGAATTCAAACCACCAACTGGTCACGCAGTTATGAAAATGCCCCGCCTCCCGGAGGTGCTTTGGGCGATGGACCCTTGCACCTGACTATCGTCGTGATTCGGCGCCGCCCTGGTGGGATCCAGCCAGGTATCGCACCTGACTGCAGTTTTGTTCTAGTGTAATCAATCGTCCCAATCGTCTTGGGACATACCTGATCCAGCTTTGCGGCTGGACTGGGTCTTTCCCCCGATGCCGCCCCCGAATTCCGAGTCAGCCCGCTGGTTCGCCGAACACCTGCAGCCGCACGAGCCCATGCTCCGCGCGTGGCTGCAGAGTCGTTTCACTCAGGACTCGGATGTCGATGATGTCATCCAGGAGGCGTATCTCCGGGTCCTGCAGGCCCGCGAGACCGCGCCCATGCAGTCGCCGAAAGCCTTTCTCTTTGCCACCGCCCGCAATCTCGCGCTCGACCAGGTCCGCCGCCGGCAGATTCTGCAATTCGAGCCTTTAGTGGAAAAGGACAACTGGACCGTCTTGGACGAGGGTGAAGGCATTCCCGAGACCATCGCCCGCAACCAGGAACTCGAATTCTTGACCGAAGCCATCCAATCCCTGCCCGACCGCTGCCGCCAGATCTTCACCCTCCGGAAGGTCTATGGCATGTCGCAGTCGGACATCGCGGCCAAGCTCGGCGTCTCCGCCCACACCGTATCGGCTCAGCTCACCATCGGGCTCCACAAGTGCACCGAGTTCATGCAACGCCGGCGCCGGAGGGAAACACCATGAAACCGTTTGACCGCAATGCCGCCGACCGCGCGGCCGCCGAGTGGGTAATCCGGCGCGACGCCGGCCTGTCCGCCGCCGAGCAGGACGAATATTTCCAATGGCTCGCCGCCGACCCGCGCCATGGCGAGGCCATGGCCCGTCAGCAGCAGACCTGGCAGGAATTCAGCCTGCTCGCGCAGTGGAAGCCCGAGCACAGCGCCGAGCCCAATCCCGATTTGCTCGCCCGCCATCGTTCGCGCCTGGTCCGTCCCGTCTGGTGGATGGCCCTCGCCGCCGCCGCCGGGTTGGCGGTGGGTCTTGCGCTTTGGACGCCCGAGCGGGCCGCCGCGCCCAGCAGCGAGCCGGTCGCCGCCGCCCCGGCCAATCCGGATGGCTACCAACGCCGCGTGCTGAGCGACGGTTCGATTGTGGAGCTGAACCGGGGGGCACGCGTCGAGGTGGCCTTCACCGCCACGGAGCGCCGCGTGCGGCTCATCCAGGGCGAGGCCAGCTTCACCGTCGCGAAGGACCCCGCGCGTCCCTTCTTCGTCCGCGCCGCGGGCGTGGACGTGCGCGCCGTTGGCACCGTGTTCAATGTCCGGCTGGGCGAGAAGCAGGTCGAGGTGCTCGTGACCGAGGGCAAGGTCCAGGTCAGCGATGCGGCGCGCGGCGTGTCGCTGCTGGCGCACGATGCCTCCGGCGCCGTGCCGGTGCTGGCCGCGGGCCAGAAGGTGGTGGTCGCCGCCACGCCGGTCACGACGGTGACGCCGGTGGCCGTGTCGCCCGACGAAACCGCGCGCCTGCTCGAGTGGCAGCCGCAGATGCTCGATTTCAACTCCACGACGCTTTCCGAGGTCATCCGCGCGTTCAACCGCCACAACAGCGTGCAGCTGGTGCTGGCCGATCCCGAACTGGGCAGCCAGCCCATCGTGGCCTCGTTCCGTTCGGACAATGTCGAGGGCTTCGTGCGCCTGCTCGAGCTGAACGGCGGGGTGCGGGCGGAGCGCAGCGGCGACACCATCACCCTGAGCCGCGGGCGGTGAACCGCGCCGCCGGGCTGGACGGACGCGCGATTATCCGGAAAATCTTTTAGTGTGAATCTGCGTCACGCTCGTCTTGGAGGCGAAACATCCACCTCCATGCTGACCTCATTCACCCCGCTGCGGAGAAGGTTCGTCTCCCTGTTCCTGCTGATTTCATCGCTCTGCCTCACCGCCGCCGCGGCTGAGGCCACCAAGCGCAACTTCGACGTCTCGGCGGGCGATGCCGTTGCCACGCTCAAGCAGGCGGCGCAGCAGGGTGGGGTGGAGATCATGTTTCCCGCCGCCGTGGTGCAGGGCGTGAAGACCAACGCGGTGAAGGGCGAACTCTCGCCCCGGGAGGCACTCAACCGCATGGTGGCCGGCACCGACCTGGTGGTCGTGGAAGACCGCAAGAGCGGCGCGCTGACCGTCCAGCGTCTGGCCCGACCGGAAAAAAACGTCGATAGCCGCCGGTCGGGGAGCCAGGCGGCGGCGATGACGGGCGAGACCGTGAAGCTGGAGCAGTTCGAGGTGCTCGGCACCCGCATCCGTCAGACGGATGCGATCGGGCCCTCGCCGGTGTCGGTCTATGGGATCGAGGAGATTCGCGCCAGCGGCGCCATGAACCTCGCGGACTTCATGCGCACGATCCCGCAGACCTACAATGGCGTGGGCGCGGGCCGCAACAGCGCGCCGGACGACCTGAACATGGCGTACGGCCAGCGCACCGAAAATCAGGTCGCCCAGACGGCCCCGCCGGGAGCCAGCCCGTTTCTGAGTGTCAATTCCCCGGTGCAGACCGGCGTCTCCGGCGTCAGCCTCCGCGGGCTCGGCTCCGGTTCGACGCTCGTGCTCGTCGACGGCCGGCGCGTGGCGCAGGCGGGCGACCGCAACCGCAGCTCGGCCAGCGGCCAAGGCTTCGTGGACCTGAACGCGATCCCGCTCGGTCTGATCGACCGGATCGAAATCATCACCGACGGCGCCTCCGCCATCTATGGCGCCGATGCCGTGGCCGGCGTGGTCAACATCATCCTGAAGAAGTCCTGGGTCGGCACCGAGCTGAGCAGTTCGATCAAGATGACCCAGCATGGTGGCGCGCGCGAGCGTCAGGTCACCCTCACGACCGGTTTTGCGGGCCTGGGCGGCCGGCTCAGCGGCACCGTGGCCGTCAACTATTACGACCGCGATCCGCTGCGGGCCTCGCAGCGGGCGTTTTCCGCCAACCCCGATTTTCGGACGGTCCAGCTGGGCGTCAGTGCCACCACCGGCCTGCCGGTCTATGGCTCGGACATGCGGATCCAGTGGGGCTATCCCGCCTCGATCCAGTCCTCCGCGACCACCGGCTTCGTCGCCATCCCCGGGGTGCGCGTGGTGCTGGCCCCCGAGGGCAGCGCCACGACCCCGCCGATCTCGGCGTTCATCCCCCGCACGACCAACAGCTCAACCCAGAATCCCGCGCTCACGACGATCATCGCCCAGGGCCAGCGCGTCACCAACCCGGCGCCGTGGACCCAGCTGGTCTCGGGCGCGGAACGCTATGGCTTCACGGCCAATGCCAACTACCGGTTGTTCCCGCAGGTCGAGGTCTACGGCAACTACAGCTACACGGACTCACGCAGCCTCGCGAAGGGCCTGCCCGCCTTCACCGACTTCATCACCTCGGTTTCGGCGGCCAACAATCCCTTTGGCCAGAACATCCAGTTTGGCATGATGCTGCCGCAGTGGGGTCAGGTTTCGCAGCAGACCAAGACCCAGACGCACACCGTGACCGGCGGCCTGCGCGGCCAGCTGGGGCAGACCTGGCACTGGGACAGCGGTTACCGGTGGGAGGACCAGAAGTTTCACTCGGTCAATCGCACGTTCAACCCGGACGCCTTTGCCGCGCTCGCCAACAACGACGACCCGGCGCTGCGGTTCAACCCCTACATCGACTACCGTGCGGCCGGGGCGCAGGACCAGACGGCCTTGCTGGAGCTGGCGGCGACCCATCCCACGGTGGACGGGCGCTCGGGCTTGAACAGCTGGGACCTCTCCGCCAACGGCGACGTGGTGACCATCTGGGGCGGCCCCATCCGGGCGGCCGTGGGCGGCTCCTACGAAAAGGACAGGAACACCTATACGTCCGTGAATTTCGCGGGATACCCGGCCGCGGCCACGACCACGCAATACGTCGATGAGCGCACGACGCGCGCGGCCTTCGGCGAACTCGCGGTGCCGATCTTCGGCAAGCCCAACCAGCTGCCGCTCCTCGAGCGGCTGGAAGTCAATCTCGCCGGCCGCTACGAGAGCCTCAGCGACGCGGGCAGCAGCCGCGTGCCGAAGTACGGCGCCATGTGGCAGCCGTTCCGCGCGCTCCTGATCCGGGGCAGCTATTCAGAAGGATTCCGCGCCCCCAGCCTTACGGAGGACCGGCGCAACACCACCACATCTACAGTGACCCTCGCCGATCCGCTCCGCGGCAACGAACGCTACGCCTTCTCGTTCGTGGGCCGCTCGAATCCGAACCTGAAGCCCGAGACCTCCACCAACGAGTTCTACGGCGCCGTGTTCGAGCCCCCGTTCGTCAAGGGCCTGTCCCTGAGCGCGAACTACTACCGGACCGAGCAGAGGGATGCGATCCTGACGGTCGGCACCACCACGGTGCTGAACAACCCGGCCCTGTTTCCCGGGCTCGTGATTCGCAACGCGCCGTCCGCCGCCGACCTCGCCCTCGGTTATCCCGGGCAGATCACCACGTTCTACTCCGAATTCGTGAACTTCGGCCTGATCCGCAACGAGAGCCTCGACCTCGGCGCCGACTATCGGCTGCCCTGGGAGACGCTCGGCCGCTGGCGCCTGAGCGTGAACGCGGCCAAGACCCTCGCGCAGACGCGTCAACTGGTGGTCGGCGGTCCGCCGATCAACGACGTTGGCGACACCTATGCCAGCCCGCGCTGGAATCTCTCCTCGTCGCTCTATTGGAACAAGGGCCCCTGGTCCGCCTCGTCGACGTTCAGTTATATGAGCGGCTACAAGAGCAACCTGGCGGGCGCGGTGACCAGCACCTTCGGGACTCCGGCCATGCACATGATCGACGTGCGCGGGACCTACGAGTTCAAGAACGGCATCTGGCGACGCTACGGCCGGGGGGTCAGGGTCGGCGTCGGCATCGCGAATCTCGAGGACAAGGAGCCGCCGTTCTCCAACAACATCTACGGGTTCAACGCGGGCCTGCATGGCCGCTGGGTCTTCGGCCGCACCTACGAGCTCTCCATCGTCGTGCCGCTCGAGAAGTCGTTGTCGTCCCAGAGTAACTGACCTTCGGGGCCGGGACCGCGGCTGCCCAAGCGCGGTCTCGGTCCCACCGTCTCACGTCTCCGCGCTTCCGATCTGTCATGAAAATCCTTCGCCTCGTTGTGCTCGGCCTTTCTCTCGTCGTCCTCGCCGGCTCGGTGGGCGCCGCCGTGACGCCACCGGCCGGCGGCCTTGAGCTGCTTGGCGCGGGGGCGGTGGCGCCGGATTTCGTGATGCGCGACATCCATGGTCGGGAAGTCCGCCTGTCGGACTTCAAGGGCAAGGTCGTGATCCTCGACTTCTGGGCCACGTGGTGCGGCCCCTGCATCGCCTCGATGCCGCACACGCAGAAGCTCGCCGCCCATTACAAGGACCAGGGCGTCGTCGTGGTCGCGGCCGGCACCAGCGACTACCTCAAGCAGTTCAAGGCCTGGATCCCGCAGAACCAATCGAAGTATCCCGATCTGCAGTTCTGCTTCGACCCCAACGAGCGCGACTCCGCCACCTTTGACCGGCGCGCCTCCGCGCACCTCTACCATGTGGCGGGGATTCCCACGCAGTTTGTGATCGGTCGCGACGGGGTGATCACCGCCGCCATCGTTGGCAACGCCGGCGAGAACGACGCCCGCACCGAGGCGGCGTTGGCCCGGGCGGGGGTGAAGGTGGACGCCGCCCAGGTCGCCGAAGGGGAGAAGCAGATCAGGGCGGCGGTGGAAGCGGAGGCGGCCCGCAAGCTGGCCGCCGCCGAGGCGGAGAAGAATCCGCCGCCCCCGTTCTTTGAGGACCTGGGTCGGCTCAAGTCCGGCCTGAAGGCACCGGACGTTGAAGTGCTGCAGCTCGACGGGACCACGGCCAAGCTGGCTGACCTGATGCGCGATCACGTCACGGTCATCGGCGTCTGGAGCGGAGCCAGCGGACCGGGCGCGACGTATCTCGCCGACTGGAAGTCCTGGGGCGAAAAATACCCCCAGGTGAAATTCATCGGGGTGGGCGGCTACGCCAGTCTCGAGGAGGTTGGCCAGTGGCGGACCGACCACGCCGGCAAGTTCGCCTTCACGCTCGTGGCCGATCCGGCCGGCAAGGCGCCCCAGGCGGCGAAGGATCCCGTGGACATGACGGCCGAGGAGAGGGCCGCCTACAAGCAGGCCTCCGGCGAGCACTTTCGGAATATCTTCACCTGCAAGCTGGGCGGAGTCATGACCCCCGTGCCCACGACGATCGTGCTCGATTCCGCCGGTCGGCTCGTCGGCTGGGGCGCCATCACCGGCCGTCGCTACGGCGAGGCCCTCGGCAACCTGCTCCTGCGCGCCGGCGTGCCGCTGTCCCCGGGCGACGTGCCCACCAGGATTTGGACGCGGGAAGAGACCAAGGAAAAGCCCCCGGAGGGGAAAGTGGGGCTGCTGCAGATCGGCGTGACTGCGCCGGACTTTTCCGCGACCGACGCGGCCGGCCAGCCCGTTAAGCTTTCCGACTACCGCGGCAAGGTCGTCATCCTCGATTTCTGGGCGACGTGGTGCGGACCCTGCATGGCCTCGATGCCGCACACCCAGGAAGTGTCGGCCCATTACAAGGACCAGGGCGTGGTGGTTTTTGCCAACTGCACGAGCGATACCCGCGCGAAGTTTGAACAGTGGGTGAAGGTGAACCAGGAGAAGTATCCCGACATCCTCTGGAACCATGATCCCGCCGAGAGAGGGCCGACGCGGGCCTCGCGCGCCAAGTATGGCGTCGAGGGGATCCCGTGCCAGTTCATCATCGACCGCGAAGGCAAGGTGGTCGACATCGTGGTGGGCTATGTGAAAGGGGAGGCGATCCTCGAGGCTGCCCTGGCCAAGGCCGGCATTGCCGTTGCGCCCGACCTCATTGAACAAGCGCAGAAGGACAAGGCCAAGCGCGACCTGATGCGTTAATCCCGCGATTCAAGCTTACGCCGCCCGGGACGGTTGCGACCGGCTTCACGCGTGAACCTCAAGACCCATTCCACCATGCTCCAACTTCGCGAGTCCACCACGACCTGGCCGACCATGAGCTGGGCCGAGTTGTCCACCGTGCTACCGCAGGTTGGACGCGGCGGAATTACCTTGGATCAGTTGTCTCCCGCCGAGCATGTGGTCGCTGTGCATGTTGCCGAGGGCCTAAGCAACCGGGAGATTGCTGCCGCTCTGGGCAAGTCCCAGGCCACCGTCAAACACCAGGTCAGTTCCTGTCTCCGCAAGCTCAACGTCCCAACCCGGATGAAGTTGATGGCGCTGCTTAGGTAGTGCGGGCGCGGGTTGATTTGCTTGCCATAGGATGTGAGCTACCAGACCGGTAGCCGGACTCCCTCGACGCAAAAACCCACATGGGGGTTCGAGTGCCCAGGCCTCGAGCGATCGTTGGGCACAGGTAAGGGGTCAGGGTAGGCATAGGTAAGGGGTCAGGGTATGTGATGTGTGGTGTTTCCGCGAACCATGCGCGCCCTGCAGGGGGTCCAGGCTTCGATTCCTTGATTGCACATCTTTCTGCCGCGCCGCGGCGCTGGGTCGACATCGTTTTCCCGCACTAATCAGAAAACGGCGGTCTGACCCCCTGCCGGCCTGATCCCGACCTCACGGTGTGGCCGCACGTCCAGGCAACGCCTCAGACCACACATCACATACTCTGACCCGTTACTTCGGCCGCGAAGCCGGCCAATCTTCAGCCGACAGAATCAATTCCGTTCCATCTTTGACGCTCTGAATGGTGACGGCCTTGGTCTTCATCATTTTTAAACGACTAGGCTGTCTTAGTGTTTCCTCTGGGAGCTATTCAGAGCTTTCTTCGGCACTTGAACTCAGCGCGTCCAATCGTAGTGCGCTGCTTTATTTTTTCTGACCATAAGTTGCAGCTTCGTATCGCTCAAGCTACGCAGAGGGGGGAAATGATGATGGAAGCTGGAATCACTGGAAGTGTCTAAGTCCGCTAGGGCTACCAAGTATCTTCCGAGTTTCCTAAGACCGCGTGCGTTGCCGCACAGCAGCACCAAGTAGTCGCCGTCGGTGAGACCACGATGCGCACCGTCACCGTCACTTCCACAGAGCAAAACGCCAACATCGTCACCCAAGTCCGGCACGCGGACGTCCCTCTTCTTTGTCATCTTAGAGGTGCGCTTTTTCATCTTTAGTCGCCCAACCGCGATATTCACCAATACCCATTGTGGCAATTGCTTCTTAGCATCCTATGGACTGAGGGTCCGAAGCAGAGCATGCCAATCCAAGTCATTGGCCATAGTAATGGCTTCGCGCAGATGATAGGCCAAACGTCTTCCGAGCTTTCGACGTATTCCTAACATATCGACGACCTTGAGCGTGGCTCCCAATTGACCGACCCGATGACGCCATGCTTTTGACCCTTGAGAATGCCACGCGAATACTCGCGTACAGCAAAGCCAGGCATTCTTGGCGCGCCGGTCGAATTCGACCCTGCGACATCCTTTCCATGAATGCTTCCGAAGCCTCAGTCCGGCTTCCAAGTACTTTCCGATATATTCGGAGATTGCCTCCTTTCCTTTGCGAAGCGGCAGCAGTTCGGCCCGTCCAAGGCCATAGCGCGGGAGAACCTTCCGTAGCAACGACCACAGGTTGACCAGCTCGGGTGCTGTCGATGCCTTGTAACGGGCTCGTAGGTCGCGGAAGCGAGCAGTGGGACCGTTCGCAATCCGCTCTTGGCGGCACGCGTCGAAAGCTTCCCAGTCGAAAGAATCGGCCCGTGTATTCCAATCCACGGCGACAAGGAGGTGGTAATGAGGCACAGGTAAGGGGTCAGGCACAGGTAAGGGGTCAGGGTATGTGATGTGTGGTGTTTCCGCGAACCATGCGCGCCCTGCAGGGGGTCCAGGCTTCGATTCCTTGATTGCACATCTTTCTGCCGCGCCGCGGCGCTGGGTCGCCATCGTTTTCCCGCACTAATCAGAAAACGGCGGTCTGACCCCCTGCCGGCCTGATCCCGACCTCACGGTGTGGCCGCACGTCCAGGCAACGCCTCAGACCACACATCACATACTCTGACCCGTTACTTCGGCCTCAAATTGCTGCCGCCAACGGTGGAACGTCACATCCGAGATGTTCTTCTCGCGGCACACTTCCACGATACTCTTCCCGCTGTCCACCTCCCGCAGGATGCGGACTTTCTCCTCCGTGCTAAAACGCTTTCCTTTCATGATCTGGGTCCTTTCTAGGGGCCCAGACCGACGCTTCAAGCGGCCCGAAATAGCGGGTCACGTCATCATCGATGAGCCAATGGCAGGGCGCAGCCCTGCCATTGGCTCTAGCGAATTGTTGGGCCATCTCTTCATTCTGTTTGATCCCCGGACTGTCCTTGGGATACCGCCGACAGCCCCTGAAGCTGGATAAGCATGAGCCAAAGACAGAGAGAGCTCAGGAATCCCGGTGTCGCAACAATGACGCCTTTGTCGTCTCTAAATGCGATTCCGGCGATGCACGATCCAAACGAACCGTGAGATAGCGAATTCCGCATGCGTCGGACATAATCCGAATTCAGGAGCTTACTGACTCGACCACAACATGGCATCCCAGACCTCGCGCCGTGGGCAATACGGCTGCTAAGGACGCCCTCACGCATGTAGACCAACGACACATATAACCTCAATACCAGAGAACCCTCTACGGTGAGCTTGATCCGCACTGACATGGGCAACGGAATGTGGTCGCCGAATGGTGAAACCGGAAGACCCTCTTTGCGTTGGTCTAGCGACGCTGCCAACGAGAACCACAAGACTCCTCCCATCATCTCGTCGAACTCTTGGTCTGAGTGTGAAGCGATACTCGATAACTCTCGTAACAACTCGTCAGTCGTAAGCCGGCTAGCAAGGTCATCTAGAATCTGACGGCAATGGGTGAACTGCCGAAACAAGGCCTTATCGTCTATGGCTTCAGTAAGGAGGTCGCGGTCTCTCACAGGGATCGATGCGTCTCCGACCAATCGCGTCACGTCGACGTCTGGCGGAGGGCCTTCGTCCGGCATGCCGTAGATCGAGTAAAACTTTCTTAGAAGCTCACCAATGCTGTCGGAAGGTGCGTTCACTTATGTCTGCCCAACTGTGTCTATGCCGCAGTGCTTACACGATTGAATCCTGCGAAATTTGACTGGCAGGGTGATTGTGTAATTTCGAGGGCAAGTTTTTGTGGTGCCAATATGGCACGAAAAAAGCGCGGTTCCGAATCTCACTGAAGGATAATCGGACGGGACGCTCACTCGAGGTTGAACTCTGGCACCATTGGCGTCTCAGCCAATATGCCATTCGCCAGAACGGCTAACGCGCGAAGTCTGTGCGTGCCGCCAGCCTCTCCGTTATCTCTGCACGGTTAAGGCGATGGCTGGTGGCCGAGGAGTTGCGTTCTCGCCGTCAAGGTTGAGATGAGGCACAGGGAAGGGGTCAGGGTATGTGATGTGTGGTGTTTCCGCGAACCATGCGCGCCCTGCAGGGGGTCCAGGCTTCGATTCCTTGATTGCACATCTTTCTGCCGCGCCGCGGCGCTGGGTCGCCATCGTTTTCCCGCACTAATCAGAAAACGGCGGTCTGGGCTTGCCCTAATTCCTCGGACAGTGGTTCGGGGTAGTATTCAATTTAGCT
>CAZUQB010000041.1:0-12766 GCA_964622405.1 uncultured Opitutaceae bacterium | reverse complement strand
GCGCAGCGACTCGCCGGGCCCGCGCAGGAGCTTGGGCGCGACCGGCGGGCGCTCCTGCCGGCGATTCACCCGCCAGACCCACAGGACACCGAGGCACAACGCGTAGGCCGCGAGGTAGAGCGCGAGGGCGAGCAGCATGCCCCAGCATCAGTCGGTCCACGCTCCCGAGGCAACCGCTTTGAGGACGACGGTCCGCCGACGGGAACCGGCGGAGTCGAAGGCCCCAAGTCGAACATCGAAGGTCAATGGGCGGCGGCGCAGCCGCGGACCTGACCTGTTACTTGCGACCTGCGACCTGTGTCTTGGTTTGCCCGCTCCTAGTACGCGACTTGGTAGCACCAGAAGGCGGCGCCGCCGAGCACGGCGCCCGCGGGCAGATCGATGAGATAGTGCTGCTTGGTAAAGAGGCAGCTGAGTCCGATCAGCAACGGGAAGCCCATGGCCCACGGCCCGAGATTTGGCATCAGGTGGAGCGCGGTCAGCGTGGCCACCGAGACGTGCATGCTCGGGAAGCTGTTCGCCCGGCCGTCGAAGCTCTGCACGAAGGCCAGGAACCGCTCCGAGCGGTCGCGCCGCTGGTTGTTGGCCCGCCACGCCTCGGGCGTGGTCACCGGAAACAGCAGGAAGAACGTCATCTGCATCGCCAGCAGGATCACGAAGCTCATCGCCACGTGCAGGAACTGCCGGGGCGACTGCATCACGAAGTTGATGTAGACGATCACGGGATAATACAGGCACGAGTAGATCCACACCCAGCCCGGCCGGTACGGGATCAGGTCGTCCACCGCCATCTTCAGCTCCCGGGGTTGCGCAACGTGGTTCCGCTGGCACCAGAAATAGAATTGGTAGATGCCGATGATGAGGATGACGCTCATCACCAGGGTGACGACGTAGTCGATGGGTTTCATGCTTGGGGGATGGGGAAAGCAGCGAGCGGTCACCGCAGCCAGTGCGGCAGGGCGGTGGTCAGGGCGGGGAAGTAGGTGATCAGGAGCACGCCGACGAACATCACCGCGAGGAGCGGCAGCACGGAGCGGGTGACCTCGCGCAACGGCTGGCGCAGGCGCGTCGAGGAGAGCAGGAGGTTCAGGCCGACCGGCGGCGCGAGGAATCCGAGCTCCATGTTCGCGAGGAAGATCACCCCGAGGTGCAGCGGGTCGAGGCCGAGCCGCGTGCCGATCGGAACCAGCAGCGGCACGAGCACGATGATGCCGGCGTAGATCTCGACGAGGCCGCCCATCACGATGAGCACGAGATTCAGCCCGAGCAGGAACAGCCACCGCGACTGCACGTGGACCAGCGCCCAGGCCGCCAGCCGGTCCGGCACCTGCGCGTCGAGAAACCAGTTGGTCAGGCCGAGGGCGACGCCGAGGATCAGAAAGATCCCGCCGACCAGCAGGCCGGTCTCGGCAAACACCCGCGGACAGTCGCGTCCCAGCCGCAGGTCGCGGTGCACCACGGTGACCACGATCAGGGCATAGAAGGCCGTCAGCGCCGCCGCCTCCACCGGCGTGGCCCAGCCGCCGAAGAGCGCGCCCAGGGCGACGAGCGGGAGCGCGAGCTCCCACTTGGCCGCCCAGATCGCGGCGAGCGCCTCGCGGCCGTCGAACGCCGCCGTGGTGCCGGCGGCGCGCCGGCCCGCCCAGACCCCCCAGGCCGCGGTGAGCACGATCAGCAGCAGCGCGGGCACCAGCCCGGCGAGAAACATCGCCCGGATGTCCACGTTCGCGATGATCGCGTAGAGGATGACCGGCAGGCACGGCGGCAGCAGGATGCCGAGGGAGCCGGCGCCGGTGATCATGCCGAGCGCGTCGCGCTCCGTGAACTTCGCCGCCACCAGCACGGGCATCAGCAGGCCGCCCAGCGCGAGGATCGTCACGCCCGAGCCGCCGGTGAACGACGTGAAGAACGCGCAAACCAGCGCGGTCGTGATGGCGGGTCCCCCCGGGAACCAGCCGGCCAGCGCCTGGAAGACGCGTACGAGTCGGCGGGAGGCACCGCCCTCCGCGAGCAGGCAACCGGCGAGGGTGAACAGCGGAATGGTCGGCAGGGTCGCGTTGACGACGAGGCCGTAGTGGTCGATCGGCAGGACCGCGAGCGGCTGGCCGTCGCCCCAGAACAGGATGACCGCCGCACCGCCGAGCGTCACGAACACCGGCGCGCCCAGCGCCGTCGCGAGGGCGAGAAGGGTCAGGCCCGGCCAGACCAGATGCTCCGGCCCGCCGGGCGCCCACCAGCCCAGGGCCACGACGAGCAGCGCGAGGACACTGGCGGCGATCCGGGCCGGCAGGCCTTCCCCGGTGTTCCAGAGGAGCCGGCCGGCGATCAGGGCAAAGCCGCCGGGCATGGAAAGCTCGACCCACCAGCGCGGAATCCCGAGGGCGAGCACGTTGCCCGCGATCCGCTCCTCTCGGACGAAGGACCAGGCGGCGAGGCCGAGAATGATCGTGACCGCGGCCGCGAGCCCGTGGCTGAAGACCCGCGCCGCGAAGCCAACCCGGCCCGCGAGGCCGGCCGACAGCGGCGCCAGACCCAGCAGGCGCCGGTCGCGGGCCGCCAGGGCGCCCCCGGCCATGCCGAGCACCAGGCAAAGATGCTGGGTAAGCGGAGCGGCGGCCGAGGAGGCCCCCGAGTGCGAGGCCGTGCGCACGACCGCGTCCACGAGGGGCAGGGCGACCATGGCCGCGAGGCAGAGTCCCACGCCGAGGTCCTCGATCCGCCGCCAGCCCGTGGCCGGCGCCGGGGACACGAGGTGGGCGGGAATGGACAGGGCGCCAGCCATGGTCAGTGGGTGCCGGCCTGGGCGCGGTGCTCGGCGAGCAGGCGCTGGACCTCGTCGAAGATCGAGCCGGGCACCATCGTCCCGCGCACGAGCGGGCGCAGTTCGGACGAGAGCGCCTGCCAGGCGGCCTGCTGCTCGGCCGTCGGGGTGTGCACCGCGGTGCGCGGCCCGTGCGAGAGGGTCTGCATGGCCTGGTCGTCAAACCGCCGGCCCTCCGCGCGCAGGGTCGCGCCGGCCGCCTCGCAGAGCGGCAGCAGCTTGGCGCGGATGGCCTCCGGGATCTGCTCCCACGCGTCGCGCCGGATCACCACGGCCCCGACTATCGGGCACCAGTTCACCGCGAGCACGTGACCCGCGACCGTGTGAATCTGTCCGCCCAGGGCGAAGGCCGGCGGCAGCGGCGCGGCGTCGATCATGCCTGAGGCGAATGCCTGGTGAATGTTGTCCGTCTCGAGCGCGACCGGCTGGAAGCGCATTTGATTCATGAGCATGAGCTGGCGGCTGTCGCCGGCCCAGGTGAACACGCGCATGCGGCGGAAATCGTCCGGCGTGAAGCCCGCGGACCGGGAGAAGAAGCGCACCCAGCCGCCATCCGCCCACATGAGGACGACGAACCCCTTCGCCGCCAGCCGCGCCTCAAGCTCGCCGCGGATGTGGTCCCGCACGTAGTCAACCTCGGCCCACGTGCGGAACACGAGCGGCATGAACTGCAGCGCCGCCACGTCGGGCTCGATCTCAACCAGGCCCGTGACCGACAGCAGACCGGCCTGGTAATTGCCCGACCGGAGTTTCCTCACGATGCCCGCCTCGCCGTCCGACTGCCCCGCCGGAGCCCGCCGGAGCTGCACCGCGCCGCCCGAGACCGCATTCCAGTCCTGCGCCAGGCGCGTGAGAATCAGGTCCTGGCCGATGTCGCGGGGCAGAATGGTGCCCATGCGAACCACGATCGGGGCGGCGGCGACGTTCAGCGAAAGGAGAAGGAAAGCGGTGAGGAGGCGCAGAGGGGGCGTCATGGGGTAGTCACGGGGTCACAAAGTCGTCGGCATGCGCGAGCAGCCGGCGGGCGCGGCGCTGCATGACGAGGTTGGCGAGCCGCTGGTCGGGGTAGGCGTCGGGATTCAGGGCCAGCGCGCGGTGCAGCAGCGACTCAAACTCGGCGCGGTTCTGCTCGGCGACGGCGACGGCCTCGGCCATCGCGACGAACGGCGCGGCCTGGCGTCCCTGGGACAGCTCGCGGGCCCGCTCGAAGTGGGCGCGCGCGGCCGGCACGCTGCCGCCGGGCCGGACCAGTTCGTAGCGGATGAAGAAACCGTGGATGGCGCCGGCGTTCCAGCCCTCGTCGAGCGCGAGCGCCCGGGTCGCGAGCGCGTCCACCAGGGGCAGGTCGGCGATCAGGTCGGTGTCGGTCTTGAGGACCGAGATCGCCCCCGCCCACGAGACGGCGGCCCAGTAGGCGAGCGGCACGTCTTCGCGCCGGAGCTGGGCGACCGCGGCGGCGGGATCGGCCCGCAGCCGCTGGCCGAAATTCGGATGGGTGATGGCCAGGCCGGCCAGCGCGTGGTCGCGGGCGCGCAGGTACATCCGCCGGGCCCGCTGCCGCAGGGCCAGCGCGGCATCGACGTCCGTCGCCTGCCGTTCCTCGGCGTCGGTCTCGACGAACGCGAACGCGTACTGGGCGAACCCGCTGGCGGCGGCGAGGCGGAGCCCGGGATGGTCCGGGGTCTCCGCGAGCAGGCTCTCGATGAGCTTCAGGCTGAACGGCGCGGCGGAGCGCACGAGCTCCGGATCGTCGTCGCTGGCGAAGGCCGCCCCACCTTCCGCGAGGGCGTTGCCCAGCTGGTTGACCGCGGTGTGACGCAGCGTCGTGCAGCCCGCGGAGAACAGGGCCAGGGCGACCAGGACGCCGGCGAGCGCGCCGCGGCAGGAGTGCAGCGGGTTCATTTGCGCGCAGAGGAAGAGGGACGCCTCGGGCTCGGACCCGGGTCGGTGGCCACGAGCAGCGTCAGGAGGCCGAACAGAATGACGGCTTCGATCATGGGGTAGCTGGAACGCCTCCCAGCATAGCGCCGCCCGGTCGTCGGGCGTTAATTGATAAACGTGATGCTCCGCATTGAGCCCGTTGATGTACGGGTTCACCGCCGGGGCGGCGATGGTCCGGCCCCTTGATCCGACATTGCCATGCTCGCTCGTAGGGAGCATCTAGAAGTGCCCCCCGATGAATGTCCATCACTTGGAACTGTTCTACTACGTGGCCAAGCACGGCGGCATCAGCGCGGCGGTGCGAAAGATCCCCTACGGCATCCAGCAGCCCGCGGTCAGCGGCCAGATGGGCAAGCTCGAGCAGGAGGTCGGCTCCCGGCTGTTCGAGCGCAGCCCCTTCCGGCTGACGCCGGCCGGCGAGAAGCTCTTCGGCCATGTCCGGCCTTTCTTCGAGAATCTCGGCTCGCTGGCGGCGGAGCTGCGCGACGCGGCCGAGCCCGCCCTGCGCATCGGCGGCTCGGAAATCGTGCTCCGCGATCACATTCCGACCGTGATGCAGCGCCTGCGGGAAAAGCACCCGCGGATCCGGTTGAGCCTCCACTCCGGCCATCAGGCGCAGCTCGAGGCGTGGCTGCGCGACGGCCAGATCGACGTGGCGATCGGGCCCGTGGGCGCCCGCCCGCCGGCGCGCCTGCGCCAGCTGCGCCTGGCGCGGACGCCGGTCGTGCTCCTGGTGAACCGCCGCACCCCGTGGAAAACCGCGGCCGAGGTGTGGGAGAAGAAACGCGTGTCCGTCCCGCTCATCGGCCTGCCGGCGGCGACGGTGGTCATGCAGAACTTCCAGCGCGACCTGAAGCGCCGCCGCGTCGTGTGGTCCCAGGCGATCGAGGTGGCCTCGGTCGAACTGGTGACCCGCTACGTGGCGAGCGGCCATGGCTGCGGCGTGAATCTCGCGATCCCGCCGATCATCAAGCATCGCGATGTCCGGGTGCTGCCGCTCGAGGGATTTGAGCCCATGACCATGGGCGTGCTCTGGCGCGGCGAGCCGTCCCGCCTGCTGCGCGCCGTGATCGAAGGGGTGCGGTCCTACTCGCACCAGACCTGGCCCGACTGGGCCTGCGACGACACACTCCAGCCGGGGTGAAGGGGGTATTAACAGGAGGTAACGGAGAGAACGGAGGAAGGGTAAACCGCTAATCCGCGCTAATCTCCGCTAAGGGTCGGGGAACCATTAGTGTGGATTAGCGAAGATCAGCGGTTCTCTTCCTCCGTTCGCTCCGTTACCTCCTGTGAAATCCGGCTAGTCCCTCACTTCGGCGGAGGATTCGCCGGGGCCGGCGACTTCTCGGCCTGCTTCGCGAAGGCATCGAGCGCCATCAACTCCATGAATGCCTTTCGCTGCTGTTCGCGATCGTAGACCTCGCGGGCGCGCTCCTCGTTGGTGATGGAACCAAATGGCACGATGGGGAGACGATTGAGGACCGGGATTTTCTTCCAGAGGCCCACCAGCGTGACGGCATTCAGGAATCCGCGGTCGAATCCGTCGGAGGGCCCGAGATAGGTGTTCATCGCGACGGCATCCTTGCCCTTTTCGGTGAGGACCTCGGTCTCGTTCGGCACCTTGGGCTCGCGAACAATGTAGTCGGGCAGCCGCAGAATCCCGTTGCGGGGCTGGTCGCGCGGCAGCCGTCCCTTGGCCGCCGCCGTCTGCGCGGCCGCCGGGTCGAATTTCGGCAGCGAGGACGCCAGTTCGGCGGAGAGACGCCTGGATAGCCCGGTTGGCTTCGAGGGTGGCGCATCCTCGGCGAACGCGAGACAGGAGGTCAGCACCGCCAAGGCGCACCAGCGCGCGAGGCCTGCGGGCAGACGTGGGGAAGGGGAGGCCACGACGAGATCAGTCTGAGCATGCTGTGATCGCTCCGCGACCCCGAAGTTCCAAGGCCAAGGCACTTCACAGGAGGTAACGAAGAGAACGGAGGGAGGGAACCGCTGATCCGCGCTGATTTTTACCCGATCTGGATGAGTGGGGATAGGCGAAGGTCAGCACCCTCCGTTCACTCCGTTCCCTCCTGTGAAAGAAAGAACCTACAGCACCGGCAGCAGCCGCACGGCGATCACCTTGGGCGAGAGGTCGTCCCAGAGCGGCTTGATCTTCGGTGGCGGGAGGATGCGGTCGAGGTGGAGCTTCACTGCCAAGGCACCGGCGCGGTCCACGCGGAGCGTGCCGAGCCTCGTGGCGATGCGCGGGAAATACGCGGCCTGCGTGTACTCGATCTCGGCGTCGCGGGTGAGCCTGCCGCGCAGGGTCTGGCCGGCGGCGTCGACGCGCGCGGTGTGTCCGCCGCTCCACTTCTCGAGGTGCTGGTGCGTCGTGACCACCTCGACCCGGAATTTCCCGGGGGTGAGCACCGCGGCGCTCCATTCGAGCCAGTCGGACGGCTTCTTCCAGGCGACCGTGAAGCCCAGCGGGGTGACGCCGAGGGCGGCGCGGGCGGGTTTCACGGCGGCCTCGGCCGAGAGCAGCGTGATCGAGCCGTCGGGCTCCTGGATCGGTCCGGACACGACCTCCGGCGCGGCCGCGAGCGTCAGCGCCACCACGGTCACGGGCGCGACATAGCGCAGCTTCGAAAGGTCGAGACGCAGGACCGGCAGGCCTGTCGCCTCGTCACGCGACTGGCGGACCGGGAGCTTCGTGCCGCGGGCCAGGAGCGGATGGGCGGAGAGCACCCGGGTCTTGAGTCCGCGTAGTTCAAATTCCCGCGCGGGCTTGGCGAAGAAGTGGAGAAAGACCGTGCGACCCTTGGTGGTCATGCGACCCCACGGGAAATCGTGCGCGAACGGCGAAGGACCCGAGCCGTAGATGGACTCGCCGTTGGCCTTCAGCCACCGGCCCATCGCGCGGAGGCGCGCGGCGCTCGGTCCCGGGACGCGACCGAGGGCGTCGGGGCCGATGTTGAGGAGGTAGTTCGAGTTCTTGGAGGCCGATTCGACGAGCGTCTGGATGAGCAGGCCGGCCGGTTTCCACTGATGGTCGTCGCGGCGGAAGCCCCAGGTGTGGTTCAGCGTCGCACAGACCTCCCAGTCGCCGCGGGCGCGTCCGGGCGGCATCTGGTTGTCGCGGGGGATGCCGTAGTCGCCGAGTCCGTGCCCGATGCGGCCCGAGACCAGGCAGTCGGGCTGGAGTTGCTTCACGAAGCGCCGGATCGCGGCGGACTGGGCCCGGGTGATCGTGAGCGGCGTGTCGAACCAGATCAGGCCGACGGGGCCGTAGTTCGTGAGCAGCTCGCGGAGCTGCGGGAAGACCTTCTCGCGGAGGTAGCGGTCAGTGTTCTTCTTTTTCTCGTCGTAGTCCCAGGTGTTCCACGCGCCGTCGGGGTGGTGCCAGTCGAGATCCTGCGAGTAGTAGAAGCACAACCGCACGCCCAGCTTCCGGCACTCGCGGGCGAGGTCGACCATCGGGTCGTGGCGCCACGGCGTCGCGTCGACGACGTTGTAGGGATTCGACGGCGAGTGGTACATCGCGAAGCCATCGTGGTGCTTCGCGGTGATCACGAGATACCGCTGGCCGGCGTCCTTCGCGAGCCGGACGATGGCGGCGGCGTCGAACTTCCGCGGGTGAAACCGCCGCGCGAGCTTGGCGTAGGTCGCGACCGGGATCTTGGCGCGGAACATGATCCACTCGCCGATGCCGCCGACGGACTTTCCCTTCCAGCGCCCGGCCGGAATCGCGTAAAGGCCCCAGTGGATGAACAGGCCGAACCGCGCCTCGCGCCACCAGCGCATGGGGTCGCGGGCCGAACCGGCGCGCGAGCGGACAACCTGACGTTGCGTGGAGGGATCGCTCGGAGGCATGACAGCGAGAGACGACCGCCGCCGTCGAACGGCAAACCCGTTTTTGGGCGAATTTTCAACGGGCGCGCCCGCGGGTGGGCGCGCGACCCGGCCAGGCCGCTGGGGTCCCGACCTGAAAGCGGAGTTTGCGTGCCCGATCTTCGCTCGCGCCGGGCGCGAAACTGGCGTTCAGTTCCCGCATGTTCGTTTCCCGTCTGCCTGCTCCCGCCGGTCCCCGTTGGCCCCGGCTTCTCCGCGGTCTCGCATTGTGCGGCTTCGCCGGCCTGACGATGTTGGCCGCCGAGCCAGCCAAGAGTGGCCCGACCCGCACGGTCTACCTGGTGCGGCACGGCAACTACGATGAAGGCGCGGACGTGAAGGACGGCGGAGGGCTGACGCCGCTGGGTCTGGCCCAAGCTCGGCTGGTGGCCGCGCGATTGGCGGGGATGCCGGTGACGTTCACCGCGCTTCATACGAGCACCCTGACGCGGGCACGGCAGACGGCCGAGGTGATCCACGCTTCGCTGCCGAGCCTGCCCGTCCAGCCGACGGACCTGCTCCGCGAGTGCACGCCGCGCAGTTTGCGTCCGACGGGTGCGGGTCACGAGGATCCGGCCGAGCAGGACGCCGCGGAGAAGCAGCTCAACGAGGCCTATGCCCGGTTCTTCGGGCCGGCCACCGCGGGACATGACGAGCAGGCCATCCTGGTGTGCCACGGCAACGTGATCCGCTGGCTAACCTGTCGCGCGCTTGGCGTCGACACCCGGGCGTGGCTCGCGATGTCGGTCGCCCACTGCAGCCTGACGGTGATCCAGATCCGGGCCGACGGCAGCACAAAGATCCTCGCCGTCGGCGACATTGGCCACGTCCCGCCGAACCTGCAGAGTGGCGCCGTGGCCGGACCGCCGCCGGCACTCGTGGCGCCGCGGGGCAGCGAGTAGGAACGGTGGATAACCGGCGCGTTTGATTTGTATTCCAGCCTGCATTCACTGGGACGCATGAACCTCCCCCGTCGGACTGTTACGCACGCGATCTTGGCCGGATTGGCCTGGTCGGCGCTGGCGGTGGTGCTGCTGAACGGTTCGGCGTACCACTCGTACTGGTTGCTCTTGGTCGGCCTGCTGGTGGGGCCGCTGGTGTACCTGGCCTCGGCATGGACCCATCGGCGTCCGTGGTGGGTGATGGCGCTGTGGTCGATTCCGTCGCTCTGGCTCGGCGCCGCGCTGTTTGTCGTCATAGCCAATGTGTTCGCGTGGCTCCTGCCGGCCGCCGCGCCAGGCCTGATTGCGCTCAAGGAGCACCGCTTGGGCGGCGAGCTTGTTGCCCTGATGTACGGGCTGATCGCCATCTCCCCACTCTGGCTGCTCTATCCCGCCGCGTTCCTCACCCAGATGTGGACGGGGAAAAGTCGAAAGGCGCACGCTTGAAGATCCCAGGAACAGCAGCGGCAGACCAGCCGCCGACGGAAGCTCCGGCCCGGGACCTTGGCCCTTCGACCGCTTTTTCGCCCCGTGCCTGCCCATGAATTTTGAATTTCGTCCGACACTTCGCGGTGAACTCGTGGAATTGATTCCGCTGGAGCCCGAGCATTTCGAGGCGCTCTATGCGGTCGCGAGCGACCCCAAGATTTGGGAGCAGCATCCGAAGTGGGACCGCTACAAGCGCGAGGTCTTCGAGAAGTTCTTCGCCGAACGCCTCGCGTGGGGTGGGGGTTTGCTGGTGAAGGACCGGGCGACGGGCGCGGTGATCGGCTCGTCGAGCTTCAAGCAGCACGGTGACGCGATGGAGATCGGGTGGACCTTTCTGGCGCGGGCCTACTGGGGCGGTCGCTACAACGGCGAGATGAAGCGCCTGATGCTGCGGCATGCGTTCCGCTATGTCTCGCGCGTGGTGTTTGTGATCGGGCCGAACAACATTCGCTCGCGCACCGCAGTGACGCGGATCGGCGGGGAGTTCCTCATGGAGGGGCTCAACGAGGACGGCTCGCCGCGGGTGACCTACAAGATCGACCGGTCCGACTTCGAAGCCCGCGAGCGGCAAACTTCAAAGAGCTAGGCCGCAAGAAGATGACATGGGGCCGACAGGCGACGCCGGAAGTGTCAACCTGTCGGCCGTATGAGCACTAACCAAGCGAGTATCGGAGTGGAGCGTGCTTCCGTCGAGACGGGAGTGACCATCAAGCTGGGGCTGGACGTGCATGCCGCGCAGATCACGGTGTGCCAGCAGCACGACGGGCAGGTGCCGCAGCCGGCTTGGGCGTGCCGATGGCCGGAGGTGCTGGTGCTGGTGAGGAAGCTGCGGGCCGCCGGCGCCACGATCTACAGCTGCTACGAGGCGGGGCCGTGCGGCTACGGGTTGCACCGGCAGCTGACCGGCTTGGGCGTGACGAACTGGGTGGTGGCGCCCCAGTGCTGGGACGAGCGGGGCCGGCGGGTGAAGACCGACCGGCGGGATGCCCGGGAGCTGTGCCTGCGGTTGGACCGCTACGTGCGCGGCAACACGGAGGCGTTTAGCGTCGTGCAGGTGCCGACCGCGGCGCAGGAGCAGGCCCGGGCGCTGGGCCGCCAGCGCGCGGCGGTGCTCAAGGAGCGGCAACGCAGCATCCTGCGCGGCCACGGGCTGATGCTCGCCCAGGGCGTGCACGCGCCCCCGGGCTGGTGGACCCCCCGGCGCTGGGCGGAACTGGCCCCGCGGTTGCCGGACTGGGTGCGGGCCCAGGTGGCTTGGTGGCAGCAGCAGGCCGAGCAGTTCGACCAGGAAGTCACCCGCCTCACGGCGCAGGTGGAGGCCCTCAATGCGGGCCAGCCCACGCCCTATGGGCTGGGTGCGCTCAGCGCCGCGCTGCTGCGCACCGAGGTCCTGGACTGGCACCGTTTCCGCAATCGCCGGCAGGTCGGCAGCTACACCGGGCTGTGCCCCAGCGAGCACTCCACCGGCCAGAGCCGCCGGCAGGGGGCGGTGACCAAGCATGGCAATCCCCGGCTGCGGCACGTGCTGGTCGAGGCCATCTGGCGACTGCTGGTCTGGCAGCCGGCCTATCCACCCCTGCAGCGGGTGCGCGCGGCCTGCGGCCGCCGCGCCCGCAAGCGGGCCGTGACCGCCGCCGCCCGGCGCCTGGCGATCGACTTGTGGCGCCTCCACACCGGTCAATGCATGGCTGAACAACTCGGACTCAAACTCGCCTAGCCGGGTGGGACCCTTGCGGCGGGGACGGCGCGCGTTCGCTCTGCGCCTTGGGCCCTCCGGGCCCGTCAAAAAGATGGAACCGCTCGTCTCCGCCGCTCCGCCGCATAAGTCATCGTATCGTCCGGCCCGTCCCCGGGCCGCGCTTGGATAGCAGGTTGGACCGCGGTACTCGCCGCGCGTTCGGGCGGAGAACGTCCCCTCCCGCTGGTCGCAGCGTTCGCGCACCCCGCGCACTCACCCCAGCGCGCGCACCCAGCGCTTTTTTGTCCTCGACTCTCTCGGCCCCATAGCAGGCGCAAAAGGCGCCCAAGCTGGACGCCTCTGGAACGCACCGGAGGCTAGGTCCGCATGGACTTGGTGGACGATCCTGGGTTGGCGAGCTGAGGGCCAGTGACGCACTAGGTCCGGAGAAGTTTGTGCCGTGGAGGAAACGATGTTGGCTGCGACTGGCTTGAACGCGGGCTACTCTCGGGAAATACCACGGGTTTCACAGGAGGAATACCGAGGGGGAACTGAGGGCCAATCCAATACGACGCCATACGGACCGTCGCTCCGACGTGCCGTCGAAGCTAGGTCCGCATGGACTTGGTGGACGATCCGGAGTTGGTGTGCTGAGGTGCCAGTGCCGCACGAGGTCCGGGGCTACGCTCCGGATTGTCGTCAAAAGTCCGAGCGGACCTAGCAGTGCGCAACGCGCAGTGCGACGGTCCGCGAGGCTTCCTCCGGCCTCCGTTCTCTCGGTATTCCTCCTGTGAAATCTGTGGTAAATGAGAAGTCGAGGGGTCGAGGAGACGAGGGGCGCCAGGCAGCGGCTGAGCCGCGGACATGACCTGTGACTTTCGACCTGTGACCTGCGACTTCGCCGCCGCGGCGGCGCTCAGTTTCCGCCGATGGCCTGGACGATCACGTCCACGTTTTCGCCGGACGGACGAGGGTTGTTCGCCCAATGCTCCGGATGGGCGCCGCGGCAGTGGATGGAGCCGAGCG
>CAZUQB010000040.1:10282-13022 GCA_964622405.1 uncultured Opitutaceae bacterium | reverse complement strand
TGCAGTACCAGCAGGAGGAACTCTGCCGGAAGATGAAGGCCCAGATCGACGCCGCGACCCGCAAGGACATGGTCAAGCCCCGCGAGGGCGTCCGCCTGCTCGAACTTTTCGAGAGTCAGATGCTCAACAAGACCTACCTGAACATCGTCCCGAAGCATCCCAAGAAGCGAGGCTAGGCCCCCGGCATTTCAATCGCCCGCCGCCCCAACCGCGGCCCGGGAAAAAAGATGTGGGCGGGGTGCCCCCCACCCCGCTTTCTTTTCACGAGCACCGTTGCTCGTGTTGATGGTTGAAAGTTGAAAGTTGAACGCCTCCACCAACGGCGAGGCTTTATCCGTCCCAGGGCCATCCTCGTCCTTGGCGTTCGGCGCCTGTTGATCAGCCTTCGCCTGCCCCCTGAATAATACGCCTCACCCGGCTTGCCTCGTCCGGCCCGACCCTCTCCGCTCCGGTCCGTGCAACCGCGACTTCTCGGCCTGATCCTCAGCCTGGCCGCCTCGCTGCCGGCGGCCACCCCGCCTCCGCCCGTCCCGGCCCCCGTCTCGCCCCAGGAGGAAGCGGACCGTTGCCTTGAAACGTTTCGCCGGGGCGCCGCCGCGGCGAATTCCCTGCCTTTCACGTTCATCTACGATGGACGGTCCTCGTCGGATCTGCTGCCGCAGTGGGGCGGCCAAGTCACGGAGCGCCGCCTCGACGACCGGCGACGCGAGGTCACGCTCACGTTCACCGATCCCGCGTCCAAGCTTGAGGTCCGCTGCGTCGCCGTCGCGTATGCCAACTTCCCGGTCGTCGAGTGGACCGTCCATTTTCGCAACGGCGGCAACGCGCCGACGCCGATCCTCGAGAAGATCCGGGCGCTCGACGCGACCTGGAACCGCGATGGCGCCGACGAGTTCCTGCTCCATCACTCGCTGGGCACCTTCTTTCCCTTCTCTCCCACGGATTTCATGCCGCAGCAGACGAAGCTCGAGCCGAGCCAGTCGCTGCGGCTCATCCCGCTCCTCGGCCGGCCGTCGGGCGGCGTGATGCCCTACTTCAATCTCGAGCGCGGGCGCGCCAGCGGCGTGATCTTCGCGGTCGGCTGGCCCGGCGCGTGGGTCGCCGAGTTCGCCCGCGACGAAAAGACCGCGATCCACGTCACCGCCGGCCAGGAACTCGTCCACGCGCGGCTCGAACCGGGCGAGGAGATCCGCTCGCCGCTCATGGCGCTGCTGTTCTGGCGCGGCGACTGGATTGACGGCCAGAACGCGTGGCGGCGCTGGATGATCGCGCACAACCTGCCGCCGCTCTTCGGCCAGCCGCCCCACCCCAGCCTCATGGCATCCAGCTCGGCCCAGTTCGGCGAGATGATCCATGCGACCGAGGCCAACCAGATCGAGTTCATCGACCGTTACCTCGAGGAGAAATTCCCCATCGATGGCTGGTGGATGGACGCCGGCTGGTACGAGAACGCGGGCCGCTGGCAGGAGCCGATCGCGCTGCGGGTCGACCGCCAGCGTTTCCCCCGCGGCCTCCGCGCCATCACCGACCACGCCCACGCCCGGGGCCTCAAGACGCTGCTCTGGTTCGAGCCCGAGCGGATCATGCCCACCAACGAGCTGTTCCGCGATCATCCCGACTGGCTCTTCCCCAACCTGATGACCAAGCGCCTGTCGCGGCTGTTCTATCTCGGCAATCCCGAGGCGGCGACCTGGCTGACCGACCGCGTCGTCAGGATCCTCGCGGACGAGGGCATCGACATTTACCGGAACGATTTCAACGTCGTCGAGCCGGTCGAACTCTGGCGCAGCCACGACACGCCCGACCGGCAGGGCCTCACCGAGAACCACCATGTCGTCGGCTACCTCCACTACTTCGACGAGCTGCGCCGCCGTCACCCGGGCCTCGTGATCGACTCCTGCGCCGGCGGCGGCTCGCGGAACGACCTCGAGACCATGCGGCGCGCGCTGCCGTTCTACCGCTCGGACTATCTGTTCGATCCCGAGTCCAACCAGACCCAGAGCTACGGCCTCGCGCTGTGGCTGCCGTTCCAGGGGACCTGCCCGGACCCGAAGAAGTTCGACGGGTACGGCCTGCGCAGCCATCTCGCGTGCCCGTCCGTGATCCTGCCCTGGGACCTGCGCGACCGCCAGCTCCCGTACGACGACCTGCGCCGCGCGGTGCAGCAGTGGCGCGAGTACTCCCCGAACTACCTCGGAGACTTCTATCCGCTCACGCCCTGCAGCCTCGGCCAGGACGTCTGGGTCGCATGGCAGTTCAATCGGCCCGAAGCGGGCCGGGGCGTCGTGCAGGCCTTCCGCCGCAGCGCCAGCATCTACGAGAAGGCCCACGTCACGCTCCGCGGCCTCGAGCCCGTCGCCCGCTATCGGATCCGGGATCTCGACGCGCCGGGCGCGACCCGCGAGGCCACGGGCCAGTCGCTGATGATGGCCGGCCTCGACCTGTCGATTCCCAGCCGGCCCGGCACCGCGATCCTCGTGTACGAGCGGATCGACGCCGCAGCCGCACCGTCCGGCTCAAACTGAGTTTTCCCATGCGCCTGCCGCTCCTCGTCACCCTCATCCTCACCGCCACGCTCGCCCGCGGGCAAGCGCCGGCCCCGAATGCGACCCCGCGCGTCGATTTCGGCTATGCCTTTGGCTACCCTCACCGGGTCACGGTCGCCCCGCCCGACAGCGGCGACAAGACGCTCGTCGACTGTGAGCCGGGCCAGGTGAAGCTCTCGTGGAGCTACGACACG
>CAZUQB010000040.1:0-10182 GCA_964622405.1 uncultured Opitutaceae bacterium | reverse complement strand
CCCACACCGCCGGCGTGCGCTGCGCCGTGCCGGGCAACTGGACCGGCGTGAATCCCGCGGGCGTCGATGCCGGCGCCCCCGGAGTCGCCCGCGATGCCCTGGTCGCCGGCTGGCTGGCCCGCGCGGACCGCGTCCTGATCGCGGCCGTCGGGGCCGACGACTATCCGGTGGAGCCCAACCTCCTCCATCCCACCGTCCGCCTGGCCCCGGGTGAAACGCGCGTGATCTGGATCGTTCGCCCTTACCGCGTCTACGAATCCATGCTCCCCGAGCTCCGCCGGCGCGACTGGGCGCAGGAGTTCGCCGACGCCCGCGAGACCTGGCATCGGCTGATCGGCCGCACGACGCGGGTCGAGATCGCCGACGCCGGGGTGCGCGACGCCTACTACGCCGGCCTCGCCGACATCTTCATCATGCGCGAGCCCGTGCCCGGCGACTATCTCGGCACCCTGCCCGGCACGGAGCTCTACCGCGCGGCCAACCCGGCGGAGGCCGCCATCGCCTCCATCTGCCTCGACCAGGCGGGCCTGCCCGTCGAGGCGGCCGACGGCTACCGCCTCGAGTTTGACCTCCAGAACTTCGACGGCTGCTGGGCGGTGCGGAGCGGCTGGGAGCGCACGGGCTGGCTGTCCGCCGGCTTCAAGAGCTGGTTCGGGATGGAACACTACCGCCTGACCCGCGACCGCTCCTTCCTCGCCAACCTCTTCCCACGCATGCTCGCCAGCAGCCGCTGGCAGGAGCGCGAGCGCCGGCGCACCCGCGTGACCGGCGCCGACCGGCCGCTCAACGCCGGCCTGCTCCCGCCCGGCATGGGCGACTGCGGGCTCAAGAACGACGACAGTTTCTACGGCGTCTTCCTGCCGCACAATTTCTGGGCCGTGTATGCGGACCAGCAGTCGCTGGCCGCCGCCGAGGAACTCGGCCTGAAGGCCGAGACCGCGGAGTTGCGGGAAATCTATGACACCGCGCGCGCCGACCTGCTCGACACGGTCCAGCGTGGCGCCATCACGGAAAACGGCTACCGCTGGATCCCCGGGGTCGCGGGCAAGACCACCGGCAGCCGCTGGGGCGCGCTCAACGCCGCCTTCCCCTGCCGCCTGCTGGCGCCGGACGACCCGCTGATCACGGGCACGATCCGCAAGATGGAGTCCCGGCTCAGCCCCGGCGGCATCCCGATCCACACCGGCTGGATGGAGGACGGCATGTGGGTGGCCATCACTCTCGACAACCTGGCGGAGAATCTCCTCTACCGCGGCGACGGCGACGCCGCCGCCCGCTACCTCTACGCCACGCTCAACCACGGCACGCCGCTCTATTCGTGGTGCGAGGAGCGCGGTCCGGAGCCGGGCGCGGCCAAGACCACCGGCGACCGCCAGCACCTTTGGACGCCGATCGCGGTCGTCCGGATGATCCGCGACTGCCTGGTTTTCGAGGACGGCGCGACGCTGCACCTCGCGCGGGGCGCCGACCGCTCGTGGCTGGCCCGGGGTCCGCTCGGCGGCACGGCCTTCTGCAGCCACTTCGGTCCGGTGGATTACTCGCTGACCTATGACAGCGCCCATTCCCAAGTGACCGGCAGGGTCAGCCTGGAGGCCGACCGTCTCCCCTCGAGCCTCCAGATCCACGTCCGTCTGCCCGGCGGATTGAAGCTCGCCAGCGTCTCCGTCCCGCAGGCGAAGATCCTGGCCGACGGCGAGACGATCGAGTGGACCCAGCCCGTCGCCCACCTGGACTTCACCGCCACCGTCCGCTGACCGGTGTGCCCGGAAAAAATCGGCTCGCGCCTTACGATTCTGGCGCAGCCGATGCGGGATTGGATTGTTCTGCGCTTCTTGTGCCTACTTGCGGCCAAACTTCCTGCGAAGCTGCACTAGCGCCACTCGTGGCGGGGATAGCGGCGGGATAGCTCCGCCTTCACCTTCGGATACTGCTCGCGCCAGAAGTTCGTGAGGTCGTCCGTGACCTGGATCGGACGGTGATTGGGCGCCAGCACCTCGAACTTCACCGGCACCCGGCCGTGCCCGAGCGTAAACCGGCCCTCGATGCCGTAGAGTTCCTGGATCCGCGCGCTCATCACGGGCGGTCCCTCCTTGGCGTAGGTAAGCTTGGCGCGCCGGCCGTTGGCCATGGTCAGCTTTTCCGGGAGATAGTCATCGAGCACCGCCAGTTGCTCCGCCGTCAGCCAATCCCGCAGCACCGGCATGACCGGCTTGTCCTTGATGTCGCGATAGCCCAGCTCGCCGTAGCAGATCTGCTCGATGAGCGTCGCGCGGTCGGCCTCGGTCAGCGGGTTGACCTCCAGCTCGGGAAACCACTCGGCGAGGCGGTTCACGCGGATGATCCACTGCTCGACGGACTCGTCCCACGCCTCGAGCTTCAGCCGCCCGGCAAGCACCTCCTTGGTGAGCAGCGCCGCCGCCTCGTTGAGCGGGGCCTCGTCGCTGCTGACCTTCGCGTCGAGCACGAGGTCGCGGAACCGGCGCTCGCGCCGCGACACCACGCGCTTGATCGATTCGTCGTAGGCCACCCCGCGGGTCTCGCGGTAGTCGTCCGGAAAGATCTCCTTGAGCCACGCTTCCTCGATCGCGGTGGCCAGCGACAGGAGGACGTTCACCTCGCCGCCCCGGCCCTCGACCTCGCTGATCTCCGCGGCCACCAGCAGCGAGGCCTGCCCGATCGCGCTCTCGCGCGCGAGCACGCCGCGGCGCTGGTGAACCAATTCGCAGCGCAGCGTGCCGCCGTCGAGCCGGCGGCCGAGCTGGTCCGAAAAGCCCGCCAGCACGCACTTGCGCACCGCCTCCCCGTCGACGCGCCGCTCGCTCACGTCCAGCCCCTCGCCATGGGCGATCTCGAGGAATTGCTCGAACAGCGGGCCGACCTGGCGGGCCGCCTGGGCGTGAATCCCGAGGCGCCGGCAGGCGTCGAGGGAGAAGTTGGCCCGGTCGGCATAGCGCCAGGCCCGCATCAGCAGGAAAAAGTCGCTCTCGTGCTCCTCGCCGAGCACCTCCTCGCGCGCCTGCTCGACGTCGCGCGGCACCCCGCGCAGCAGGAAGTTCCGCCCCTGGGTCAGCGCCGCCATCAGCGCGACCGGCCGCACGCAGCCGCGCTCCTGCGCCGCCAGCAGCATGCGGGCGTAACGCGGATGGAGCGGGAACCGAAGCATCTTCCGTCCCACCTCGGTGATCCGCCGGTGCGGCCCGCCCGCGACCGGCGCCAGCGCGCCCAGGTCGGCCAGGAGCAGCTCGGCCCGCTCCAGGGCCTTCGGGTCGGGCTTCTCGATCCACGGGAAACCCGCGACGTCATCGATGCCGCTGGCCTTGAGCGTCAGCACCACCTCGGACAGATCCAGTCGCCGCACCTCGGGCAGTTCCTGCGGCGCCCGCTGGCCGTGCTCGCGCTCGGTCCAGAGCCGCACGCAGACGCCGGGCGCGGTGCGCCCGGCCCGGCCGGCCCGCTGGTCGGCGCTCGCGGCGGAGATCTTCTCGATGAGCAGCGTGTTGATGCCGCGGTGCGGGTCGAAGCGCGCCACCCGCGCCAGACCACAGTCGATGACCGTGGTCACGCCATCGATCGTGAGCGAGGTCTCGGCGACGTTGGTCGAGACGATGATCTTCCGGTTATCGTAGCGCGCGACCGCGCGGTCCTGCTGCTCGGGCGGCAGCTCGCCGTGCAGGGGGAAGGTCACGAACTCCCGGAGTCCTCGCGCGCCCTGGATCGCCTGCACCGTGCGGCTGATCTCGTAGGCGCCGGGCATGAAGACGAGGAAGTCGCCGGCCGACTGACCGGCGACGCGCTCGCACTCGCGGGCGGCGACCTCCCAGACGGGCTCGTGCTCGAAATTGACGGACTTGGGCAGGTATTCGATGCGGACCGGGAAGCTGCGTCCCTGCGACACGAGGACTTCGCACGGCGCGAGGTAGGACTTGAGCACGCCGGTATCGAGCGTGGCCGACATCACGATCAGCTTCAGGTCCGGGCGCGTCGTCTGCTGGATCTGCAGGGCCCGCGCGAGCGAGATGTCGCCGTAGAGATGGCGCTCATGAAACTCGTCGAAGACGATCGTGCTGACGCCCTTGAGCCGGGCGTCGAACGACATCTGCCGGAGCAGGATGCCCTCGGTCACGAACCGGATGCGGGTCCGGTCGCTGACGCGCGACTCGAGCCGGATCTGGTAGCCGACGGTCTCCCCGAGCGGCGAGCCGACCTCCTCCGCGACGCGCTTCGCGAGCAGCCGGGCGGCGAGCCGTCGCGGCTGGAGGACGACGATCTCGCCGCGCTCCCCGAGCAGCCCGTGGCGCAGGAGCATCTGCGGGATCTGGGTCGACTTGCCGGAGCCGGTCGGCGCCTGCACGATCAACCGACCCGAATTCCGCAGCGTCGCAACGACGGCAGACTCGAGCTCGTAGATGGGCAGGTCGCGGGGATTGGGCATGGACAACGGGAGAGGATCGGATGGCGACCCGCCAACTTCCAATCCTGAACTTTGGGCTGTGGTCCGGCGGGAATCGTCGATTGACGCCCCGGACCGGCGCCCGCCAATCTCGGCCGGAGAATGAGAGCACTCGTCCGCCCCTTGCCCTGGCTGTGCTTCGTGCTCGTGGGACTCGGCGCGGCCGTCCCAGGTTCGGCGGCCCCGATGAGCGTCCAGCTGACGACGCCCGAAAAGGCCCAGTTGCAGCGGGAGGCCCGCCTCGTGGTCGACCTCGTGCAGAACTTCCACTACTCGGGGCAGACTTTCCAGCAGGTCAGCAACGCCGAGATCCTAGCCAGTTTCCTCACCGAGCTCGATCCGCAGTCCAACCTCCTGGCGCCGGAGGAGGTGGAGTTCCTGCATCGCCGGTTCGATCGGACGCTGAAGACGGTCTATCTGTTCCGGGGCGATCTGACGCCGGCGTTCGAGATCTTCGACACCTACTCCGAGGCCGTCACCCGCCGTCTGCAGTGGATCGACCAGCGCATCGGACAGGATTTTGACTTCACTGTCGACGAGGCCATCGACGAGACCGACGAGGCGAAGGGCGCAGCTTCCAGGCTCAGTCTGGACCAGCGTTGGGAACGCCGGCTGAAGGACGAGATGCTCGCGGAGATCGTCGCCGGCCGCTCGCCCGAGGCCGCCCGCACCCACCTGCGCCAGCGCTATCGCGAGGTGGCGAAAAACCTGGCCCTCTACGACTCGTTTTCCGTGCGCGAGCACTTTCTCAATGCCGCGCTGCACTGCTTCGACCCGCACAGCGGCTACTTTTCCGCGGACTCGACGCGGGAGTTTGCCAGCCTGATCGAGGGAACCACCACCGGCGTCGGCCTGGACCTTGCGCGGGTCCGGGGCCGGTGCGTGGTGGAACGCCTGCTCCCAGGCGGACCGGCGGACCTGCATTCCCCGCTGGCCCCGGGTGACACCGTCGAGGCGCTGGCCAACGGCGACGGACCGTGGGTCGACGTCAGCAACCAGCGCTGGCGCGAAACGCTCGCGCTGCTGCGCGGCGCCCGCGGCACCAGCCTCCGGATGGCCTTCCGGCCGCCGGGGGCCGTCAGTCGCCAGGAGGTCACCCTCGTGCGGGAGCGCCTGGTGCTCACCCAAAGCCGCGTCCGCGGCGCCATCAGCGACGTGCCCACCGAGGCGGGCGGCACCCGGCGCGTCGGCTGGATCACCTTCCCGTCCTTCTACGGCACGCCCGGCCGGGCAGGAGTTCACGTGTC
The DNA here is from genome assembly GCA_964622405.1 of uncultured Opitutaceae bacterium. Taxonomy (GTDB): domain Bacteria; phylum Verrucomicrobiota; class Verrucomicrobiia; order Opitutales; family Opitutaceae; genus Opi-474. The sequence goes on along the minus strand of CAZUQB010000040.1, from coordinate 4,485 downwards.
CACCGATCTCCGCGAGCTTATCCAGGCCATGACGGCGGCGCGGATCGAGGCTCTGGTGATCGATCTCCGTTCAAACCCCGGCGGCGAACTCACCGAGGCGGCCTCCTGCGTCGGGCTCTTTGTTCCGGGTGGCACCGTCATGCTCCAGCGCAAGCCCGACGGCACCATCACTCCGCTCCTCGCGAAACCCGTGGACGCGCCGGCCTATCTCGGCCCGCTCGTGGTGCTGACCGCCCCGAGCAGCGCCTCGGCCGCCGAGATCTTCGCCGCCGCGATGAAGCAGCACCGCCGGGGCCTGGTGGTCGGCGGCGTCGCCACGTACGGCAAGGGCTCCAGCCAAAGCGTCTTCGACCTCGCGAAGGCTGCGCAGGTCAAGGGCGCCGAGGCCAAGGACTGGGGTACACTGCGCCTGACCATGGAGCGGTTCTATGGACCCGACGGATCGGCCATCCAAGGCACGGGCGTCGCCTCCCAAGTCGTGCTGCCCAGCATTGAGGCCTCGAAATTCAAGCGCGAGGCGGACCAGCCGCACGCGTTGCCCGCCGAGTCGGTGACGCCGCCTCCGGCCAGCGTCGCGCCGGGGCCGCCTGCCCTCCCTGACACGCTGGCCCAATCCCTGGCGGACCAAGCGGCGCGCGACGTGGCAAACTTGCCGGAGTGGTCGTTGTGGATCCGCGAGGCGCGCGCCCGCGAATCTTCCGAATTCAAGGTCCGGAGCCTGCAGCGCGAAAGACGCCAGCAGGCCTGGCGCGCATTCATGGACGAGTGGATTGGCATCTGCCAGTCGCGCCGGGCCCTCGCCGCCGCAGCGTTTCCAACCCGGCCGGTCGACTTGGCCGAGGTCCGGGAGGCTCTGGCCGCCCACCAGCAAAAGCTGCTGGCAGAGGCGAAGATCGCCACTCCGCCAGCCCGTCCGATTTATCTCGATCACCAGATTCTGGCGGCCACTGACCAGGGCCACGTGGAGGCCATCCATGTCAGCCGGTTCCGTTTCCGTCTTTTCCTGGGTGATGCCGCCGAACTCAGCCGGGCCGTGGCGCGCGAGATCGGCCAGCCCGTCAACGACGTTCAGCTCGGCGCAGCGCTGCAGGAGCTCGCGCTGCTCGACGAGCAGACGGAGGCGGCCATCCTCGCGGTGCTCGCCACGGCCCTGCCTCCCAATCTCGACCAGCCCACGCTGGGGCGGGCCCTCGGGGCCATGCTCAGCCGAATGGCAGAACTCGAGCCGGGACTCGCGGCCGAGCGGCCGCCGCTCGACATTCCCCTGCGCGAGGCCCTGCGCCTTGGCGCGGCATGGGCCCAGGCCGCCGCAAACGAACCCGCCCGCGGCGCGGGGCCGGGCCCGGCCTCTCGATAAGTGCCCCTGAGACTTTCCGCCATGCCAAAGCCGTTTCGCCTCCTCGTTCTCCTGCTATCCTGCCTTGCCACGGTCGCCCTGCCGGCCGTCGCCGCTGAGTCACCGGCAACGCCTGCAGCCCCGGATCCCGCCGCGGTCAAGCCGCCGGCAACGGATGACCTTGATGAGAACGAAGTCGCTGAGCCACCACCGCCCGCGAAAGTGGACCCGGCGGCTGCCAAATTCTGGGAGGCCGTGCGCCTCCTCAAATCCGGGCGGAATGCGGATGTGAAGCCGGGGACCGCGGCGCTGAAGGCCGCCGCTGACCTGGAGTATCCCCACGCCCAGGAACTCCTCGCCCAGTGCTATTTTTCCGGGACATTTGGATTTTCGCGGGACCTGAAAAAGGCCCTCAACCTGTACCGTCTGGCGGCCGAGCGGGGCGACGGTTACGCGATGGCGGCCTATGGAGCGATGCTGGCCTCCGGTCTCGGCACCTCCAAGAAGAAAGCCGAAGCCATCAAATGGCTGACCGCTGCGCTCCAGCCCTCGACCGATTACTCGCGTCCCACCCCGCCTCCGGATTTTTTCGCGGAGGGGGCCAAGGCCGCCGCGGGCAACGACGTGGCCGGCGCGTTGGTCACCGATCCGGCGAGTCAGGCCCGCGCCATCGCCCATTACGTGTTGGGGCTGGTCTACACCGACGACAAGAAACTGCCGGAGGCGCAGGAGCACTTCGTCGCGGCGGCCACAGCCGGCCCGAACGGCAACAGCGGCAACTTCGCCGCGGCGATGGTCGCGGCGGTGAACTTCGCGTTCGGGAATGGCGTGCCTCGCGACGTCGCCAAGGCGAACGCGATGATCGAGCAAAGCCGCAAGCTCGCGCTACGCGGTGGAATCATGACCCTCCAGAACTCAATCGCCCTGAAGATGGACGACTCCTTCGCCGGCGCCGAGTTGGCGGACGCCCTCGGCGAGTGGAGTTCCGCCCTCGGCACCACGATCCAGCGGGCGATCGCGAGCGAGCTCTCCAACAAGAAGGCCAAGGCCTACGACCCGAAGGAGGCCGCCAAGTGGTATACCTTGGCCGCCGAAAACGGCCAGGTGTGGGCCATGAGCCCGGCTGCGTTTTGCGCGCTCGAGGGCACGCTGGGACCGGCCGACCCGGTGGCGGCGTTCAAGTGGTTCGAGCGGGCCGGCGGCGGAGACAAGCCGAAGGACGTGACGGCCACCGCGAACCTGGCGATCTGCTATCTGAATGGCCTTGGCACCGCGCGGGATCCGGCCCAGGCCGCCCAGCTGTTCAAGAAACACCGCGACGAGAATTTCCTCTGCTATCTCGGAGCGCGGGGCGAGCCGCTGACCAAGCCGCTGCGGCCGGAAGAGACCTTTGCGCTGAATCGGAAATGGGCGAAGGAGAAGAAGGATCCGCCCGCGCAGTTCTTCCTGGCCTTGGCGTATCTCGTCGGCTTTGGCGTCGGCGAGAACCCCAGCGAGGCCGATACCTGGCTGAAACGCTCGGCCAAGGCGGGCCACGGCGCGGCCTTGTGCACGCTCGGCGCCCAGCAGGTGGCGAATGCCGCCTTCAAGAAGTCGCTGGGGATGAGTTTTTCCAGCGTCGACCTGAAGGAAGGCATCGAGAACCTCCGGAAGGCCAGCGAGGCCGGTCACGCGGAGGGCACCGTCCGCTATGGCACCATTTTCCATCTCGGCAACGGCGTGCCTCAGGACCTTGCGAAGGCCGAGCAGCTCTACCTCAAGGCCGCCCAGCTGGACCCGACGTACGCGGAACCCCACAACGACCTGGGCGTGATCTATGAGGACCGCGTGCGGCAGGCCCTGAGCCAGCACAACAATGAGGCCGCGGCGCCCGCCCGCGCTGCGATGCTGGAGCAGTACGAACTGGCCCGCAAACTGGGGTCGCAAGTGGCGACGAACAACCTCGGCCTGCTTCACTACTACGGCATCCTGGTGCCCAAGGACCTGAGGAAGGCCTACACCGAGTTTGAAGAAGCGGCGGGTCAGGGCTCGACCAGCGCCCACTACCACCTCGGGCTCATGCACGAGCAGGGCGAAGGCGTCCCCGTAACCTACACCGAGGCCGCGTACCATTACCGGATCGCCGCACTCGACGGGCACCAGGATTCGTTGCGGCGACTCATCAACTTCTACATCACCGGCCAGGGAGTCTCGCCCGATCTCGACCGAGCGCTTTTCTGGCTCAATCGAATGGTCGCGATGGGCAATCCGCGGGTCCTGACGACGTACTGTGACGTGCTCCTCAAGAAAGAGTCCTACGAGAAGGCCCTTGAGCTCCTCGACCAGCTGAGAAAATCCGACGACAATGCCATCGCCGGCTACGCCTACAATCGTCTCGCCTTCTGCTACGACAAGGGCCTCGGCGTGAAGGCCAATCCTTCGGAGGCACGGCGCTACCGCCAATCGGCCCTGAAACGCGGCGACGGAAACTCGCTGGCCGAATTAGGGCTCGAGCAGATCAACCACCATCAGGTCGCCGAGGGCCTCGCCAACCTCCGCAAGGCCGCGGCCACGTCGCGCCATGCGAAGTATGCGCTCGGCATGATGTACCTCTCCGGCACGAATGTGGAAAAAGATGAGGCGCAGGCCGTTACTTACCTGAAGGCCGCCGCGGAAGAGAATCATACGGAGGCGCTCTACGTGCTTGCCGTGCTGACCTACGAGAAACGGTCGGTCGCCCCGTCGCTGGATCAGGCCATCGAGTTTGCCCAACGCGCAGAGACCAATGGCCATGCCAAGGGTGCCGCCCTGCGCGAGGCCCTCGAGCAGCGCCGCAAGGGCGCGGCTGCCAGTGAGGCTGCGAATATCCGGTGAGCGAGATTGTCCCCAAGTTATTCACCGGGCGGGGCGGTGAATAAGTTGGGGAGAACAAAGCCTTTTCTTTGGCGGGGGACGTCACAGGTTCGTCACGTTCCTTGATAGAACAGTCGTGGTGCGGCGGCATGAAAAACCCGCCGAGAGCGCGACTGGGATAATCCCGGGCGACCGGGGAAAGGTTGGTGGCAGCTGGTGCCGCCGGCCCCTCTGTGACCGCGTTAGCGGTGACGGCAGGCAGATATCACCAGGTCCTCTGGCCGGAGTCGTGTCCGGTCAGTACACACACGAATCAG
>CAZUQB010000039.1:0-13176 GCA_964622405.1 uncultured Opitutaceae bacterium | reverse complement strand
CCAGTTATGTGTTTTACGGCGCGTGGAACCCGCCTTTCGCCTTACTGCTGTTTGGTACAACCGCCCTGGATTTTTATCTCGGTTCGCGCATTGCCTCGGCGCAGTCGCCTCGCGCCCGGCGCGGCTGGATGTGGGCGAGCGTCACGTCCAACCTGAGCATGCTCGGGTTCTTCAAGTACGGCAATTTCCTGCTCGAGAACACCAAGTGGCTCCTGCTGCAGGTCGGGGTCAACTACCAGCCGCCGCACCTGGACGTCTTCCTGCCGATCGGCATCTCATTCTACACGTTTCACTCGCTGTCCTACACGTTGGACGTCTATCGCGGGGTCTGTGAACCGACGCGGTCGCTGCGCGACTTCACGCTGGCGGTTTCCTTTTTCCCGCAGCTGGTGGCCGGCCCGATCGTGCGGGCGGCGGATTTTCTCCCGCAGCTGAAGGAGGCGCCGAGCCTCAAGGCCGGACAGTTTTACTGGGGCCTGCTGCTGATGACCCTGGGCATGTTCGAAAAGGTCGTCCTGGCCGACGCGATGCTCTCGAGTCCGGCGGACGCGGTCTTCGGTTATGGCGGTCCGCTCCTCGCCATCGACGCATGGGGCGGCGTGCTCGCGTTTGCGGGACAGATCTTCTTCGACTTCGCCGGCTACTCGACGTGCGCGATCGGCGCGGCGCTCTGCCTCGGGTTTCACCTGAAGGACAACTTCCGCTTCCCGTATGCGGCGGTCGGCTTCTCCGATTTCTGGCGGCGCTGGCACATCTCGCTCTCCACTTTCCTGCGCGACTTCGTCTACTTCCCGCTCGGCGGCAATCGCCTGGGCACGGCGCGCGCGACGCTGAACCTGATGATCGTGATGTTCATCGGCGGGCTCTGGCACGGCGCCCAATGGACGTTTGTCGTATGGGGCCTGATCCATGGCGGTCTGCTCGTGTTCGAGCGCGTGACCCGCGCGATTGCCGGCGATTACCAGGAGCCCCGGCCCTTCCCGATCCGTCTGCTGCTCGGGCTGCTGACCTTTGCGGCCGTTTGCTTCGCGTGGGTTTTCTTCCGCGCGGCCGACTTCGCGACGGCGGCACGGCTGGTCGAGGCGATGGCGGGCGTCCTTGCCAACGGCGCTCCCCTGCTCACCAACCGCCAGCTCCTGACGGTCGGCATCGTCACCGGCGGGCTGCTGCTGGCCCACTGGCTTCTGCGCGAAACTTCCCTCGAGCATGTCGTGGGGCGGATGCCGCCCTGGACCGTGACCACGGTGTGGTCGCTCATGCTCGGCACCATCATCCTCACCCAAGAAAGCGGCCATGCATTCATCTATTTCCAGTTTTGAGCGCATCGTTCCCTACCAGCCATGGCGCCCGGTCCTCACCGCGGTGCTCGTGCTGATCGCGGCCGCCGCCGTCTCTTGGGAGCTGAAGGTCCGCTCATGGGGCTACGGCCCGTGCCTGAACGACACCGAGGACCTCTGGGCCGATCGCCGCAACGCGGTGCGTCCGGACTCGCTCGTCATCATCGGGGACTCGCGGCCGCACTTCGACCTCGACCTGGACGAACTTCAAAAAGGCCTGGGCCAGCGTCCCATCCAGCTGGCGCTCGACGGCAGCTGCGTTTACCCGATCCTGGCCAATCTCGCCAATGACGAGAGCTTCCACGGCACGGTGATCTGCAGCGTGGTGCCCGGAATGTTCCTCGCCCCGGGCGGCCCGCTCGTGGAGAACTCCCAGCACGCGCTGGATCGCTACCACCACTGGACCTGGGCGCAGCGCTCGAGCCACCAGCTCGCCATGCTCCTCGAGGAACGCATCGCCTTCCTTAAGGAGGGTGAGCTCAACCTGAACGCCCTCCTCAAGAAAATCCCGATTCCGCCGCGCCCCGGCACCGGCGGCCCGGCCCTGCCGCCCTACTTTGCGTCGCTCGACCGGGAACGGCGCGCACGGATGGTGGAGCAATGTGCGAACCCCGGACCGCTGCAGGATCGGGTCAAGTACGGCTGGATCCCGCTGTTCACGCCTCCGCCTCCGCCGCCCTACATCACGGACAAGGCCGCTTTTGGAAAGAAGATGGGCATGGCCGTCGAGCAGCGTTTTCATGACGCCGCGACGGCGGTTGGCAAGATCCGGGCCCGCGGCGGCAAGGTTGTCCTGGTGCGCTTTCCCATGAGCGGACAGCTGAAGGAGCTGGAGGCCAAGGCGACACCCCGGGCCGGCCCCTGGACGCGACTCGTGCATGACACCGGGGCTCCCGGCATCTATTTCGAGGACTACCCGGAGCTTTCGAGCTTCGAGTGCCCAGAGTGGTCGCACCTAAGCGCCCCGGACTCGATCGAGTTCACGAAGCGGCTGGTTCCGCATCTGCAGAAAGCGCTGGCGATGTAGTCGGCGCGCCGCGCCGGCGTAGCTCGAAATTCGGAATTTGAAATTCGTCTGATCCCACCCGACCCCGAACCGACCGGTGCCGTCGGATCGGGCACGAATTCCGAATTTCGAATGTCGAATTCCGAACTTCGAATTCCATCTCCCAACACCATCAAGGAATAGCCGCGGCGGCGCCGCGGCTATTCCTTGATACCGCCGGCCATGACTCCGCGGATGTAGGCCTTCATGCCCATCCAGAACACAATCACGACCGGCAGGGAGGCGCAGACGTACCCGGCCGCCTGCAAGCCGAGTTCGGTGCGATTGACGCTCTGCGGGTCGGTCGGGGTGAACTGCAGCAAGGCCAGCATCAGGGTGTCCTTGCGGGGATCGTCGAGCACCAGCATCGGCCAGATGAGGTCGTTGTAGGTCGTCAGGAAGAGCAGGATTCCGACCGTCACCAGAATCGGCTGGGTCAGCGGCAGCGCGATCTTGAAGAGGCAGGACCATTCCCCCGCCCCCTCGATGCGCGCGGCCTCGAAGAGGTCCTCGGGCAGCGCGGCGATGAAGGTCCGGATGAGATAGATGCCGAGCACCTGCCCACCCGAGAGGTAGAACCACCACAGGCCCCAGTAGGTGTCGCGCAGGCCAAAATCCACCGCCAGCACGTAGCGCGGCGCCAGCAGGAGCACCCCCGGGACCATCATCAGGCCCATGATCAGGGCGAACAGCAGTCGCTTGCCGGGAAACTCGTGCCGCGCGAAGGCGTAGCCCGCGAGGAGCGAGATGAACAGGCTGCCGAGCACCGCCACGAAGCACACTAGAAAGGTGTTCACCATGGCCGGAGCGAGGTCGCTAAACGCCCGCGCGTAGTTGCCCCACGCCGGCTGGTGCGGCAGGCCCCAGAAGTTCACCACGATGTCGAGCGACGAGCGCACCGACATCAGGCCCATCACGACGAACGGAAGGAACGTCGCGACGACCAGCACGACAAGCGCCGCATGCAGCTGGAGTTGGCGGAGGCGGTTCATGCGCGGTGGTCCCAGCGGGTGAACGATCGGTTGATCAGCCACGAGCCGCCGACGGCGAGGAGGAACAGCACGATGCCGATCGCCGAGGCGTAGCCGACGCGGGCGCCCTCCGTGGTCTCCAGGAACATGTGCAGCGCCGGCGTGTAGGTCGCGATGCCCGGCCCGCCGCGGGTCATGACCAGCACCGAGGCGAATTCCTGCACACTGCCGACCACCGTGAGCACCAGCAGCAGCCGCAGCTGCGGCACGAGCATCGGAAGGTCGATTCGCCGAAACCGTGCCCAGGCCCCCGCGCCGTCGAGCGTCGCCGATTCAAACACGCTTGCCGGGATGTGCAGCAGGCCGCCGAGAAATACGAGGAAGGCGGTCAGGCCGACCCAGGGGAAGCCCATGAAGATCACCGCCGCGAGCGCCGTCGCCGGCTCCGCCAGCCAGGCATGTTCCCAGACGGCCAGGCCGAACGCGCGCAGTAGTTCGTTCGCCGCGCCGATGCTGGGGTCGTAGATCATCTTCCAGATCAGGATCGTCACGAGACCCGGCACCACGCCCGGCAGCAGGAAGAGGGTCCGGTACACCTGGCGCCACGATTCCCGCGAGAGCCAGAACACCAGCTCCGCCGCCAGCAGCGGCAACGCCAGCTTCGCCACGCCGCCCAGGGTGATGAGTCCCATGTTGCCCAGCCCGGTCCAGAAATAGGGATCGTCGCCGAGCCGCAGGAAGTTTCCCAGTCCCGTGAAATGCGCGGTGCCCGTGAGGTTGAAGTCGAAGAGCGACTGGCCCAGCGCCGTCAGCGCCGGCCCGTACTCAAACACCGCCAGCAGCGCGAGGCTCGGCGCCAGCATCGCATAAACGTGCCGATGCCGCCACAGGGCCGTCGCAACGCCGCGCCACGCGATCAAGGGCGTCAGCAGCATCGCCACGCCCAGCCCCAGCATCACCCAGCCGGGCGGCGCAGTCGCCCCGCGCCCGATCGCCGCCCAGGTTGATTCATGCCCGGAAGCCCGGACGCGCCAGGTCTCGCCCACCACGTCGCGTACCAGGAACCCGTCCGCCCCGGCGTCGGCGAGCACCTTGGCCCCCACCGGAAATCCCCGGCCCTTCCAACGCAGGGCCCCGTCCGCCGCCAGAACCTGCACCTCGCCCATCCGGTCCCACGCAGCCACGCCATTCGGCACCACGCCGAGGCCCGTCACCGGGACCTTTCCAACGCGGCGGATCCACCTCGCGCGGCCGTCGGCCCCCACCCGCACCACGCGGCCCCGCTGGTCGCCCAGCAGCACGCCGTCATGCGGCACGGCCGTCAGCGCGGTGGGAGTCTGGTCGTGCGCCCACTCCCAGGCCCGGCGGCCGGAGTCATCCACCGCGCCGAGGCGGGAGTTTTCGGTCGCATAATAAACGCGGTCCCCGTCCGAGGCGAACAGATGGGCGGGAAACCCGAGACCAACCTCGCCCAGGATCTCGTTCGTCGCGCCGCGGCGGACGCTGATGAAGTAATCAGGGCTCAGCCGAAAGCGGCCCCAGGCGTACGCCGTGCGCTGGTCGCCGAGCGGGAATCGTCCCGCCACCGGCCCCGCGAAGGGCGGCTCGCCCGGCCGCTGCTCCGATTCATTCCCGCTCGCAGGCGCCGCCGCCGGCGTCCAGGTCAGCCGCGGGGTCGGATTGAGTCCGCCGAGGAAGGCAACCAGCCAGCCCGTGAGGACGAGCAGGCCGCCGAGCTGCGTGAGCCGGCCGAAGAGGGTTGGGGCCACGGGCCGTTTCATCGCGGGTCCCTTTCCGGATGATCCAGATCGGACGGCTGGAGGCCGGTGCGCTGCAGCACCTCCGGCACCGCCGCGATCGTGATCTGCTGGATCCGGGCCGCGGTCGCGTCCACATCGACCTCGCCCTGCAGGTACCTCGTCAGGGCCAGCATCGCGTCGTTCCGCAGCCGGCTGCCCTCGGGTGCGAGCTGCAGCGGCAGGTTCCACTGGGTCTCGGCGTTCCCCACGCGCTTCATCCAGCGGCTCAAACGCTGGTATTCCGCCGGCAACTTCACGTCACGCACCAGCAACTCGCCGTCGTGCTGGAAGCAGTTCGCCGCGATCACGGTGTCGACAAACCGCTGGTAGCCGCCGGGCGACAGCCAGAACATCAGGAAGTCCATGACCGCGTCCGTCTGCGCCTGGTCCTTGTAGATCACGCCGATGTACTCGCCCACCATCGACTCGATGCCGCGCACCGGGGCCTTCACGTGGGGATCATCCAGCGGCGGCGTGTCGAACACGCCCCACTCGAATCCCCGGCCGCTCTTCGCCAGCTGCGGCTGGTCGCGCTCGAGCGACATCACCAGGCCCGAGGTCTCCAGGTGGATGAGCGCCTCCTGCCGCAGGAAACGGCCGTAGCCGTCCTCGTTGTCGGTCGCCGTGCTCACCATGAAGTCCGAGGCGCCGCGGTCCGCGACGTCCTTCAGCGCCCGCAGCACGGCCTTGAATTCCGGGCCGTCCCAGCGCATCTCGCCGTCCCGCACGGCCCGGAACAGCCGGGCGTAGTTGATCGTGATGCCGGCGTCGTTCGTCGGGTCCTCGGGATGGTACTGCCACGCGCCGTCCGCGTCGGGCCGGAAGCACCAGTCGCCCGGCTGGGCCCGGATCGTCTGGGCGAACGGCCGGATGAACTGATCCCAGAAGATGCGCGCCAGCCACTGGTAGTGCTTGTAATTGAACTTGAGCGTGTGGGCCTGGTAGCCGGCCTGGCGGATGCGATCGAACAACTGGATCAGCTCCGGCCACGTGCGCGGCGGCTTAAGCCCGAGCGCCTCGAACTTCGTGCGGTTGTAGTACCACATCACCTTCACCGACTGCGTGCCGAGGGTGATCCGCTTGCCCGCCACGTTCAGCGCCTGGAAATAGTCGAAATCGAAATCGTCATTCCACACCCGCCCGCTGTACGGATTCCGCACCCACCGGTAGGTGTCGAGATCGACGTAGCCATCGTAGTTGGAAGCGTAGTTCGACGAGACGATGTCCGGGCGCGGCGCACCGGTTGCCAGCTGGGTGGCGAGCCAGGTGGGATAGCCCACCCCGCTGCCGCCGCCCTTCATCTCGACCCGCACCCGCCGGTCCGGGTGCAACTGCTCGTAGGCGCGGGCGACCGCCTCAAGGCCGGGCACCTGCCGCTGGTTCGCCAGGATGCTGATGACGATCTCCCGCGGCCTGGCCGTCTCACCGGCCGTCGCCGCGACCGCGACAAGGCCCAGCGCGAGCAGACGGAGTCCGAGGATGCGGCGGGGGCGCGGCGCGAGGGGGTCCATGATCGTCCGGTCGAAGGCCCGTATTTGGGGCGCCTTCCGTCCCGGAGTCAAAAGCCGACCGCTCGCAGAAATTCGGAGTCGAATCTCGAATCCCGAATTTCGCCCGATTCGTATCAGACCTCGCGCCCGAGGACTTCGCCAACCTCGCGGAGCAGACGCTCGATCTCGATCATCGCGCTCACGCGGGTCATCTCAACCAGGACCTCGGCGAGCAGCGTGCCGTCCACCTCAACCCGATCGATGACGTCGAGCCGGCGGTCCATGCACGTCGGGTTCGTGACCGGGATGGAAAGCGGGGCAATTTGCATGGTCCGAATCGTGCCTGCGACCGAGTCAGGGGCCAGATGGGTAACTACGCATTTGGCGGCGAAATTACGTAGGAGATCGTCCTACTCCCGCCGGCCCCGCGCCATGAGCTTGGCCATCGCCATGCCCAGCAGTTCGTCGATTTCCCGGTCGCCCGGCGTGTCGTCCAGCAGCTTGGCCGCGGCCAGGACGTGATCCTCGGCCGCCCGGTAGCGGACCCGACGCCGCTCGATCGGCGTCGACGGTCCTACCCTCGGCGGTGCTTCGCCAATAGATTCGGCAGATTCAAGTTGCATGTCGTTATTTTGAATTGGGTCAGATTTCGGGCGTTTGGTCCGGGGCTGTCATTCACGGAAAGTACATATCATCCCAGGGGCAAACGGTGGGCTCGAGGCCGAATCGGCAGTCGAGTTCCCGGGCAATTTCACGCTCAACGGCATTGAGCTGGGCGAGAGCGTGCACCCGGGCGTGGACGTCTGGGACGGCGCTTGCCGCCCCCAGGCGAAGCTTCCAGTCGACTACCTTCCGGGTGAGGTGGTCGCGACGCCGCTCAACCGTCGAGTTCCCACTCGTCTTGAATGATGTTCCTTGTTGCACGCCCTAGGTGAGTTCGGCGCGCCAGTCACTTCCAACCAAATGCACCCGGGAAACGTGACTGTTTCTCCACTGGGCGGGCTAAACTTTCCACTTGTTCGGATGCCTCACCTTTCGGCGAACATGACCCGCACATTGTCCAGAGGGGTACCGGCCACGATCGCATTGGAGCAACCCTGGAAGTAGCCACGGTGATTCGATTCCTCGATGGTCGCCCGGGCCTGCTGCCGGACTTCCTCCGCGCTGCCGTGCACGAGCATCTGCGAAGACACGTTTCCCCAGATGACCACCTGCGGGAACTTCGCGCGCACCGCCGCCACGGTCATCGCCGCGTCGCGGTCCGTCTCGCCGTATCCCGGACACCCGGCCTCGCCATACAACATCTCCAGCAGTGGCCCGAGGTTTCCGTCGCTGCGGAAATAATAATGGATGCCCATCCGGTTCAGCTCGGCCACGGCCTTCACATACGCCGGCAGCACGAGATCGCGGAACATGGCCGGCGAGTAGATCGGCCCGGAGGTTCCCGCCAAGTCGCCGCCACCCGCCATCACGGGCGGCAAGCCGGCCTCCAGGACCGCCCGGCCGACGGCGATGGCGAACTCCGCCTGCAGCAGGGTCTTCGTCTTCACCCAGCCCGGGGCGGTCACCAGCGTTTCCAACTCCTCCGGCTCAAATCCCACCCCGATGCCGGCACCGGCGCTGCAGACATAGAACTCATGGCCGAACCGCCGCCAGAGGTCGACCGCCGGCGCGATGGCCGCCCGCGCTGCGGGCATGGGATCGGCCGCGATCTTCTCCAGGGCAATGACCTCGTCGCGCAGCCGGTCCTCCGGTGACCGCAATCGCACCTGGCGAACCGCGCTGAAGTCCGCCGTCGCCGGATGGTACTGCCAGATCGCGTGTTCGCCTTCCGCCGGGCCGAACCGGAACGTGAATTCATCGATTCGCGCATCGGGTTTCTCGTTCATGCGCCAAGGCATCCGGAGGACATCGATATCCAGCAACCGCTGCAGGTCGACGAGGTCCCGGATCAGCCCTTCCTCGAATTCCGCGTGCGCCGCCTCCCCCTCCGCCCACGCCGCGACCTCGGCATAGCGCACGGATCCGGTACCGGTGTGCGCCGGCCGGCCCAGGAGCTGGGAGGACACGCCGCAGGCCACGGCCGGAATGTAGGTCGGCGCCCGGTCGGTCGGGACAGACCGCAGCGTCGCCTCGCAACGCTGCCGCCTAATTCGGCCGAGCTCCGACACCTGGTCCATGTCCACAGATTGCGCTTCGGTCGGCGGATTGCGCGTCCCGGATTGGACACAGCTCCGAAAGCAGTCCGGCTCATGCTGAGAATTAGGGACCGCGCCGTTGCCCGATTCCTGATCGTTCGGCGCGAGGCGGATTGACCCCGCCGCGCGGCGTCCCTTAACCCATGGCAGCTTTCATCCCATGGAAATGCCCGCCCAAGTCCCCTCGCATTCCCAACGCGCCGCCGCCGCGTCCGGCCTGACCGGCCTCGACCTCCGCGACCACCTCGCCCCGCGACGGCTCACCTTCGCGATGTGGGACCAGGCCTTCCTGCTGCGCCACGGGCGGGGCGGCAGTTTCGCCGACTGGGACCGCGTGCTCGATGAGACCGTCGAGCGCGGCTACAACACCCTGCGGCTCGACCCGATGCCGCAGTGGATCGATTTGGCGAAGCCCGAGCGCGTCCTGTCGTGGCCCGACCCGAAGACGCCCTACTTGCCGTGGGACTGGAACACCGCGGTGCGGGCACCGGCGGGACGCTGGCTGCTCGAGTTCATGGAGAAGCTCCTCGCGCGCCCGAGCCTCCACTACACCCTCAGCGCCTGGTGGTTTGGCTTCAACCCCGCCTCCGCCCACCGGGGCCCGCCGCTTCTCGGCCGCCCGCGCACGCACACCGAGGGCGCCGAGCTCTGGGCCCGGCAGCTCCGGCAATGGCAGCGCCGCATCGGCTTCGACCGTCTGGTCTACGTCGACCTCGCGAACGAGGTGCCCTACTTCTTTCCCGGCTTTCTCGAGCGGCTGAAAAAGGATCATGGCTTCGACTGGGGCGTCCCGGCCTTCACGCCGGCCCAGGCCCAGGTCATCGCCGACGAGCTCAATCCGCCGCTGGCCGCCCTGCGCCGCGAGTTCCCGATGTTGCGCTTCACCTGGTCGATCCACGGCGACCTGCGCTGGCTCGAGGTGCCGCTCGAGCTGGACTGCCTCGACGTCCACTTCTACGCCGACGCCGACCCGCGCTGGTCGCAGCGGACGAAGTTTCCCGAGCTGATGCCCCACCTGTACACGCGCAACGACTGGCATGCGGAGTTTTCGCGGCGCTGCCGCCAGACGGTCGACGCCATCGGCCCGATGCTCCGCCAGCGCCAGCGCGCCAAGCTCGCCCGCTTCGCCGGCTGGGCCGCCGAGCGCGGCATGCCTCTCACCACCAGCGAGGCTTGGTCCAGCTGGTATTACTTCGACAGCCCGAACCTCGACTGGGGCTGGCTGCTGGAGTGGGCCGAGTGGAGCGTGGACGATGCCATCGACGCCGGCATGTGGGGCTGGACTCCACACAACTACACCCAGCCGCACTTCGCCAATTGGCGCGATGCACGCTGGCACCGCCGGCTGACCGACCGCTTCCTTCGGAGCTAGGCCATGTTCGGAGAAGCATAGCCGCAAGAAGCCACAAGAGGCGCAGATCGATCTACGCCTTCCGCGATGGCGGAAGCCCAGGCCTCGATTTCCCGCCAGCCTGTCGCGGCATTTCCTGCGCCTTCTGCGCCTCCTAGCGGCTACATCTCTGCCTGGAATTCCGCCGTCAGGTCTCGCGGCCTGATCACCAGGCCCGGGCGAATCGGAAGTGTGCAACTTCGCCCGCGCCGTTCCGGCGTTTCAGGCGGCCGGCTCACTCTCGGGCGCTGTGCATAGCTTGCGGGTGATGCGCAACATATGCGGATTCTTGGGCAACGGCTGCGTAGCCGCTCCGGGCGGGTTTCGGGCAACCTATGAGCCATCGTTCTCAATCCGATCTTTCTGCTAATGGCCCGTCGTTCCCTGCCCACCCGCCCGTCGCGCTGTTTCCCGCGCCGGATCGCCTTGCCATGAACGCCGATCTCCTCCGCCGGCTGCAGGCCATGCGTCCCCAGATCCGCTCCCGCTGGGAGGCCCTCCTCCGGGTCGAGCGTCTGCACACCCCGCTCGCCAATCCCGACACGCTGGTCTTCATGTTCGACACCACGCTCGACGAGGTGCTGTCGAAGCTGCCCGGGCGGCGGGTGCATCACGCCGGCGAGCGGCCGAAGTGCCGGTACGAATCCAACCCGATGCGGACCTATTTTCCGGCGCTGGAGCAGGCGTTGCTCGAGGCGCTGATCCACGCCCAGGCCGAGCAGGCCGCCGATCCCAAGGCGATCCGCGACCATCTCGCTCCCGCCGAGCGCACGGCCGCGGTCACGGAGCTCTGCGCCACGCTGCGCCGGATCGCCCGGCGCGAGATCACCGCCTTCGACAAGATCTGCAGCCGCGCCCCGGCCAAGGGCCGCCGGCGGCCGTCCGTCGCGGCGGCGAAATGAGGTCCGTCCGCGCCGTCCGTGACGGCGCGGTGGCGCGGCGGTGACTCCGGACTAGACGGAGTACTTGCTCTTGCCCGGCTCGCAGGGGTCCTGCCCCTCGTAGTTGTGCACCGAGCCGGCCGTGTCCGCCCACAGCGGCAGGTTGTTCGAGCGCGCCAGCTTGGTCTGGATGATCTCGCCCTGGACGTCGTTTTCCCGGGCATGCATCATCAGTCGGTTGAGGGCCGTGTAGAGCACGTCCTCGGGGGTCGCATCGATCAACTGGGCCAGCCTTACGACCGGCGCCGATTCCGCCTCGTCGAGATGGAGTTTGATGTTCATGGGGTCCCGCTCCTGTCGGGTTCGTCCCGGAGAATAGTACCATTCGTTCCGCGCGGCTCCGCAAATCTTGGCAAAGACTGGTCATCTCGCCCGGAGGCGGTAGGCGGTAGGCGGTAGGCGGCAGGCAGAAGGCGGTAGGCGCTAAGCGGTGGGCTTGCGGGATCCCGGCACCCCAGCCTCTCCAGGGACGCGGCTAGGGCTGGGCCTGGCCGAGCACTTCGTTGATCGCGTCCAGCAGCTGCTGGGCCTTGAAGGGCTTCGCGAGCATCTTCGCGGCGCCGATGCCGCCGGCCATGTCGAGCCGGACGTGACTGCCCGAGACCGCGATGATCGGAAGCTTGGGAAATTCGGCCCGCAGCACCCGGATCGTCGGGAGGCCACCGTGTGGCATCATGATATCCGTGACCATCAGGTCGGCCGGCTGCGCCCGCAGCAGGGCCATGCCGTCGAATCCGTTCGCGGCCGACCGCACGGTGTGCCCCGCATCCGTCAGCAGCCGGCAGACGGTTTCGCGGAAGCCGTCGTCATCATCGAGTACTATAATGCTCGCCATGGGAACGCCCGGTCGCTGGGCATCGCTTCATCTAGACCAACTTCCGGCGGTGGCAAGATCGCTCCGGGCGACAAAAAAGGCGCACCGGTTCCGGTGCGCCTCAAGGTTCTGGTCCTGGTCCAGGCTCAGAGCTGGAACAGCTCCTCCGGACGGAAGAAGCGGGCCAGCTCGGCCTTGGCGTTTTCGTCGCTGTCGGAGGCATGGACGACGTTCTTCATCATCTCGGTGCCGAAGTCGCCGCGAATGGTGCCCTTGGCGGCCTTCCGGGAATCGGTCGGCCCGAGCAGGTCGCGCACTTTCTGGACGATATTCTCGCCCTGGAGCGCCATCAGAATCACCGGACGCGAGCTCATGAACTGCTCGATCTCGGGATAAAACGGCTTGGAGGCCACATGCGCGTAGTGCTCGCGCAGGACGGCCGGGGCGAGGCGCGTCATCTTGCAGCCAATTACGTCGAATCCGGCGGCCTCGAATCGGGCCAGCACGGCACCCGCATGGCGCTGCTCCATGCAGTCGGGTTTGAAGATCACGAATGTTCTCTGCATAAACCTTTGACCGTACCAACCGAACCGGCGTTGGAAAGCCTAGATTTGCCCCGTCCGGCGCATCGCCCGTCTCAGGCCAAACGTCCGAGAACCTGACGCAGCGCCCCCTCGAGTTGCGGGTGACGCCACCGGTAGCCCGAGGCGGCCAGGCGGTCTGCCTTCACCCGCGTGCTCACGAGCACCGTCGCCTCCGCCATCTCGCCGAACATCAGCCGCAACATCCAGGCTGGCGCCGGCAGCGCCGCGGGCCGACGCAGGACCCGACCCAGGGTCTCCGCAAACTCGCGGTTCGTGACGGCCGTATCCGCGACCAGGTTCACCGGGCCGGACAGCGTCGGGGTGGCCAGTGCATGATTCACCGCCCCGATGGCGTCCTCGATGCTGAGCCAGCTCATCCATTGCCGTCCCGAGCCCACCGGGCCTCCAACCCCGGCAGCGAAGACCGGCAGCAGCTTGGCCAGCGCCCCACCCGCCGGCGACAGCACCACGCCGAACCGGCCCAGCACCACCCGGGTACCCAGGGCCTCGGCGGCGCGCGCGGCCTGCTCCCACTGCAGCACAACGCCGGGCAGAAATCCCGCCGCCACCGGCGCGTCCTCGGTGACGTTCGCGTCGCCCGTGTCTC
>CAZUQB010000038.1:0-13217 GCA_964622405.1 uncultured Opitutaceae bacterium | reverse complement strand
GTGTCACCTCGTGTCCGCTCGTGGTTAACTCCGCGCCTGCCGCCGTGGACGCCCCCGCCGACACCCCCTCCGACCACGCCCTCATGCTCGCCGTCCGCGATGGTGACCTGGACGCGCTGGGCGAGCTGTTCGAGCGCCACCACGGGCCGCTGTTCGGGTTCCTGGTGAAGCTGACGGGGCACCGCGCGGCGGCCGAGGACATCGCGCAGACGGTGTTCCAGCGGATGCTGAAATACCGCCACACCTACCGCGACGACGGCAGCTTCACCGCGTGGATGTACCACCTGGGTCGCCGCTGCGCCGCCGACCATTTCCGCCGGCACCAGGCCACGCCCACGGCCACCGACCCCGTCGACCTGCAGGAGCACGCCGACGACGCGCCGCACGCCGCCGACCGCGCGACGGTGCGCGACGACCACGCCCTGCTTCACCGGGCGCTGTCCCGCCTCGACCGCGACGATCGCGAGGTGCTGCTCCTCTCCCGCTTCCAGGAACTCTCGTTCGCCGAGATCGCCACCATCCTCGAGTGCTCCGCCGGCGCCGCCAAGGTTCGCGCCCACCGCGCGCTGCGGCAGCTCCGCGACCTCTATTTCCAACTCCAGAAGGAGAATCTCTCATGAACTGCACCGCTGCCCAGGACCGCTTTGCCGAGGTGCTCGACGGCCGCCTTGACGGCGCCGCCACCACCGAGGTGCGCGCCCACCTCGCCTCCTGCCCCGACTGCCAGCGCGAGTTCTCCGCGCTCGCGCAGACGCTGGCCAAGCTCGACACCCTGCCGACCCCCGCGCCGAGCCCGGCGCTGCGCCAGCGCTTCTACGCGATGCTCGAGGAGGAGAAGAACTCCGCCGCCAGCGTCGCCGCCGCCGCCTCGCGCCACCGCCGCCAGTCGCGCCTCGCCGTCTGGCGCTGGATCCTCGCGCCGGTCGCCGCGGCCGCGCTCGCCTTCGGCGGCTTCTATGCCGGCACCCGCTTCGCCCCGCCCGCCCCGGTCGCCGGCCTCGATCCCGCCACCAAGCAGGAGCTCGCCGAGCTCCGCGCCCGCGTCGACTCCGTCGGCCAGCTGGTCGGCATCTCCCTCCTCCAGCAGCGCTCGACCAGCGAGCGCCTCCAGTCGGTGCTCGCGACCCTGGACCAGAAGAACCCCGACCAGAAGGTCATCTCCGACCTGATCGGCTCCCTGGCCCTCGACCCGAGCACCAACGTGCGGCTGTCCGCGCTCGACGCGCTCTATCCGCACGCCAGCCAGCCGATCGTCCGCTCGGGCGTGCTCGCCACGCTCCCGCGCGAGCAGAACCCGCTCGTGCAGGTCGCGATGATCGACTTCCTGGTCGCCGCCCGCGACCGCGCCGCCGTCCCCGAGCTCGAGCGGCTCTCCCGCAGTGAAAACATCAACCAGGCCGTCCGCGATGCCGCCCAGCGTGGCCTAGCCCAGCTCTAGACCAGGTCTCCGCCGCGCCTGACCCACCCCCCACCGCCCATCGCCACTCCTTCCATGAAAACGTCCCGCCTGTATCCCTCGTTCCTCGTCGCCGCCGCCGTCGCCATGCTCCTCCTGACGGTCGCCCGCGCCGACGAGAACGAAACCTCCACCATCAAGTTCTCCGATCCGGCCAAGCCCGGCGTCCTCAAGGTCGCCATCGCCAGCGGTGACGTCACGATCCACGGCACCGACGCCGCCGAGATCACGGTCCAGAGCGACCTCAAGCCGGACAAGCCCGCCGAGCGGCCCGACGGCCTCCGCGTCCTCACCTCCTCGAGCAGCTACTCGCTCACCGAGAAGGCCAATGTCGCCGTGCTCAGCTACGGCGTCGACTCGTGGGGCGGCAACGGCGGCAGCTTCGTCATCGCCGTCCCGCGCAAGACGAGCGTGATCGTCAGCTGCACCTACGGCGGCGACGTCTCCGTCGCCGACGTCGCCGGCAGCATCGAGGTCAAGGGGCTCAACGGCGAGGTGAACCTCGACAACGTCACCGGCGCCGCGACCGTCGAGACGCTGAACGGCGAGATCAAGGCCAACGTCCGCGAGCTCGCCGCCGGCCAGCCGCTCTCGCTGGTCTCGATGAACGGCGAGGTCACGCTCTGCCTGCCCGCCGACGCCAAGGCCAACGTGCGGCTCCGCACCCACAACGGCTCCATCCTGACCGATTTCGACGACAAGGTCCTGGTCACCAAGACCGAGTCGATCCGCACCGCCGGCAGCCGCATCCGCGTGCACACCCGCGCCCCGCGGGCCGCCGCCGGGTCCGGCGACGATGTGCGCGAGGCCATCCACGAGGCCGTCGCCGCCAGCGCCGCCGCCGCCCAGGAGGCCGCCAACGCGATCCGCGAGGCCGCCACGGCCGCCCGCAATGCCGAGCGCGACGCCCGCCGCAAGGCGCAGGCCGACGCCGACGAGGAGGTCGCCCCGATGCCGCCGGTCCCGCCGGCCGTGCCCCTCCCGCCCGTCACCGGCGGCAAGGTCGTCACCGGCACGCTCAACGGCGGCGGCCCGGAAATCCGGGTCACCACGATGAACGGCGACGTCACGATCCGGAAGGTCTCCGGCAAGTAGGCCGGCCCCGATTTCGCCCCGCGTCCGGGACGCGACCCACCCGGGTCCGTCCCGGACTTTTTTTTGGGCAGTTTCAGCTTCGCACAGTTTCGGGTTTATCCCGCCGCGTTCCGGTGCTCCACTCGGGCGACTCCCCCGCCCCGATGGACCCCGACCTCCGCGCGCGTCTCACCGCCTGGCTCCGCCGGGAGCAGCTCGACGCCGCGCTGCTCGCCTCCCCGTTCTCCGTCGACTGGGCCTCCGGCCACGAGTCGGCCATCGAAACCGGGCCCAATCCGTTCGCCGGCGGCCCGTCGCTCCTGCTCGTGACGGCGCACGACGCCACCCTGCTGTATCCCGACTGCGAGGCGCCCGACCTCGCCGCGCTCGGGCTGCGCGGCCTGGCCTACGCCAGCTACACGCCGGCCGGCCCGCTCGCGCCGGGCGCAGCGTTCGCGGAGAAATTTCAGGCGCTGGTGGCCGGGGTGGAGCCGGCCGGCCTGGGGGTCGAGTTCGCGGCGCTGCCCGCGACCGCGGCGGCGGCGCTCGCGGGGGCGCGGCCGATCGACGGCGCGCTGGCCGCACTGCGCGCGGTGAAGACCCCCGCCGAGCTGGCCGCGCTCCGCGCGTCGCTGGCGTTGTGCGACCATGCGCAGGCCGTGCTGCCGGGCCTGGTCCGGCCGGGCCGCACCGAGCTCGAGGTCTGGGGTGACCTGCGGGCCGCGATCGAATCGAAGGCCGGCCGGCGGCTGCCGATCCTGGCCGACTTCATCTCCGGTCCCCGCACCGCGGAGATCGGCGGCGCCCCGACCGGGCGCGTGCTGGCCGACGGCGACTGGGTGCTGGCCGACATCGTGCCGCGGCTCGGCAATTACTGGGGCGACATCTGCGGCGTCGCGCCGGCCGGGTCCCCCGGCCACTCGCTCGGCGAACTGCGCCGGATCGTGGGCGGCGCCCTCGACCACGCGATTTCCCTGGTCCGGCCCGGGGCGATCCCCGAGGAGATCGACGCCGCCACCCGCGCCTTCATCGAAAAGCGCGGCCACCAAGCCTACCCGCACCATACCGGCCATGGCATCGGCGTGTCGTACCATGAGGAGCCCCGCATCGTGGCCGGAAACCGGACGCCGCTCGAGGAAGGCATGGTCATCGCGCTCGAGCCTGGGGTCTACCTCCCGCGCACCGGCGGCGTGCGGCTGGAGGACGTGGTCCTCGTCACCGCCCGCGGCTCCGAGGTCCTGACCCGCCACCGCCACGGACACCGCTAGCCCCGCCCCTCCACTCGCCCGCATGAAGATCACCCGCATCGAGACCTTCCATGTCCGTCACGAGGACCCCGGCATCAGCCTGTTCGACGGCTCCTACGACGACTGCGTCATCCGGATCACGACCGACACCGGCCTGGCCGGCATCGGCGAGGTCGAGTCGTTCCCGGCCGCGATCCAGGCGCTGATCCACGGGCCGGACGCGCACAACCACGCGCGCGGGCTGGCCGGCGTGCTGCTCGGGCGCGACCCGGGCGAGCCGACGCTCTGGGACGAGCTCTACCAGGCCTGCGACTACGTCGGGCGCCGCGGCCTGGCGATGCACGCGATCGGCGGCCTCGACCTGGCGCTCTGGGACCTGCGCGGCCAGGCGGCCGGCCAGCCGGTGCACGCGCTGCTCGGCGGCGCGCGGCGCACCCGGCTGCGGGCGTACGGCACAATCTACCCGATGGGGCGCACGGAAGACGGCGTGCGGCGGCAGGTGGCGGACGTCCTGGAGCGGCTGCACCTGAGCGCAATCAAGTTCGCCGCCGACCCGTGGTGGATGGACGACCTCGCCCAGACCACCCGGCTGCTGCGCGCCGCACGGGCGGTGCTCGGGCCCGACCGCGGCCTGATCATCGACGCCGCGCTGTCGTACCAGACGAAGGAGGAGGGCCTGCGCCTCTACCCGGCCTATCGCGAGACCGGCATCCTCTTCCTGGAGGCACCCCTGCCGCTCGACGACATCGAGGGTCACGCCGCGATGGCGCGGCACGGGATTCCGCTCGGCGTCGGCGACCTGGGCCTGACCCATGTCCGCGAGTTCATCGAGGCGATGGACCAGGGCGGCGCAACCATCTGCCAGCCGGACATCACCATGGTCGGCGGCTTCACCGGCCTCCGGCAGATCGCCGCCGCGGCCAAGGCGCGCGGCAAGCGCGTGATCACGCACGGTTACAAGACCAACATCGAGATCGCCGCGAATCTCCACTTCCTCGCCGCGCACGCCGACGAGGAACTGCTGGAATTCTCGACGAGCGCCTCGCCGCTGCGCTGGGAGATGACCAACGAGTCGCTGCCGGTCGCGCCCGACGGCTACGTGACCGTGCCCACGCGGCCCGGCCTCGGCGTGACGCTGAGCGAGGCCGCGCTGCGGAAGTACACCCGGTCCCGTCAGGTGTCCGGGCACTGACGATGTCGGCCGGGACGATCCACCTGCGGGGCATCGCGTGGGACCACTCCCGGGGTTTCACCCCGATGGCGGCCACCGCGCAGCGCTATGGCGAGTTGCACCCGGCGGTCCGGGTGACCTGGGAGAAACGCTCCCTGCAGGCCTTCGCGGACGCGCCGCTGGCCGCGCTCGCCGCGGAGTTCGACCTGCTGGTGATCGACCATCCGTTTGCCGGGGACCTGGCGCGGCGGCCGGATTTGGTCCTGGACCAGAATCAACACGCCCCGCCGTCGCTGCGGACGGAGCTGGCGGCGCAGTCGGTCGGCGCCTCGTGGGCGAGCTACGAGCACGACGGCCACCGCTGCGCGCTGCCCATCGACGCGGCGGCGCCGGTGAGCGGCCATCGCGAGGACCTGCTGGCGCGGCACGGGCTCCGGCCGCCGGCGACCTGGGAGGAACTGCTGGAGCTGGCGGACCACGGCTTCGTGGCGGTCGCGGGCATCCCGGTCGACTGCCTGATGAGCTTCTTCATGTTCTGCCACGCCCAGGGCGAGGAACCCTGCGCCACGCGGGAGCGCGTGGTGACGGGCGAGGTCGGGGCGGCGGCGCTCGCGCAGCAGCGCGACCTGATGCGCCGGCTGCCGCCGGCGACGTGGGAACGGAATCCGATCCGAACCTGGGACGAGTTGGCGGCGGCCACGGACCGGCCGGCCTGCTGCCCGTTCGCCTACGGCTATTCCAACTACGCGCGGGCCGGCTACGCCCCGCACGTCCTCCGCTTCGGCGACCTCGTGACCTACCGCGGCCGCCCGCTGCGCGCGACGCTCGGTGGCACGGGCCTGGCGGTGTCGGCCCGATGCCGGCACCCCGCGGCGGCCCTCGACTATGCGGCGCGCGTGGCGGGCGCGACCTGGCAGCGGACCCTGTACTTTGACGCCGGCGGCCAGCCGGCCCACCGGGCGGCGTGGACCGACCCGGAGGTGAACCGCCGGTCGAACGGTTTCTTCCAGGACACCCTCGCGACCCTCGACGCGGCGTGGGTGCGGCCGCGCTACCCCGGCTATCTCACCTTCCAGGACCGCGGCGGCGAAATCGTGCGCGACTTTCTGCTCGGCCGGTCCGATACTGGCGCCGCGCTCGCGGCGCTGGATCACGCCTACCGCGAGTCCCTGACCCCCGACCCCTGAATCCGCCATGCTTCTCCAAGACCGCGTCGCCCTGATCACTGGAGCCGCCTCGGGCATCGGCAAGGCCGCCGCCCGCCTGTTCGCCCGGGAGGGGGCCCGCGTCCTGCTCGCGGACCTGGACGAGGACCACGGCCGCGTGGTGGCGACCGAGATCGCGGCCGCCGGCGGCACGGCGCGATTCGTCCGGACCGACGTGAGCAAGTCCGCCGACGCGGCGCGCGCGGTGCGGACCGCGACCGAGGCCTGGGGCCGCCTGGACATCCTCTATAACAACGCCGCCCCGACCCGTCTCTGCAATGAGCGCGACCGCGCGGTGCACGAACTGGACGAGGCGGTCTGGGACACGATGATCAACGTCGCGCTCAAGGGCGTGTATCTCATGTCGAAGCAGGCGCTGCCGGTGATGATGCACCAGCGGCGCGGCGTGATCCTGAACACCGCGACGGTGGACGCTCTGGTGGCCGAGCCGGCGGTGGACAGCTATACGGCGGCCAAGGGCGGGATCATCGCGCTCTCGCGGGCGATGGCCCTGAACTACGCGAAGCACGGCATCCGGGTGAACGCGATCAGCCCCGGCTATGTGATCACGGAGTGCCAGCAGGGCTGGTACGAGAACCCCGCGGCCCGGGCTGCGGCCGAGGCGCTGCACCTGACGCGCCTGGGCCGACCGGAGGACATCGCGGAACTCGCGCTCTTCCTCGCGAGCGACAAGGCCGAGTTCATGACGGGCAGCAACGTCGTGATCGACGGCGGCTTCACCGCGTTCAAGACCCAGCCGCAGGCGGCGGCGGAGACCTTTTTCCGCACGGAGCCCTGAGCCCGTGCTAATGGGCGGACCGCGGCGCGTTAATAACCGGGCCGCGGGTTTTCGGTTTCGGGCGGGACCGCTACGGTAGGCGCCGATTCCCGCCACCATGATCGCGCCCGTCCTCGTCATCGCCCTGCTCACCGCCCTCGTGGCGACCGAGGCGGAGCCGTCGGACCGCCAATCCCGCTGACCATGGCCGGCCCGGCGCGGCGGACGACACTTGCGCCCCGGCGAGGATTGCCCTGCCCTAGCAGCCGCCCTCTGCCGTGACTCCTCCCCGTTTCCTGCGCGCCCTCTCCTCGCCCAACTACCGGCGCTATTTCCTCGGTCAGGTCGTGTCGCTGCTGGGCAACTGGATGACGACCACGGCGGCGCTGTGGCTGGTGTTCAAGCTCTCGGGCGACCCGTGGCACGTGGGGCTGGTGGGCTTCGCGAACCAGATCCCGGTGCTGGTGCTGGCGCCGTTTGCGGGCGTCCTGGTGGACCGCCTCGACGCCCTGCGGCTGGTCCGGCTCACCCAGACCCTGTCGATGCTGCAGTCGGCCGCGTTGGCGGCGCTGACGCTGAGCGGGCACATGACGGTCACGTGGCTGATCTCGCTCTGCCTCGTGCAGGGCCTGATCAACGCGCTCGACTGGCCGGCGCGGCAGGCGCTGACCTACCCGCTGGCCGGCGACAAGGCGCTGCTCGAGAACGTCATCGTCCTCAACTCGATCACGTTCAACTTCGCGCGCCTGATCGGCCCGGCGATCGCGGGCTTCGTGATCGCGGCCGCGGGCGCGGGCATTTGCTTCACCGTCGACGCCCTCAGCTACGTCGCGGTGCTGGTGGCCCTGGCCGGCGTGCGGATCCCGCCGCGGACCGCGCCGCCGAGCGAGGCGCATCCGCTGGCGGACCTGCGCGACGGCGTGCGCTACGCCGCGGGGCACCCGACGATCCGGCGGGTGCTGCTCATGGTGCCGGTGATCGGCCTGGCGGGCTTCGCGCACAGCATCCTGGCGCCGGTGTTCGCGGAGGGCATCTACCATGGCGACGCCCGGACCCTCGGCTTCCTGCTGTCGGCGACGGGCGTGGGCGCGGTGATCGCAGGGCTGGCGCTCACGCTGCGCACCTCGCCCACGGGGCAGGAGCGCATCGTCGCGCTCGGCGCCCTGATCGGCGGCAGCGGGCTGGCCGGGATGGCGCTGGCGCCCGGCGTGGGTTTCGCGCTGCCGTGCTTCGCGGCGGCGGGCGCGGGCGGCGTGCTGGTGATGGCGTCGAGCAACACGCTGCTGCAGGCGACGGTGGACCACGACAAGCGCGGCCGGGTGATGAGCCTCTTTGCGACCGGCCAGAGCATGTTCCCGGTCGGCAGCCTCCTCGCGGGCGCGGCGGCCTCGGCGTGGGGCGCGCCGGTCACGATCGCGGTGTGCGGCGCGGTCTGCGGGGTGGCGGCCGCGGTGTTTCACCGGGCGACGCAACGCGCGCCCCTGGCGCTGGCAACGGAGCCCGCGGCGCGCGCCTGACCGGCGGCGGGTGGGCCGAAAACGGACCTTGCCTGCGGGCCCAATTGGTATGCCATCGCGCCAGTTGCATGACGCCTTCCTCCTCCCCCCGATTCCCGCTGCTCCGTCGCGCCAGCGCCGCCCTGGTCCAGTGGATTGATGCCGACTACGCCCCCGGCGGCGCCGAACGGATGCGCGCCGAGCCCGACCGCGTCGACTGGGTGCGCTGCATCCCGTTCATCATCCTCCATGCCGGCTGCCTGGGCGTGCTGTGGGTCGGCTGGAGCCCCTTCGCGGTGGGCTGTGCCGTGGCGCTCTATTTCCTGCGGATGTTCGCGGTGACGGGCATCTACCACCGCTATTTCTCCCACCGCACCTACCGCACGTCGCGCTTCGGCCAGTTCCTGCTGGCGCTGTGGGGCGGCACGACCGTGCAGCGCGGCGGCCTCTGGTGGGCCTACCACCACCGCCACCACCACCAGCATTCCGACGGCCCCGAGGACGCGCACTCGCCGCACGTGCACGGGTTCTGGTGGTCGCACATCGGCTGGATCACGAGCCGCCGCAACTTCCCGACCGACTACAGCAAGATCCGCGACCTCACGAAGTATCCCGAGCTCGTCTGGCTGAACCGGTTCGACACGGTGGTGCCGGCCCTGTTCGCCGTTGGGCTGTGGGGACTCGGCTGGCTGCTCGAGGTGTACGCGCCGGGCCTGCACACGGACCGCTGGCAGATGCTGGTGTGGGCGTTCTTCGTGAGCACCACGTTCCTCTTCCACGGCACGTCGTGCATCAACTCGCTCGCGCACCTGCTCGGCCGGCGCCGGTTTGTCACGGGCGACGACTCGCGCAACAGCTGGATCCTCGCCTTCGTGACGCTCGGCGAGGGCTGGCACAACAATCACCACCGCTACATGCACTCGACCCGCCAGGGCTTCTACTGGTGGGAGTTCGACCCGACCTACTACGGCCTTAAGCTGATGTCCTACACGGGCTTCATCTGGGACCTGAAGCCGGTGCCGGAGGCGATCCTCGCCGAGGCCGCGCGGGCCGACCACGCGGGCTCGGTGGCCGCGGCGCAGCGCGCGGCGCTGATCCATCCCGAGCTCTCGTCGTTCAAGAAGGTCGTGCCGGCCGCGGCCGCCCTGGCGGTGGCCACGGTCAACGCCTCCCACGCGAACGCGCCGAAGCGCGCGGACGGCCCGGTGATCCGCCAGGACAGCTCGGAGCTCGTGCGGCCGGCCGCGCCGCCGCCAAAATAGGGTTCCCCGGTCCCCGGCCGGCGCTACGCTTTCGACGCATGGCCCGCATCGCGATCATCGGCACCGGCATCGCCGGACTGGGCTGCGCGCATTTCCTGCACCGGGACCACGACCTGACCCTGTTCGAGCAGAACGGGTACGTCGGCGGCCATACCAACACGGTCCAGGTGACGGAGCCGGTCACCGGCCGGTCGCTGCCGGTCGACACCGGGTTCATGGTGTTCAACCATGTGACCTACCCGCTGCTCACCCGGCTGCTCCGCGAGCTGGACGTGGCGACCAAGCCGACGAGCATGTCGTTCAGCGTGCGCCACGCCGACACCGGACTCGAGTTCGCCGGCTCGTCGCTGAACCACCTGTTTGCCCAGCGGCGAAACCTGCTTCGGCCCCGGTTCTACCGGATGCTGGCGGCGATCAACCGCTTCAACGCCGAGGCGGCGGCGGCGCTGGAGGACCCCGCCACGAAGGGCGAGACGCTCGCCGACTATGTCCGGCGCCGCGGCTACGGGAGCGATTTTCTCGAGCTGTACCTCATCCCGATGAGCGCGTCGGTCTGGAGCACGCCGCCGGACCTGATGCTGGCCTTCCCGGCCACCACGCTGCTGCGGTTCTTCCACAACCACGGCTTCCTCGGCCTCCACACCCAGCATCCGTGGTACACGGTCGTGGGCGGGGCCCGGTCCTACGTCGAGAAGCTCACCGCCCCCTGGCGCGAGCGCATCCGCGTCGGCCAGCCGGTCGTCCGCGTCGTCCGCTCCCCGCGCGGCGTCACGATCCACACCGCCGCCGGCGCCAGCCTGCCCTTTGACCAGGTCATCCTCGCCTGCCACGCCGACCAGGCCCTGCGCCTCATCGACGGCCCGACCGGGAACGAGTCCCGGCTGCTCGGCGAGTTCAAGTTCCAGGCGAACGTGGCGACCGTCCACACCGACGCCCGCGTCATGCCCCGCGCCCGCCTGGCGTGGTCGAGCTGGAACTACGAGATCAACCGCGACGCCGGCGGCCGGCCGTCGCCCGCGATCCACTACTGGATGAACTCGCTGCAGGGCGTGTCGCGGCGGGAGAATTTCTTCGTGACGATCAACCGGCCCGAGGCGGTCGACCCGGCGCGGGTCCTCCAGCGCATCCCCTATGAGCACCCGCTCTTCAGCCTCGGCGCGGTCCGGGCGCAGGCCGAGCTGCCGGCCCTGAACCTGGCGGCCCGCCAGGCCACGCAGACCTTCTTCGTGGGCGCTTGGCAGCGCTATGGTTTCCACGAGGACGGCCTGCTGAGCGCCCACCGGCTGGCGGAGCAACTGCTCGGGCGCGATCCCTGGCCGGCATAGGGCGGATTTTCCCGCGGGCGGGCGCATCCGGCACCCAGCCTTGTGCGTATCAGGAATCCAGCCCACGCTTTTCCGCCGATGCGGTCCTGCCTATACGAATGCCATGTGATGCACGCGCGCCTCGCGCCGCGCCGTCACCGCTTCGCCTACCGCCTCTTCCTGTTCGCGCTCGACCTCGACGAACTCGACCAGGCGGGCCGGCTGGCGCTGTTTTCCGTGAACCGCCCGAACCTGTACTCGTTCCGCGACCGGGACTTTTTCCCGACCGGCGAGACGCTGCACAACGGGACCGCCCCCGGCGGGACGCCGCCGGCCGGCGCGGGGCTCAAGGCGCGGATCACGGCCTACCTCGCGGAGCGCGGCGTGGACCTCGCCGGGGGCCGGGTCACGCTCGTGGCGCTGCCCCGCGTGCTGGGCTACCACTTCAACCCGGTCGCGTTCTACTTCTGCCACGACCGCGCCGGCCGCCCGGTCGCGGCGATCGCGGAGGTCACGAACACCTTCCGCGAGGTGAAGCCGTATTTCCTCGGCCCGGAGACGTGGCGGGCGGACGACGGCGCGTTTCACGGTCGCGCCCCGAAGCACTTTTACGTCTCGCCGTTCGCGGACGTGGACGTGGCGTTCGACTTCCAGCTGCGCGCGCCGGACGAGCGGCTCGGGGTCCAGATCGACGACTACACCGGGACCGAGCGGACGCTGATCAGCACCCTCCACGGTCCCCGTCGCGAGCTGACGAACGGGCGCCTGGCGTGGTTTCTGGTGAAATACCCGCTGATCACGGTCCAGGTGATCGGCCTCATCCACTGGCACGCCTTCCGCTTGTGGCTGAAGCGGGTGCCCTGGTTCGCCAAGTCCGCCCGGGCCGGCGACCAGCGCGACCTCTACCGGCCCCACCCGTCCATCGCCCGATCTCCCGACCCTGCATGAGTCCGTCCTCCGCCCCTTCCCCCGAACTGGCGGCCGGCTACGCCCGCGCCACCCGTGAGACCTTCTGCCAGCGCGCCGTGCTCGACGCCCTGGCGGCCATGACCCGCGGCCACCTCCGGCTGGAGCTGCCCGGCGGCGCGGTGCGCGAGTTCGGCTCGCGCGACACGGAGGAACCGCTGCCGCTGGGCCTGTCGCCCCGCGCCAGCCTCCGGGTCCTGCGGCCGGCGTTTTTTACCAAGTGCTTTTGGGCGGGCGACATCGGCTTTGCCGAGTCGTACATCGACGGCGACTGGGAGACGGCCGACCTGGCCGCGATCGTCGCGTGGTTCGTGCTGAACCTCGAGCACGCCCCGACCCTGTCGGGCTCGCGCCAGGCCCGTTCACTGGCGCTGAACCTCCTGCGCTTCGCCAACCGGGCCGGCCACCTGCTGCGGCCCAATTCCCGGGCGACGGCGCGCCGCAACATCCGCGAGCACTACGACCTCTCGAACGACTTCTTCGCGCTCTTCCTCGATCCCTCGCTGATGTACTCGGGCGCGCACTGGCGCGACGGCTTCACGCTCGAGGACGCCCAGCGCGAGAAGAACGACGCGCTCTGCCGCCGCCTGCGCCTGCAGCCCTCCGACCACGTGCTCGAGATCGGCACCGGCTGGGGCGGCTGGGCCCTCCACGCCGCGCGCACCTACGGCTGCCGGGTCACGACCCTCACCCTGTCGCGCCAGCAGCACGACCTGGCCCGCCAGCGCATCGCGGCGGCCGGCCTGGCCGACCGGGTGGACGTGCAGCTGCGCGACTATCGCGACGTGACCGGGCAGTACGACAAGATCGTCTCGATCGAGATGATGGAGGCGCTGGGTCACCGGTACCTCCCGGCGTTCAGCCGCGTCCTGGCGCGCGCGCTGAAGCGGGACGGCCTGCTGGCGCTGCAGTTCATCACCTGCCCGGACCATCGCTACTCCGAGTTCCGCCGCGGCGTGGATTTCATCCAGAAGCACATCTTCCCGGGCTCGCTGCTCCTGTCGCTCAACCGCGTCAACGACCAGCTGGCGCGGGCGGGCGGCCTCGTGCTGCACCAGGTCTCCGATCACGGCGCCGACTACGCGCTGACGCTGCGGGCGTGGCACGAGAATTTCCGGGCGCGGCTCGACGCGGTGCGCGCGCTCGGCTTTGACGACCGCTTCATCCGGAAGTGGAGCTACTATCTCGCGTACTGCGAGGCCGGCTTCGCGATGCGCAACATCTCGGTGGTGCAGACCCTCCACACCCGCGCCAACAA
>CAZUQB010000037.1:0-13387 GCA_964622405.1 uncultured Opitutaceae bacterium | reverse complement strand
CCGCCATGACCCCGATGTCCCGCCTCGCCCTTCTGGGCTGCGCCCTGGTCGCCGCGCTTTCGGTCCGCGCCGAGACCAACCGCCCCGACGCCTATCGGACAGCGTTTCTGGAACGCTGCCAGTACAGTCGTGAAACCATGGCCCGGATGACCTGGGTGCCTGGCACCGACTCACGCATGCGGATCTACCTGGGCGTGGTGAAGGTCGCCACCGGGATCGACGCCCCAACCGGCCAGCAGTACCTCGCCGAGGCCGTCGCCGACACCAAGCAGGCCTGGAGCAGCTTCGAGACCTACGCCTTCATGGACGCCGTGCTGCGCCTCGGGCCGAAGCTGCCACCGGACCTCGTCGGGCGGATCCGGGATCGTTTCGCGGCGAGCTTCACGCATGAGTTCGGCTTCACCGACAACCACATGCTGCAGTACCGCACAGCGCGGTACTTGTTCGGCCAGACCTGGCCCGATGGCCCCAAACTGGCCGACGGCTCGACGCCGGTGGCGTCACAGCAGGACGCGGCGAAATGGATCGAGCAGTGGATCGACGCCACGATCCGCCGCGGCATGTACGAGTACGACTCGCCGAACTACCATCACCTCTACCTGCTCTGCTTCGCCACGCTGCACGAGTTCGCGCGCGACGAGCGGATCCGGCAGAAGTCCTGGATGATGATGCAGGTCCTGCTCGCCGACTGGGCGACAAAGTACCTCGCCGGCGACTGGGTTGGCGCGCACAGCCGCGAGAAATACAACCAGGTCACCCACACCCGGGAGCACACCGGGGCCGCGACCCAGTTCGGGCGGCTCTACTTCGGCGGCGCGCCGCTCCGGCTCGACCTGGCCGAGTGCTACTTCATCTCCCTCGCCGCGCTGCAGGAGTTCGCGGCGCTCCCACTGATCGAGCGCCTGGCGAACGATCGGAGCGCGCCCTACGTGCTGCGCGAGCTCAAGGCCCCGCGCCGCGGCCCGCGCATCCACGACGGCGAGCCGACGTGGACGTACACCTACATGACGCCGGACTTCGCCGTGGGCTCGTCCTGGGGCGATCTTACCGACGTCGAGAACCACCGCTGGGACCTGACCTGGCGCTCGCCCCACGACGGCGCGACGTGCTTCTTCCTCAACCCCTCCTACTCGGCCGAGCAGCTGAGCCGCTACTTCGATTCGCCGGTTGACCAAGTCCTCGCCGACATCGTGCGCCAGCGGCCCTACTACGCGAATCCCAACAAATGGGTCGAAGGCTCGCCGTACGAGGACGTGTGGCAGCACGAGAACACCGTGATCGACCTCTACAACCTCCCGCCCGACGCGGCGCGCCAGCACGTCAACGGCTTCTTCCCGCACATCTCCACCGAGCGGCGCGAGGCCGGCGGCTGGATCCTGGTCCGCACCGACCGGATCTTCTTCGCGGTCTGGACCAGCGTCCCCGGCACCTGGGTGTACGAGCCGGACTACGAGCGGCTGGAGCTCAGGCATCCGAAGGTCGCCGTCATTCTCGAGGCCGTTCCCGCCGCCGAGTACGCCGACTTCGATGCCTTCTGCGCGCGCATGCAGCAGCTCCGGCCGAGGTTCGACGAGCAGACCCTCACCGCCGACTACACCACCAGCCGTGGGCACCGGATCCAGTTCACCCACCGCGGGGCGCGGCTGGTCGACGGCGTGGCGGCCGACCTGGCCGCGTGGCCGGTGTTCGAGGGTCCCGGGCTCAACTCCACCCGCGGCACCGGCATCGTCACGCTGAGCTACGGCGCCACGCGGGTGACCCTCGATTTCAACCGCGCCACGGTGGTCACCGAGGGCGCCGCGCGCTGACGACGTCGGCGCCGGCGGCCGGCCGGCCACCGTCAGCCGCTGGCCGGCACCGAGTAGATCTGGCGCGGGCCGGAGCGATCCGACGTGAACAGCACCTCACGCTGGTCGGGTGACAGCACCGGGTGCGGATGATTGTCCTGCGTTAGCCACGAGGTGTCGCTCGCGCAGAGCGGCACGACTTCCATCGCGCCGCGCTCCCAGTCGAGGTTGAGCCGGGAGATGAGATTGCCCCGGCGGCGGCTCACGCCCGTCGCGTCCGCGATGGCATCCGTGATCACGAAGTCGCCCTGTCGGCTCGGGAAGAAGTGGCCGTAGAACGACGCCACGCCCGCCGGGATCGAGATCTCGCGCAGGGGTGCGTCCGGGTCCACCGGCGCGCGCCCGACGAACTGGTCCGGGTACGGCCCGCCGTCCCATTTCACGCCGTGGTAGATCACCGCCCGGCCGTCGTCCTGCCAGACCTCGTGCGCCACGTCGTCGAGCCCGAGGTCCGGTGACCGCCGGAACTGGATCGGCCGGCCGGCGCGGCGCACCTGCACGCGCGGCGCACCGTCGGCCTTCAGCCAGATGCGCTCGAGGCCGAGCGGCCAGGTCCATTCATGATTGTAGAGGATGACGTCCCGGCGGTGCGGGTGATACTGGACGTGGGTCACCCACGCCGGCTCCTCCCAGCGGACCGTGAGCCGGCCCGTCGCCACCTCGACCTCGGCGAGCTGCGTCGTCAACCCGTGGCGCGCATAGTTCTCCGACATCTCGCGATTGCCGGTCCGCCGCTCGCCGAATCCGAGGATCCGGTGGTCCGCCAGGCTCAGCAGCACGTGCTCGCCCGCGGCGTCGAGATGGCAATATCCGACGGTCCGGTCGGGCGGGATCTCGGCCACCGCCCGCCGCGCGCCCGTCCGGAGATTCACGCCGTCGAGCTGGCCCCAGCCGTCAGCGCGGCCCCAGACGAAGAACAGGTTGCCGCTGGCGGGGTGCAGGCACGGGCTGGACTTGTTGAGCCCGTGCGCGGCCACCGTGCCGTTGTAGAGGTAATCCTCCCGCGGATCCGCGGAGCGCGGGCGGGCGAAGTACGGATACGACTGCAGCGCCGGGCCCGCGAACTCCGCCAGCGGCTCCATCCGGCCCGAGGCCCGGTCGATCCGCGCCAGGCTCGCACCCTCCGGATGCGACGAGTACGCGTTCGTGATCGCGGCCAGCAGGGTCCCGTCCGCGGTCAGGCTGTACGTCGTGAAATAGAGCAGCTGGCAGTTCGCGGAGGATGGCGATTCGGGACGGGCGACGTGCACGGCGGGAGGCGTTCTCCAGCAGCCTGTCGTCTCCCCCACGCTCCACGCGATGCCGAAAATCCGCCTCTCACCCCGCCGCCTCGCGTCACCCTTAGTCTCCCGGCCTCACCTTTCGCCACCCTGTCCCAGCGCTGCTCCCGTCCCGGCACCGTCCTCGCCCTCCCACCGCCCCCGGCCCGGCCGGCGTCTCCCACCGCTGCTGTCCTCTCCGGGCCCCTCCGCTTCCGCGCTGCGCCTCCGCCGTGTCACTCATTGAGTGACACTCACGCGGGCCGGCGGAGCGGCGGAGGGGCGTCGCCCGCGTCTCGGGCCGTGTCACGCATTGAGTGACACGGCCGAGATGAGGGTCGCGAGGTTGGCGGCGGGGGTTTCGACGGCGAGGGTGCAGCCGGAGCTCAGGATGAAGCGGCTTGATGGCGACGCCCGCGCGGCGGCGAGGGCGCGGCCGGCGGTGGCATGCACGTCGGCCGGCGAGCCGCGTGCGAGCACGCCCACCGGGTCGAGGTTGCCCCAGAGAGTGACGCCGGCCCCGACCGTCTGAAACGCCTCGGCCAGATCCAGGCGATGGTCGATCTCCAGGCCGTCGGCCCCGCTACGCGCCATGTCGGCGATGATCGGGCGGGTGTCGCCGCAGATGTGGAGGGAAACCGGGCGGCCCGTGACGGCCTTCAGCCCGGCAATCAGGCGCTGCTCGTACGGGAGGGCGATTTCCCGGTAGCGTTGCGGACCGATCAGCCCGGCCGGCGAGTCGCCGCCCGTGAGCACGTCCGCGCCGGCGGCGGCGAGGGCCCGGCCGTAGGCGAGCCCGTACTCCAGACCGCGCTCCATCACCGCCTGCACCAGCGCGGGATCATCCTCCAGTCCGAGCATCAGCTCGTTGATGCCCATCAGCGCGGCAGCCAGGGAGAACGGAAACTGGTCGAAGCAGGCCACGACCGCCGCATCGCGCCCCAGCACCGCAGACACCCGCCGCAGCGCCGCGAGCATGAGGGGAAACCGGCCCTGGCTGGCCGGGTCGGGCGGCAGGATCCGCTTCACGTCGAACGCGGTCCGCACCAGCGGCTCGCCCATCCCGCCCCACGGCTGGTCCTCGGTCACGGGGCCGACGCGGGCGCCCATCGCCTGCGCGGTCACCCACGTGTCCGCCGACACGAACACGGCGTCCGGGTGAAACCGCTCCCACATCCGGATCACCGCGTCGGCCAGGGCGGTCGCGTCGCTCGTGTAGCGGTGCAGGGAGATCCCCGCGAACCGCGCGCAGATGTGCACCGCCATGGGCGCCACCGGCACCCGCTCCCGCGGCCGGCCCTGCAGGGTGTCGAGCACGAGTTGCTTCGCGTTCACGGGGCGTAGCGTTCCGGGCGCTCCCGCGCGTGGCGGTCGAGGCCGTCCATGATCGAGCGACAGCTGTCCTGCCACCGCTCCGGCGGCATGTCCTCCGTGATGCCCACGAGCAGGCCCTCGGACGCGCCGGCCTGCTCCGCGAGGTCGAACGCCACGCGCTCCACGGTTGCGTCGGGCTGGAGATGCACCGACGACGGGAAGTTGATCCACAGCACCTTGTCCGGCCACGCCGCGCGCGCCTGGGCGAGCGTCTGGTCGGTGTCGGGCGCCGGCGTGAACGCCTCGATGTAGTCGAGGTCGGTCGCCGCGATGGCCGGCGCGAGGATCCGGGTGTTCGCGTCGAAGTGGCAGCCGATGAGCTTGCCGTGCCGGTGCATGACCTCGGCGGCCTCCTGGTAGTGCGGCACGAAGTAGCGCGCGAAGTTCTCCGGGCCGATGATCTCGGGCGTGACGTTGCCGCCGTAGTTGGCGTGGCCGGCGGGCGACTGCGCGACGAGCGGGTAGATCCGGCGCCGGTTCTCGACGAGGATCTCGTACAGGGCGAGGACCTCGTCGCGCCGCTCGATCCACTCCTCGCAGAACCGCTCCATCGGCATCACCCCGCCGGAGATCAGCTCCTGCATCGGCTCGAGCCCGAAGTTCGCCCGGAAGATGGCGTCCTCGCCGAACGCGGCCTGGGCGCGCGCGAACTCGTCGTAGGCCGGCTCGTAGACCTCGTCGCGCAGGAAGAACCGGATCGCGGCGTAGTCCTCCGGCCGCTTCAGCAGCAGCTCGTGCCGCCAGGTGGTGAAGCCGCCGTCCTCGGTGAGCGTCGACAGCGGGCCGTGGGGCGTCTCGTGCACCGTGCGCGTGAACTTCCGGTCGCCCTCCCAGAAGACCGCCTGGGTTGTGCGGACGTGGGGCCGGCGGGTGCGGAGGACGGGCAGGCGGTTGACGATGCACAGGCCGCGGTTGCGCAGCGCGCGCTCGGCCGCGCACTGCGGGATCATGCACTCGTACATCGTGAACGGCACGCGGTCGACCCGCTCGCGCCGGAGGGCCCGCTCGACTCGTGCCCGCGGGGTCATGCCGGGACCGGGTAGTTGCCCTCGTGCCGCCAGACGTTGAGCATCGTCTCGTAGCTCGCGAGGGGCATGCCCGTGTAGATGCAGTTGCTCGTGGAGAAGATGTAGCCGCCGCCCGGCATGCCGGCGCGGAGCGCCTGCCGCGCCGCCGCCTCGACCTGCGCGGGGGTGCCGGTGTCGAGCATGCCGCAGTGCACGTTGCCGATCAGGCAGAGCTCGCGGCCGTGCCGGCGCTTCACCTCGGCGAGGTCCACCCCGCCCTGCGGGTCTAGCGAGTGCAGCGCGTGCGGCCGGGTCGCGACGAGCTGGTCGAGGATCGGCATGATGTTCCCGTCGGTGTGCTTGATCACGTAGTACCCGAGGTCGCGGTACCCCCGGGTCAGCGCGGCGAGGTACGGCGTGACGAACTCGGCGAACTTCGCGGGACTCAGGAACGGCCCGGTGTTGAAACAGTAGTCCGAGCAGAGCGCAAAGCCGTCGAGGCCGCCGGGACGGCGGAGCCGCGCGGCGCAGTCGAGCGAGTGCTGGACGGCCGCGGCCGCCTGCGCCTTGAGCGCCTCGGGCTCCTCGACCATCCGGAGGGAGAACGCCTCCATCTCGGAGCCGTTCGGCACCGCGAAGGTGGCGTCGCCGTGGGCCAGCAGGAAATACCGGTCGCCCGTCCGCTCGCGGATCAGGTCGACGAGCCGATCCAGCTCTTCGAGCGTGCCCGGGTTCGCGTGCACGAAGATCGCGCTGTGCTCGTAGCGCTCGGCAGTCGCGACGTACAGGTCGGCCATGTCGCGCCGGTGCAGGTCCCGCTCGCGCTCCTCCATCTGGAGCCACTGCTCATAGTTGCGGTGCAGCGGGTGCACCCGGCCGAACACCTCCATCGTGAGGTAAAACACCAGCTCGAAGTGCGGCACCCGGCCGGTCAGCGGGCGGCGTTCCAGGGCGGCGATGAAGCGGTCGCGGGGGGTCATGGGTCGGCGGAAAAGCGCCCCGGGACGCGGGGCGTTCCGACATCCGCTTCGATACGCCCCGCTCCCCGGTGGCTCAATGTTCAACCCCCTTCAGGACAAGATATGCGCAGAGATTGCCAACGGGCACTAGGCGCCCCGCCACGAAACGGGGTTCAATAGGCCTGTTCGCCGTGAGCTTCCATTCCCTGATCGACGCCTTCCTCCTGCGGGCCTTCCGGTTCCGGACCCGCGGCTTTCTCCACATGGAGGAGGCGCCCGGCACCGTGCCGCCGCCGCCCCGGTCCGGGGAGGGCTATCTCTACCTGCACGTGCCGTTCTGCGAGGTGCTGTGCCCCTTCTGCTCCTTCCACCGGGTCCAGCACCAGCACACGCAGGCGCAGCGGTACTTCGCGGCGCTGCGGCAGGAGATCCGCGCCTACCATGCCGCGGGCTACCGCTTCACCGGCGCCTACGTCGGCGGCGGCACGCCGACCACCGAGCCGGCGGAACTGGTCGAGACCATCCGGCTGGTGCGCGAGCTGTTCGG
The DNA here is from genome assembly GCA_964622405.1 of uncultured Opitutaceae bacterium. GTDB lineage: Bacteria > Verrucomicrobiota > Verrucomicrobiia > Opitutales > Opitutaceae > Opi-474. Next base: position 6,394 of record CAZUQB010000037.1, on the reverse strand, counting down.
CGTGCGCGAGGTGTCCGTCGAGACCAACCCCAAGGACCTGCGGCCCGAGATCCTCGAGCCGCTGCGCGCCGCCGGCGTCACCCGCCTTTCGGTCGGCGTGCAGAGCTTCGACAACCAGCTGCTCAAGGAGATGGACCGCTACGAGAAGTACGGCTCGAGCGAGGAGATCCAGGCCCGCCTGCGCGCCGCGACCGGGCTGTTCCCCACCCTCAACGTCGACCTCATCTTCAACCAGCCGCACCAGAGCCTCGCGTCGCTGGAACGCGACCTCGCGATCCTCCAGACGCTCGGGCCGAACCAGGTCTCGTTCTACCCGCTGATGACCTCGCCGACGGTGGCGCGCCGGATGGGCGAGGCCATGGGCCTGCCGGACCACCGCCGGCTCCACGATTTCTTCCAGCTGATCGTGCGCCGGCTCCAGCCGGAGTTCGCGCCGTCGTCCGCGTGGTGCTTCACCCGCCGCGGCCACGGCAGCGACGAGTACATCGTCGACGCCGACTACTACGTGGGCGTGGGCAGCGGGGCGTTCAGCTTCCTCGACGGCACGCTCTACACCACGACCTTCTCGCTCGACACCTACCGGCAGCGGATCGCGCAGGGCCTGACCGGCATCACGACGCAGCACCGCCTGCGCCCGGGTGAGCTGATGCGGTACGATCTGCTCATGCGGATGTTCGGCCTCCGCCTCGACCGCGAGTGGGCGCTCCGGCGCCACGGCCCGCGCTTCTTCCGCAAGCTCTGGGGCGAGCTGCGCACGCTCGAGTGGCTCGGCGCCGCCCGGCGCGACGAGCGCGGCTGGCAACTGACGGAGCGAGGCATGTACTGGCTCATGCTGATGATGTCCGCGTTCTTCGAGTCGGTGAACGGCTACCGCGACGCCATGCGCGCCCGGGTGCGCCAGGAAACCAACGAGAGCCCCACGCTGTGCGTGCCGGCCAGCGCGGCGGTCGCGTCGAAATAGGCGGAATTCCACGGCCGCCGGACCGCAGCGGCCGCTCCGCCTAGGTCACCAGGTCCTCCGGGCTCGGTCCTCCGGCGGGCGGCGGCGGCGTCGGATGACGGCGGGCGGCGAGCGCCTGCGCGACGGGTTCGCGGCGACGGCCGTAGTACCGGGCCATCACGCCCTGGTAGATCAGCGTCACCACGGCCACCACGGAGTACAGCGAGTAGAACCCGATCCGGACCAGCCGCAGGATCGCGGCCACGTCCACCCCCTCGTTGACCAGTTCCTGGCGCATGTCCGGCGTGAGCCCGCTCAGGGCCTGGTCGGGATCGAAGCTCGCGAGGCGCGTGACGCAGTAGACCAGGATCGCGCCCATCACGACGTACTGCGCCCGGATGAGCCGCGTCACGCCGTCGGCGTCGCCGCGCAGCAGGCGCTGCCGGCCGGAAAGCTCCATCCAGCCGCCGAACGCCACGGCCAGTCCCACCGCCGTGCCCTCGAGGTCGCCGAAGGCCAGGGACGCGAGCGCGCCCAGCGAGGCGATGATCAGGACGCTCAGCCCGTTCGTCTTCGCGGTGCGCAGCACGCGACCGAGGATCTCTTCCGGGAGCGGCGGTGGTTTCATCACCTCCAGCGTGTGCAAGGTTTTGCCGCCCGCCAGTCCGATTTGGGCGGCGCGGATTGCGTTGTCTCGCCCTGCGCCTCCGCCCACGCTGGCCCTGCTTTCGCCATGCAACTCATCCAGGTGCATCCGTCCGGCTGGGGCTTCTGCGAGCGTGACGGAAAAACCACGTTCACCCCGTGGGGCTGCAACTATTACGACCCGGAGACCGGCTGGTCGCCCCAAATCTGGGCGCGGTTCGACGCAGGTCGGGTGCGGGCCCAGCTCGCCGACATCCGCGCGATCGGCGGCAATGTCATCCGCGTGTTTGCCTCGACGAGGCAGCTGCTCGCGTCCCCCACCCGGACCCGGCGCGCCGGCATCGCGAAGATGGAGCGGATGCTCGCCCTCGCGGCGGACGCGGGGCTGCGGGTGATCTGGTCGGGGCCGAACAACTGGGAGGGCAACCCGCGCTGGTGGCGCGAGGCCGCGGCCTACGAGGGCTACGTGCGGCCGGATCTGATCCGCGCGCAGCAGACCGCGTGGCGCGGGCTCGCGGCAGCCATGCGCGGCCATCCCGCGCTGTTCGCCTACGAGCTCCACAACGAGCCCTTCGCCCCGTGGCACCGAACCCCGGCCCTGCAGGCCGCTTGGCGCGCCTGGCGCGCCCGGCAGGCCCGCCGGGCCCCCGCCCGCGTCCCGTCGCCGGCGCCGCCGCTGCAGTGGGACTGGTCGGCGGAGTTCCAGGCGTTCCGCGAACACATCGCGCGCCACTACGCCGCGCGCATGGTCGACGCGATCCGCTCGGCCGACTCCACCCATCTGGTCACGATCGGCCTGCACCAGAAGAGCGCGCCGTTCGACTGGTACCCGCCCGACCCGTACGCGGCGTTCAACCCGCACGGCCTCGCCGATCTCGTGGACTACACGTCGCTGCACTTCTACCCGCACCACGTGTTCCACCCGAATCTTTACCGCGACCCCTACGAGTCCGCAGCCGCGATGCGCGAGACCCTGCACCACGCCCGGGCCATCGCGCGCTACGTGCGGCCGCCGCGGCAGCCCGTGGTCCTGGAGGAATGCGGCTGGTACGGCGGCGGCCCGGTGCTGCTCGCGAATCGCGAGCAGCCCGCCCGCACCGAGGCCGACCAGACCACGTGGTGTCGTCGCCTGGTCGAGGCGACGCGCGGTGATGTCTGCGGCTGGCTGTTCTGGCCGTACCGCGACACCCCGTCGTCGCTCGACTCGAGCCGATACTCCGGCCTGTACGACGCGAGGGGCCGGCTCAAGGACTGGGGCCGCGCCTTCGCCCGCCTCGCGCCCGGAATCACGCGGCGCATTCCGGCGCGGGCCCCGGGGACCACGGTCCAGCGGCTGCGCTGGCCGGATCTCGTCACGCAGCCCGAAGCGGTCAAGCGCGCCCGCGCCGCCTATCTCGCGGCGTTCGCCCGCGGCGCGGTGGTCGACTTCCGGCTGACGCGCTAGACCACCTGGGTCCGTGAGGCGGCGCCGCCGAAGAGCTCCTTCAGCACGCCCCACGCGCGGCGCAGGCCGGCGTCCCGCACGCCGCCGCCCAGCAGGTAGGCGCGCGCGACCACGTCCTCGTGGCCGCGGTAGCGCGGCGGCAGGATGAACAGCGTGCCGGTGCCCTCGGCGCCGACGGTCGAGAAGAACAGGCCCCGGCCGACGGAGATCTGGCCGCGCTCGGGCTTCACCTCAGCACTGCGCTCGGGGAGCACGAGCCACGGCCGGTAGAAGAACTCCAGCGCGCCGTTCGAGCGGAGCACCAGGCGGCCATAGGTGCGGGTCGGGACGCCCTCGAGGTTCGCGCCAGAGAACAGCCGGTTGTCATTCTCCGCCGGCGAGAACCGCGCGCGGCGAATCGTGAAAAAGTCCCAGCAGAACACCGAGCCGAACACCGTGAGCCGGAAGGCCCAGCCGGCGACGAGGTAGGCCACGATGATCACGACCACCGACAGCGCCGCGCCCACCCAGGGGTTGAGCGTGGCCGTGAGCGTGAGCAGCCCGAGCAGCGCCGAGCGCATGCCCTTCAGCGCGGCGTCCACCGCGCCCCACGGGCTGAGGAGGATGAGGACGTTGATCGCGTGCGACGCCATCCAGACGATGGCGAACATCGCGATGCCGAACGGCACGGTCGCCAGGTTCAGCAGCCACGAGAGGTCGATGGCGCCGAAGCCCGGGATCATCGCCAGCCCGTGGGCCGACAGCGCGACGCCCGGTTTGCTGTCCACGAGCAGCTTCGACAGCGTGTCCATCGTCAGCGGCACCACCGCGCCCGCGGCGACGAGCCCGCTGACCTTGTTCTCCATCGTCTCGAGCACGTCGAGGGGCTTCTTGAAGCCGGGTGGGAGCACCGCGCCGAGGCTGTCCTTGCAAGCGCACACGCCGACGACGAGCAGCGCCGGGAGGAAGAACGACCACTGGGCGAACCACGGGAGCTTGGCCCGGGCTGCGTCATCCTTGGCGGAGAGCTGGAGGTACGCGCCGTAGGCGGCGGTGCCGAGGAGCGGCGAGATCGCGATGCCGGTCACGGTCGAGACCGCGCTGGCCAGGGCGACGCCGGCCGGCTTGCCGGGGGCGGGCTTGGCTGCGGCGGCGGCGGCCGCCGCCGGGAGCGGCACCGCGGTCACGAGCATCAGCAACACGGCCACCAGCCACGGGGTGCGACGTTTCATGCCGCGACCCTAGCGGCTCCGGGCCCGTTGAAAAGCGCGAAGGCGCCGCCTAGCGCCGCTCGCGCTCGAGATTCAGCCACGCGACTTCCTTCGGCGTGAGGGTCACGGCCAGGCAGCCGAGCGAGTCCGCCGTCTCGCTGATCTGGCGCGGGCCGATCAGCGCGAAGGTCGGGAACGGCTGCGACAGCACGTAGGCCGCGGCGACGTTGATCATCGGCACGCCCTTCTCCCGGGCGAGCTGCTCCGCCCGCTCGCGGCGGGCGAAATTGTCGTCGGCGTACCAGCACCGCACGAGCTCGCGGTCGTCGAGGCGGTCGCGGCCCGCCCGCGCCGTGAAGAAGCCGCGCGCCTGGCTCGACCACGCGAGCAGCGGCGTCTGGGACTGCCGCAGCCACTTCCGCGACGCCGGGTCGCTGGCCGACTCGCAGCCGGCCCACGGCGGGGCCACCATGCGGGCGAGGCTGAAGTTGTTGCTCAGGACCTGGAAGCCCTGCCGGGCATGCCGCGCCGCGTAGCGGTTCGCCGCCTTCATCCGGGCGATGGACCAGTTCGACCCGCCAAACGTGCGGATCCGGCCCGCCGCCACGTGCTCGTTCAGCACGTCGACGAACTCCCCGACCGGCACGTCGAGGTTGTCGCGGTGCATCAGGTAGATGTCGACGTGGTCCGTCTGCAGCCGGTCGAGCGTGATCAGGAGCTGCTCCGTCAGCCCCTCGGGCGTGCAGAAGGGCGTGTGCGCGCCCTTGCCGATGACGATCGCCTGCGCGCGGATCCCGCGGTTGCGGATCCACTGGCCCAGCAGCTTTTCCTGCAGCCCGGCGCCATAGACAAACGCCGTGTCGAAGGCGTTGCCGCCGCGCTCGACGTAGTCGTCCCACACGGCCGCCGCGTGCGGCATCGTCGTCTGGTTGTCGCAACCCATCACGAGCCGCGCCACTGGCTGCGCGAGCCCGGGGACCGCGGCGTAGGTCATCGGGGCGTCGGGCCGGTGCCGCAGCGGCCGGCGCGCGTGGGTGTGGAGGAAGTTCGCGGGCTGCTCGGACTCGTAGGTGAGGCCGATCGCGGCCCGCCACTGGTCGAGCGTGCCGAGGTTGCCGAGCGTGTCGGCCACGGACATCTGCGGCACGTCGCGCGCCCCGGCCGCCAGCGCGGCGGCGAACGCGTCCGCCTCCAGCCCGTACAGGTGGTCGGGGGTGGTGACATCGATGGTCTCGGGCGCGGCGCCGGCGCGGTGCAGCGTGAAGGCGCACGGGGCGTTCTCGCCCGCCGGGATCCACGGGGACGGGACATGAATCCAGCCGTTCGTGCCGTAGATGCGGGCGGAGCCGTCCTGCCCGACCCCGATGCCGGTCGCGACCTGCGCGATGATGCCGTTCGGGAACTGCAGGGTCGCCGCGGCGCAGACGTCGACGCCCGTCTGCGGGTGCAGCTGGCCGGCGCCGCTGACCGCCACCGGGTCGAGGAACGGCCCGCCGGCCGCCGCGCCCGCGACGAGCCGCGAGAGCGAGACGGGGTAGCAGCCGACGTCGAGGATGCCGCCGCCGCCGAGCGCGTTGTTCCAGAGGCGGGAGTCCGGGTTGAACGGGGCGTTGAAGCTGAAGGTGGCCTGGATGATCCGGACCTCGCCGATGGCGCCGCCGCGGACGAGCTCGACGAGCTTGGCGGTCTGCGGATGGCAGCGGTACATGAAGGCCTCCATGAGGAGCACGTTGCGCTCGCGGCAGACCTGCGCGGCGACCATCGCCTCGGCGCGGTTGAGGCCGAGCGGCTTCTCGCAGAGCACATGCTTGCCGGCCTCGGCCGCCCGGATGATCCACTCGAGGTGCTGCGGGTGCGGCGTGGCGATGTAGACGGCGGTGACCGCCGGGTCGTCCAGCAGCGCCTGGTAGCTGCCATGCGCCTTGGGAATCCCGTGGGCGGCGGCAAACGCATCCGCGGCGGCGGCCGTGCGGCTCCCCACCGCCACGACCCGGCCCAGCTTGGAACGGGCGACGCCGGTGGCGAAGACGCCGGCGATGCGGCCCGTGCTCAGGATGCCCCAGCTCAGCGGAGTGCTCATACCGGTGACCTTGGCGGACTTTTCCCGTGCGACGCAAGCGGCCGGCCGCCGAATATTCCACGGCGGGTCGGAATTGGCACAGGAGGAAACGGAGG
>CAZUQB010000036.1:0-13415 GCA_964622405.1 uncultured Opitutaceae bacterium | reverse complement strand
ACCTCTGCACGGTCGGACTCGTGTTCAAGCTGGCGCACGGGCTCCTGAAGCAGCTCCGCGGCGAGAACCACCCGGTGGCCCTGGCGCTGAAGCTCCGCGACTATCTCGACCTCGTGGCCCTGGGCACGGTGGCCGACCTGGTCCCGCTGCTCGGGGAGAACCGCATCCTCGCCCGGCACGGCCTGCGCATCCTCCAGGACGCCCGGCGCCCCGGCCTGCGCGCGCTGATGGAGGTGGCGGGGGTCAAGGCCGCCAACGGCATCAACCCGGTCGACATTTCCTTCCGGCTCGGGCCCCGCATCAACGCCTCCGGCCGGCTGGCCGACGCCGCGATGTCGGTGGAGCTCCTGCTGAGCGACGACGAGCGGTTCTGCGCCGACACGGCGCGCCAGCTCGACGCCTTCAACCGCGAGCGCCAGGACATCGAGCGCCGCATCACGGAGGAGGCCGAGCGCATCATCGAGCGCGACTACGCCGGGTCGCCGGGCATCGTGCTGTACCGCGAGGATTGGCATCCGGGCGTGGTCGGGATCGTGGCCGGCCGCGTGACCCGGAAGTACAATCGGCCCTGCGTCGTGCTGGGCAACGAGGGCGACCTCGCGAAGGGCTCGGGCCGCAGCATCGAGGGCGTGAGCCTCGTGGACATCCTCACGATCTGCGGCGGTGACCTGACGAGCTGGGGCGGGCATCCCATGGCGGTCGGCATCGCGATCGAGAAGCCGCGGCTGGACGCGTTCCGCGAGCGCTTCGCGGAGACGATCCGCGCGCACGCCGGCAGCGACATTGCGCAGCGCGAGCTCGTGCTTTCGGCGTGGCTGGAGTTGGGCCAGGTGACCGAGCAGCTGATGACCGAGCTGGAGGCGCTGCATCCGTACGGGCAGGGGAATCCCGAGCCGGTGTTCGGCGTGAGCCGCGTGGTCCTGCGCCAGCCGCCCGAGGTCTTCAAGGTCCAGCATTTCCGCTTCGCGCTCGAGAACGGCCGCGGCCGCCGTTTGCACGGTGTGGCCTGGAAAATGGGCCACCGCGTGCCGCCGACGGGCGTGCCGCTGGACCTCGCCGTGCAGCTGAACTGGAACCACTTCAACGACCGGAAACTGCTCCAGCTCGAGCTGATCGACTGGCGCCGGGCTGAAGGCTAACTTCACGCTTGCACTCAGCTGCCAATCCCTGCTTTTTCCCACCCTCACGCGGCCATAGCTCAACTGGATAGAGCGCCAGACTACGAATCTGGAGGTTTGGGGTTCGACTCCCTATGGCCGCGCCACTCTTCCGATAAAGCCCTAGCCACCACTGGTTAGGGCTTTTTCGTGACTACGGGCTGATCGTTTCCCGGGTCTAGTAAGGCCCGATCTGCTCCAGCAGCGCGTGCACCTCGTCCTCGTGGCGGAAGTTGACGAGGAGGTAGACGCCGTCGCGGCCGATGGCGTCGAGCAGGGGCGGGACCTCGGCGGGCTCGATGCCGACGACCTGGACGCACTTTCCGCCGGCGAGGATCCGGCGGTAAAGTTCGTACCAGCGACGGTGGCCGCCGCCCTCGAGGCCCGCCTGCGGGGTCCATTCGATCGCGTCGAGCGCGTCGATCCCGAGCAGGGCGTCGAGGTGGCAGACTGCCTGCGTGCCGTCGAGATGGTAGAGCGAGCAATCGAGCCACTCGCACTGCGCCGTGAGGCCGGGCACGACGAACTCGCGGAACATCGCGGGCGACAGCATCGCGGAGATGTCGCTCTGGAGCTTCGCCGTCTTGCCGGGCCCCACGACGTAGAACGCGCCGAACGCCGACCAGCCGTCCTCGGTGCGGATCAGGTCGTAGATGCGCTGGTAGGCCTCGAACCAGACTTGGTTGATCTCGGCGAGCTTCGCGTGCACCCAGGCCGGCCGCTCGATCAGGTCGACGCAGACCGTCTGGCCGCCGCGCAGCGAGGAGAGGGTGTCGAGGTTCTCGATCAGGTCGGGGCAGCCGACCAGGTACTTGCCGCGGGCGCGCTCCACGTTGGCGCGGATCAGGTCCTCCGTGACCTGCCACCACGGATGCGCGGGATCGAAGCGGAGCGGCGGCAGGCGCTCGGGCTCGGCCTCGTGCTCGAGGCAGGAGTGGAACCAGACCGTGTCGGGCGCGAAGCCGGGTTCCGAGCCGCAGAACAGCGCCAGCGAGCCGGGGCCGATGTCGGTGGCGGCGAGGGGAACGATCTCCGCCGGGAAGGCGTTCGCGGCGAGGTAACGGTGATTCTCGACAGCGCGGTAGGCCGCGTCGCAATACTGGTCGCGCAGGCTGGCGGGGCGCGGCGCGGCCGGCACGGACTCCCGCGGCGCGGCGCGCCCGGGCGGGGAGCCCCACATCCCAACCAGCAGGCCCTCGCGATTCCACCAGCGCGTGAAACGGTCCTGTGTCTCGCGCCAGTTCGTTTTCCAACTCGGGGCGGGCAGTCCGGCGGTGGCGGGGCTCATCGGCAGAAGGGAAATGAACCGACGGTGTCGCACTGCCGGGCAACCGTGGCAACCTCCAACCCGGCGACGAGGGATGCGATGGCCCGGCTTCCGCCACCGGACGGGCGAGGGCTGGCGTAACGACTGGACACCCGGGACCACGGTGCCTAACAGCTACCGGCCATCCGCCCCGCCGCGCCCATGCCGGATTCCACCTTGCGCTCCCGGCTTTCCACCTGGAAGGCCCGCTTCACCGACCGGGTCATTGCGTGGCTGGTGCAGGTGCCGGCGGGCGGACCGATGCGGGCGCTGGCGATCGTGCTGCTGCTGGAGGTGGTGATCGGTTTGCTCGACTACTCGATCGGATCCCGGGCGTCGCTCAGCATGTTCTATGTGATTCCGATCGCGCTGTCGGTCGCGTGGCTCGGTGCGCGGGCGGCCAGCGGCATCGCCGCGGTCTCCGTGCTGGTCCGGGTCACCGGCGACCTATGCTACGGTCCCTATGACTTTCCGGAGGCCGCCACCTGGAACCGCTTTGCCGACCTCGCGATCTACCTGGCGATCGTCTGGGCGCTGAACGCGCTGATCAACGCCCAGCGGCGCCTGGAGGACCGCGTCGAGGACCGCACCCGGGAACTGCAGCAGGCCGCGGAGGACCGTCGCCAGCTGGAGCGCGAACTCCTCCAGATCAGCTCCCGCGAGCGCAACCTGCTCGGCCAGGAACTCCACGACGACATCTGCCAGCACCTGGTGGGCACGGCGTTGTCGGCCAAGGTGCTCGCCAGCCACCTCAAGGAGCACGACCCCGCGGGGGCATCAAACGCGGAGAGGATCGTCGGCCTGATCGAGACGGGCGCGGAGAAGGCGCGGCGACTCGCGCGCGGGCTCCTGCTCGGCGCCATCGAACCGGAACTGCTGCCGGAGAAGCTCGCCGAGATGACGGAGGAGGCCAGCCGGAGCGGGGTGGCCTGCCGGTTTCGTCACGACGGCCGGACCCTCGTGTCGGACGCCGGCGTGGCGGCGCAGCTGTTCCGCATCGCGGAGGAGGCCGTGCGCAACGCCGGGCGGCATGCGCAGGCGCGGCTGGTCCAGGTGACGCTCCAGACCCGCGGCGACACGATCGTGCTTGAGGTGCACGATGACGGCCGGGGCCTCGGAGCCGAGGCGCCGGAGGCGGACCGGATGGGCTTGCGCATCATGTCGAATCGCGCCGCCTTTATTGGCGGCTCGCTGGCGATCCATTCCGAGCCGGGTGAAGGCACCCGGGTCGTCTGCCGGCTGCCGCAACCTTTCCCCCCATGAGCACCTCCCGAATCCGCGTCTTCATTGTCGATGATCATCCCCTGGTGCGCGAATGGCTCGCCAACCTGCTTCGCCTCGAGCCGGACTTCGAGGTCATTGGCGAGGCCGAGGAAGCCGCCACCGCCCTCGAGAAGATGATCGCTACGCCGCCGGACATCGCGGTCGTCGATCTCTCGCTCAAGCGCGGCTCGGGCCTGATGCTCATCAAGGATCTGGTTTCCCACCTGCCGTCCACCCGGGTGGTGGTGCTTTCCATGCACGAGGAGATCGGCGACATCGAACGCGCGCTGCGCGCCGGCGCTCTCGGCTATGTCATGAAGCGCGAATCCACCGGGCAGATCGTCGCCGCCATCCGCCAGGTCCACGAGGGCAAGCTCTTCGCCGATCCGGCCGTGCTGGCCCAGCTGACGCAGCGCATGGTCGGTCGCACCGCAGGCGCGGACGACAACGCGGTGGACCTCCTGAGCGACCGCGAGCTGGATGTGTTCCGCCGGCTGGGCGAGGGACACCCCACGCGCCGCATCGCGGAGGAACTCAACGTCAGCCAGAAGACAGTCCAGGCCTATTGCGCCCGGATCAAGATCAAGCTCGGCCTGGCCGACAGTTCCCAGCTGGCGCGGGCGGCGGTCCGCTGGAGCGAGCAGCACGCGTGATGCTCCATTTTCCGTAGGACAAGGTCCTACGTGAAGTAGGGCGCCAGTCGGACAGACGGGGAAGGGCCGGAGGTGTACGGTCGGGGATGCGCAGCGATTCGCCTCTCTTCGGCCGCGAACCCGAGCCGTCAGGCCTGCCGCCCGTCGCGCGGTGGCGGCTGGCGCTGCGCCTTCTGTCCCGATGCGAACGCGGTTGGTGGCGCGCTAGCCGGTTCCTCGTGCGCGGTTTGGCGGACCGGCGTCGCACGACCGAGTGGCTGGGCCAGCTTGCCAGCCCGGAGCTGGCCCGGACGTGGCTGGCCGACCCGAACCTCGCGAGCCGGCTCCAGGAGCCCTATCTCGACCTCGCCTGGACCGTGGGCGAGCGGATGGACGCCCTGGCCGGCCACCATGCGTCGCTCACTTCGCTCTTCGGTCCGCTGGGAATGGAATCGCTCTATTCCGGGATGGTGCCGCTGGTGCGCCTGGTGCGTCCCGGAGGCCAGGGGATGGTGGAACTTGCGCTGGGTCACTGCCCGACGCTGGGGCGCTGGGGCGAACTGACCCTGGCGGTGCGCGATTCTCGCAGTGGGCGCCCCATCGCCGCCCTGACCTTTTCATTCCAGTACAGTTTCGGACGGAGGATCATTTTTATCGGGGGCCTCCATGCGGACAACGATCCGGCCGTGAGACAGTTGGGCCGCGACCTGCGGACCGAGGTCCACGGCCTGCGCCCGAAGGCGCTCGCGCTGTGGGCGCTGCAGGAATTGGGCTCCGTGTGGCAGGTCGAGGGCCTGCACGCCGTGGCCGGCGCGCGTGCCATCCCGGCCGATGGGGCGGGATCCGGCCCGATCGCGGAGGCCGGCGATCCGTTCTGGCTCGAGAGCGACGGGCGGCGCATGGCTGACGGCACGTGGGACCTTCCCTGCCAGTTCCGTCCGCGGGCGCGCGAGGAACTCAAGCCCAGCCGCCGCCGCGCCCACGAGCGCCGTTACGCCCTGCTGGCGTCATTGGGACCGAAGCTGCGGGAAGCGATCGGAGCGTTGTCGAACGGAGGGTACGGGTCGGAAGGCGCCGTGGCCCAGGCGGGTGAGTTCGCCCTCGAAACTGGACTTGAGTCGTCCGCGGAATCTGCCTGGCCGATGCCAACTCCGCCGTCGACATCGGCCCACGGCCCGGACCTGTCGTTGTCCGGAGAAATCAGTCCAGTGCCCGCAACCTGAAACGGCCCGGTGCGCCTGGCTGGTACCCGACCGTGTGCGTCCGGCGAGGCAGGGGCGGAGCGCAACGGATGCGCAGCAATTCCGGTGGCGGGGACGGGCACGGCGCGGTATCCTACCGACTGAGGGAACCCGGTTTGGCCGGGCGAACTCCCGGCGCCACGCTCCGCCGGAACCGCGCAGTTACCTCAAACTCCGTCCCCATGAGCACCCACACCTACCTCGACCATGGGTTGGCCATCCTCAATACGCGCCTCGGCGTGCCGGGCATCGGCTCCTCCAGTCCGCTGAGCGACTCGTGCCATCCCTTCGTCACGATCTCGCGCGAGACTGGCGCCGGCGCCACGACGCTGGGCCAGCACCTGCTGCCGCTGCTGGAGGCGAACCTCGGCCGGGAAGGCCGCAACTGGACCTTCCTGGACAAGAACCTCATCACGCACGCGCTGACCCAGAACCGCCTGCCCGAGAGCCTGGCCAAGTACCTGCCCGAGGAGCGCGTGTCGGAGATCACCGGCCTGATCGGGGAGATCGTCGGGCTGCATCCGCCGCTGTGGGAGCTCGAGCAGCGGGTCTCCGAGGCGATCTTCAAGCTCGCCCGCGTCGGCTGCGTGATCTTCGCGGGCCGGGCCGCTCACCTCGTGACCCGCAGCCTGCCCGACGGTTTCCATATCCGTCTCGTCGCGCCCCTTGAGGTCCGGGTGGTCCGCGTCCAGGACCTGGAGCACGTCTCCCGGGCGGAGGCCGAGCGAAAGATCGAGGAACGGGACCGCGCCCGCCGGCGCTACGTGCTCGCGAACTTCGGCAAGGACATCGACGATCCGCGAACCTACGACCTCGTGATCAACACCGGCCACATCCTCCCGGCCACCGCGGCCCAGATGGTGGTCGCGGCGATGGTTGACCGGGTCCGCGCAGCGGCGGTCGCCCCCGTGTCCGCGCCCATGGCGCACGCCTAGCCCGGAGCGCGGCCCTCGGTGGTCACCGTCGCCGCGCCTCGATGTTGGGCAGGAAGACCGTGAGCAGGCCGATCAGCGGCAGAAACCCGCAGTAGAAGAACACGCGTTCGATGCCGATGAAGTCGGCCAGGCGGCCCAGCGCGGCCGATGCGACGCCGCTGATGCCGAACGCGAACCCGAAGAACAGCCCGGCGATCAGGCCGACCTTGCCGGGGATCAGTTCCTGCGCGTAGACGAGGATCGCGGAGAAGGCCGAGGACAGGATCAGGCCGATGATCACGCTGAGCACCGCGGTGGCGGCGAGCCCGACATGCGGCAGCAGGAGCGAAAACGGCGCCACGCCGAGGATCGAGAACCAGATCACGTACTTGCGGCCGAACCGGTCGCCGAGCGGCCCGCCGAAGAACGTGCCGGCGGCCACCGCGAAGAGGAAGGCGAAGAGGTAGAGCTGGGACTGGTGGATCGTCAGGTTGAAGTGATGAATCAGGTAGAAAGTGTAGTAGTTCGTCAGGCTGACGAGGTACACGTACTTGGAGAAGATCAGCACCAGCAGGATGCCGATGGTGACCACGACGGTGCTCCGCGGAAACCGCGCGGCGGCCGCCTGCTGGCGGGCCCGGCTGCGGGCGATGTGGTGGTCGAGGTTTCGCCGGTACCAGCCGCCCACGCGGTACAGGACCGCGATGCCGGCGGCCGCCAGGACGGAGAACCAGATGACCGCGGGCTGGCCGTGGCCCACGATGATCATGCCCGCGAGCGGCCCGAGCGACGACCCGAGATTCCCGCCGACCTGAAACAGCGACTGCGCGAAGCCGTGCCGCCCGCCCGCGGCCATGTGCGCGATGCGGGAGGCCTCGGGATGGAAGATCGACGAGCCCATGCCCACCAGCGCGGCGGAAACGAGGATCAGGTGGTAGTTGTCCGCCCGGGACAACAGCACGAGGCCGACGAGCGTGAGCCCCATGCCGAGGGCGAGGGAATAGGGCTTCGGCTTCCGGTCGGTGTAGAACCCGACGAACGGCTGGAGCAGCGACGCCGTCGCCTGGAACGTGAGCGTGATCAGCCCGACCTGCAGGAAGCTGAGCCGGTAGTTCTCCTTGAGCATCGGGTAGATCGCCGGCAGCAGCGACTGGATGGTGTCGTTCAGCAGGTGCGAGAAGCTCATCGCGAACAGCACCGGCAGCACGGTCTGTTCGGCGACATGGGGACTCTCGGCCGTCGCGGCGTTCTCTCGATCCATGGCGAGCGTGGTAACCATCTGGCGGACGCACGCAAGGATGTAGGGGCGCCGGCCGATCCGTCACCCGACCGACCGCGTCTGTCCTACACCGCGGACTTGTCGACGCCGAGGAGGACCACCACGTCGTTCCGGCGTTGCTCGGGCGTGACCATCAGTCGCACGAGTTTCCCTTCCTTCAATTCTCCTTCCACGACGGTCGCATCGGGCGCGTGCAGCTTGAAGGTCACATCCCAACGGTCGGCCGGCCAGGCGGGGAACAGCAAGAGCTTGGTCCCGACCGGCTGCAGCAGCATCGCCTGCAGCGCGAGCTGGGTCACCGAGCCGTGGTCGAAGTCGGGCACCCAGTCGTAGTTCGGGCCCCAGAAGCCGCGGAACCGACCCGCCGGGTTGGGCGTGTCCGCGTAGTTCTTCGAGACGTAGAAGGTCGCGGCCTCGGTGAGGCCCAGCAGCGCGGCGTGCAGCGCGTCCTGGCGCCAGCCGCCGGTGTCCGGGAAGGTCCGCCGGACGAAGGTCCACCGGCCGACGTCCAGGTCCGGCCGTCCGATCCCGTAGAGTCGGAACGGAAACACCGCGTAGAGCTCCGCATTCTCCGTGTTGCTCGGCACGTTCTCGTGCCGGGCCGCGGGCAGCAGTCTCCGATGGCCGTCCAGGTCCGCCGTCGGGATTTCCGGCAGCCGCCCTAGCAGGTCAGTCCAGGCGCGACGATCGGCTGCGGTCACGGCCGGGCTCGCCAGCGCGAGCAGCCGCGGCAGGACGTAGTGCAGGCCGGCGACGTCGGGCAGGGGATTTTCCGTCTCCCACCACGTCTCGAGGGCCTGGGAGGGGGCGAGGTGCAGGCGGCCCTGTGCGTCCGTCGGATAGTGGGTCGCGAAAAACTCGAGCACGGCCCGCGCGATCGGCAGCAATTCCTCCTGCAGGAGCGCGTGGTCGCCCGTGTGGGCGTGGGCCTCGAGCATCATCGCGGTCAGCTCGAGTCCGCCGTTCCAATGCCGGCGGATGTAGTGGTTCTCGATCTCGTTCACGGCGCGGCCGGTCCGGTTCCAGCCGTAGTTGCTCGGGACGTGGGTGCCCCAGAAATAGAGCGTCTCCGGGAAGAACGCCCCGCCATGGCCGAACCAGACCCGGGTGCGGTGCTCCGCCAGCGGGAGAAAATCGCGGTACATCCGGAGGAGGGGACGGAGGAACTCGTAGTCACCGTTCGCCAGCAGGGCCCAGTAGATGAGCCGCGTGTTCTGGAACCAGTAGCCGCCGCCCCACCGGCGGTAGTCGGCGTCGAAGTCCTCGCCCTTCAGCTTCCAGTCGGCGGTGAACAGGCCGCCGTTGAACTTGATCGGAAACAGGCCCCGGCCGCAGCAGGCCACCACGTAGCGCTGCCACGAGGACTGCTGGCCGACCAGCTCCGCCTGGCCCCAGTCCGGCGCGCGAGCCACCGGCCGGATGTAACTGCGTTCCCAGAACTCGCGCCACCAGGCTTGGTGGTCGCGCCAGAGCTCGTCCGGCGAGGCCTGGACGGGCTCGGCCGCCGCCAGCTGGGCCAGCCATGCATCGACCGAATCCGTCTGCGCCGCATGCGCGGTCGCAACCAGCGTGAGCGAGGTGACTGACTGCGGGGTCACCAGCGTCCGGTCGCCGTCGCGCCGCAGGCCGTCGCCCGCCAGCCGGGCGCCAAACGTCCGGTGCAGGAGCGGGTCACGCGACCGGGCCTTGTACTCTCCGAGGCCCTGCTGATCGAGAGTGAGTGCCCACACCGAAGTCTCGTTACGCTGGTACCAGATGACGGCCGCGGGATCCGACGTCACCACAAGGTCGGGGTGTGACTCCAGCGGCACCGGGCCGCCGTCGATCCCGTAGGCGCCCTGTTCCTCGATCGGCGCCAGTGTCCGGATTGTGGTGCGCCAGGGATCGAGGCTGGCCCGCACGGTGCACGGGGTGCGGCTGGTCACGTCGACCACCAGGCGTGGCCAATGGGCGTCCAGCCAGACGCGAACCGAAAGGTCGCCGTTCGTGACGACGACCGATGCGTCGGCGAGGGACAGGCGCTGTTCAAACTTGCCGGCGGTCAGGGCGGGGGAGAACTGGAAGCGGAGCCGGCCGAGCTTGATCAGCCGGCCGAGGTGATCCCACGCGTCGTTCTTGGCGAGGTAGAGGACCAGGTCGCCGCCGGGCTCGGTCCAGACATTCGCGGCGAGGTTACCGTTGCCGATCGGAAGGGAGTCGGCCGAGGTTTGGCCGGGGGTGGACCAGGTGACGTCGCCAATCACGCGGGCAGTTCAGGCGGGGAGGAGGGAAGAAGCAAGAAATCGTGGCTGCGCGGGCGAGTGCCTGCCGCTCGGCGTTCGCCGGACAAAAAAAGCGGCGGGGCCTCTCGGCTCCGCCGCCAGCAGGTGATACCAGTCAAACTGCCTCAAATGGCCTTGGGTAATTCAACGCCGTTGAATTCCACGGGGTGGGGATGGTTGCGCTTCTCCTTGTGGAGGTGGTGGCGCTTCACGAGCATCCGGTCGAGCTTGTCGATCAGCTCGGAGATGGCCTTGTGGCATTCCTCGCCCTGCACGGTGGCGTTGATATCCGGGCCGTGAATCTCGATGTGGCCCTTGGCCTTGAACCGGTTGGCGATGTCCTCGTCGCGGTCACACTCCAGTTCCACGCGGACCCGGACAATGCGGTCCTCGTGTCGAAACAATCGCTGCGCTTTCTCGCGAACAAAGGTCTTCAGTGACGGAGTGAGTTCGAGATGAATGCCCGAGACGATTACTTCGTGGTTGTTTTGGCTGTTCATGTTTCTGTTTTGTGGGGTTTAACCAAGCCAGGGGGCCTGAGGCGCCCTGACGAAAAATCGCACTCTTCCCATGACAAGGCTCATCGGCACGCTGGACAAATACTCAACCGTGATCGTCACCGGGGGATCTTCTGGGATCGGAAAATCCTTCATTGAGTGTGCCGCCAAACTGAAACCTGACCTCAATTTTTGCAACCTCTCCCGGCGGGTTCCGACGACAAAAAAGTCGGACATAAAATTGAACCATTTTGCCTGCGATTTGTCCCGGCCGGCCGACCTCGAGCAGGCCGCCGCGCGGGTCGGTGAGTTCCTCGCCCAAGAGTCGTCCCCGGGAAAGGTCCTGCTGGTGAACAACTCGGGCTTCGGCGGTTATGGGTATTTTCCCGCGCCGGCCCTGGGGCATCAACTGGAGATGGTGGACGTCAACATCCGCGCGATGGTCCACCTCACCGGCCTGCTGCTGCCGGTCCTGCGCGAGCGCGGCGGGGCGATCATCAACGTGGCCTCGACCGCGGCCTTCCAGCCGACGGCCTACATGGCCACCTACGGCGCCTCGAAGGCGTTCGTGCTCCATTGGTCGCTGGCCCTGCGCGAGGAGCTTCGGGGCACGGGGGTCCACGCGCTGGCCCTTTGCCCGGGACCCACGGCCACGGATTTCTTTCGCCGCGCGGGGGTCCAGGCCGGCACGGTCTCCCCGTCGCTCAGCCTGAGCGCCGACCAGGTGGTCGAGGCGACGCTCCGCGCGCTTGCGGCCGGCCGCGGCCAGGTCGTGACCGGCTGGAAGAACCGCCTCGGCGCTGCCCTGATTTCCAAAGTGCCGAAGCCGGTCGCCGCCCGCGCCGCCGCGAAGGTGCTCGCCCGGTACCGGCTGAAGCAGGTGCGCCCATGAATCCCGGCTCCGCGTCCCCCGGCAACTTCGGCGAATTCGCCCGCCGCGCCTGCGCCTGGCCCCGCCGCACCGAGCAGGGGCCGGTGCGGATGATCGCCGCCGACGAGTTTCCGCGCTGGATCGTGCATGAGGACGAACGGCTGCTCGTGGTCGCAAAGCCCGGCGATGTCGTCTGCCATCCGTCCAAGGCCGGCCCGTGGTCCAGCCTCGTCGGCGCCGCCCGCGAGTACACGCGCCTGCCGACCGTGCACCTGGTCTTCCGCCTCGACCGCGAGACCAGCGGGATTGTCGTGCTCGCCAAGGATCCCAAGACCGCGAGCCGTCTGCAGACCGCGATGCAGGGCCGGCGTGTCGGCAAGGTCTACGAGGCGGTGCTGGTCGGCGAACTGCCCGGCCCCGTCACGGTCGACCAGCCCCTGGGCGACGACACCTCGAGCCCCGTCTACGTGAAGTCCACGGTGGTGGCCGGCGGCCAGCCGTCGGTCACCCACTTCACGCCGCTCGCGACCGGCGGGGGCTTCACGCTGGCGCGGGTCGTGACCGACACCGGGCGCAAGCACCAGATCCGGGTGCACGCGCACTGGCTGGGCTTTCCCCTCGTCGGCGACAAGATCTACGGACCCGACGATCGCCTCTATCTCGACTTCATCACCACGGGCTGGACCCCGGCGCTGGCCGCGCGGCTGCTGCTGGAGCGCCAGGCGCTGCATTGCGCGGAGATCGACCTGCGGGCGACCGGCTTCGACCACGTGTTTCGCGCGCCGCTGCCCGACGACCTGACGGCCTTCCTGTCCCAGCACGGCCTCCACCGGCGCTGACGGAAGGCCACCGGTTCACCGGTCCGGTTTCGTCAGGTGGCTCACCGCGGTTGCGAGGGCGGCCTGATGCGCCGCGATCCGCTGTTCGAGCGGAAACGCGGAGGGCGACTCGAGCGTGTAGGTCAGCGTGGAATGATGGGCGCGCAGGTAGATCGACTCGGGCCAGAGCTCGCGGAGCGCGGGATCGGCGACGGGACGCAGGATCCCGGCGCGGGCCTCGCGGCCGTCGATGACCGGGCTGTGGTCGACGGGGCAGACCGGGGCGACCGCCTCGAGCATGCGCTCGGCGAGGCTGCAGCGCCCGGTCGGGTTCAGCTCGTAGAGGTAATAGCCCTTGGACTCCCAGTCCTCGTGCACCGAGAGGCAGGCGGTGAAGTTCGGCTGGCGCTGGAGCCAGTGCACGTGGGCCTGGATTTCCGGCGACTGCCGGTGCTTGTAGTCGCGGTTCAGGTCGATCCCGGCGGGATTCTCGCGGGTGCCGCGGGCCAGCCCGGCGGGGTTGAGCATGGGACAGAGGAACCAGTGGGCGCGATCGTCGAAGAATCCCGCCTCGAGCAGCGCGAGCAGCGTGAGGGGCGGGGCGGGTTCGTCGCCGTGGATGCCGGCCGAGAGGTAGAGGCGGGGCCGTGGGCCGGGCGTGCGCCGCGTCAGGGCCAGCAGCGGACAGCCGTCGATGGCGCCGAAAGTCGTCGCGACAAAGCCCGCCCGCCGCGCGGCGGCGGTGAAGCGGGCGGCGAGGTCCGGTGGATCGAGGGGAGCGGCTTTGACAGCGGCCATGCCGTGGTTCTTGCTGGCCGTTTCGATCCAGCACAAGCCACAATCCCTCCGTCGTCATGTCCCAGGTCCGCGTCCGTTTTGCCCCCAGTCCCACCGGGTTCTTCCACATTGGCAGCGCCCGCACCGCGCTGTTCAACTGGCTGTACGCCCGCCACACCGGCGGCACGTTCGTGCTCCGCATCGAGGACACCGACAAGGAACGCAACAGCGAGCAGTTCCTCAATGTCATCTACGACAGCCTGACCTGGCTGGGACTCAACTGGGACGAGGGTCCCAAGGTCGGCGGCGCCTTCGGCCCCTACCGCCAGAGCGAGCGGTCTGACCTCTATCGCGAGTACCTCGCCAAGCTGACTGCGGCCGGGCGCACCTACGAGAAGG
>CAZUQB010000035.1:0-13614 GCA_964622405.1 uncultured Opitutaceae bacterium | reverse complement strand
GCTCGTAGTCGAGGTGGACGTCGCCCGGCACCTGCGCCGGCACCCAGCGCTCGTCGAGCGGCAGCGCCGAGCACGCCACCGTCGGCCCGAGCCAGGGCTCGGCATGCATGACCCGCCAGTCGGCGGCGAGGGGAACCAGGGTCTTCATGGGGCGGGAAAAGCCGAACGCTCACCGCCCGGCGCCCAACTCTCAACGCCCAAGTTCGAGAGCAAACCAGGGCGGACGCGCTGGATCCGCCCTGGCGTGATTCGGCCCGGCCACCCCTTACGGGGTCACCGGTGCGGGTTCGACGATCTGCGAGTCACCGCTCACCGACACGCGATCGGCCGTCACGGTGCCGCGCACCTCGGTCTTGCCACTGAGCGTGACCGTTCCCTTCGGAGCGACGATCGAGCCATGGACCACTGCCGTGCCACTCAGGGTCACGCCGCCGTTGGCCGTGCGGAGCACCAGGAAATCAGGCCGGAGCGGATTGCCCACGGTGGTGTTGAAGGTCGCGCCGTTCGCCAGCGTCACGATCACCGGGCCGACCACGAGGATGTCCCCGGTGCCGGTCAGGGTGAGGCTGTCGAAGCTGTAGACCGACGGCTCGAGCGCGCCGGCCACGCCGAGCACGAAGCCGCCGCCCGTCGCCCTGAACGTGCCGTAGTTGCCCGCCGGCACCGTCACATGGCCGGCCGCCCCGGTCAGCGTAAGGTCGCGCAGGGTTGCGAAGTCGCCCGGGCTCGCGCCCGCGCGTGTGAGCTGGACCGACCGCGTGCCCGCCGGCGCGGGCGGCACCGCCACGACCGGGAGGACGTCGGGGTCGACCCGGCGCAGGACCCGGCCCACGACAGCACTGCCAGAGAGACTGACGGTATAGCCGGCCGGCGCGGTGGCGCCGGTGCCGTCAATCAGCACCCCATAGGCGCCGCGGCCGCTGAGTTTGATCGTGGGCGTGCCCGGCAGCAGCAGGTCGCCGGCGACGGTTGTCGCGCCCGACAGCGTGAAGCTCTCGCCCGTCACCACCTCCATCGAGCCCTCCACGGCGGAGCTGCCGCTCAGGCTCGGGGCATGGCCCGTGAGCACCGTGACTCCGATGCGGAGCGTCGCCGCGGCGGTCCCGGCATAGTTCGGATCCGTGACCGTGGCGACGACCAGGTAGGAACCCGGGAGCGTCGGAGCAGTGGGAGCCCCGTTGTAGGTGACAGTGAACGGAAGGTCCGGCACCACATCGACGTCCACCGGTCGTGGCGTGCCGGTGTAGGCCTGGAACAGCCGCGAGATTTCCACCACGGCGGCCGCGGGATGAATCACCAGCGTGCCGACCGCGGAGCCCTCGTAATCGACGTCCTGGATTGTCGCGAGCACCGCGTAGGAGCCGGCGTTGACCGGGGCCGCCGCCGCACCGTCGTAGGTCACCGCACAGGCCAGGTTCGCCGGAATGGTGCTCACCGCGGCCGGCTTGGGCGCCCCGGTGTAGGTTGACTCAAGCTGTCCCAGCATCACCGCGGCCGCGGCCTTGTTCACCGTGAGGATCGCGGGGCCGCTTGGCGTCGTGTCGCCGATGTTGCTCACCCAGCACTCGTAGCTGCCCGAGTCCGCCGTGTGAACAAAGCTGAAGGTCAGGCTCGGGGTGCCGGCGGAGGGATTTCCGCTGATCGGCAGCCCGTCCTTGCGCCACTCGTAGGTCATCGCCACCGGACTTGAAGCCGCGACCGTGAGGGTGACCGTGTCGCCCACCGTGGCCGTGGTCGCCGCTGGCGCCGACGTGATCGCAGGCGGCGGCGGCAGTTCGGTCGTGAAGCTGAACGTGTAATCCGCGGCCATCGGGAAATAGCCGCTAACGGCATCGCTCACCTGCGCGCCGGAAACCGTGACCGTGATGGTCTCGTTGTACGGCAACGGGCTGGTCGGCGTCAGGGTAAAGCTCGTGGGACCGCCCGAAACGGAGAACCCGACGGGGCCCGAGCCGCTCGCGACCGACACCCAGGCGCCGTTCGTCGCGACCGGCTGGTTGAACGTGACGGTGATCGGCGAGGTGATCGCGACGCCGCCCGGCACCGCGGCTGGCGCGGTCGCCACCACCAGCGGCGGCGTAGCCAGCGTCCAGGCGGTGACGGCGAGGTCGTCGATCCGCCAGTTGGCGGTGCCGGCGGACGGCGAACCGGTGCCCGCGTACCCGTAGAGACGGAACGTGATCGGCGCACCCGCGGCGCCCGTGATCGGCGCGAAGGTCGGTGTCAGCAGCGCCCACGCACTGTTGTTCGCGAGACTCCCGGTCGCGACCGCAGCCGCGTACCCATCGGCGCTGCTGAACAGCGCAAACGCCTGCGGGCCGGTGCCCGTGCTGCGGGCGCCGAAGCTGAGCCCGCTGACAACCAGTTGGGCCGCGGCGGAGGGACGCAGCGTGAACTCGAAATATGCCGAGCCGCCGACATTGCGGTTGAGCGCGCCGGTGCGCGCGGCGGCCCCGGCGTTGTTGCCGCCGGTGGCGCCCGCATAGCCCGACGAGACCGACACCGCGGTGAGCAGCGCCGTCGTGCCATTGTTGTTGCCCTGGCTGACCACCCCGTCGGTGAGGTCGGCCGGGAGGCCGCTGCTAGGCGCCGCCGTGCCGAAGTTCCATTTGATCGCATTGGCCGCCGAGGTCGCCACCGCGAGCGTCACCGCGTTGCTGGTGACGGAGGTCACGCTGTTCGTGACCGTGACTTTGTAAGATCCGGCCTGCGCCGCCGCGACCGGCGAGAGGAGCAGGGTCGCACTGTGGGCGCCGCTGATGCCGGCACCGTCATCGAGCGGGACATTGTCCCGCGTCCACTGGTAGCTGAAGGGCGCGGTACCCGAGACGCCGACGCTGAACGAGGCGGAGCCGCCGAGCGTGGCGGTCTGGCTGGTCGGCTGGCTGGTGATCGCCGGCGGCAGGGCCGTGACGGTCAGGGCCGCCGACCCGCTGACGATGTTGCCCGCGACGTTGGCGACGATGCAGTCGTAGCCTCCCTGGTCACCCAACGTGACCGACGGCAGGGAGAGCGTGGCCGTGAGGGCCGAGGCGTTGCCGGAGATCGGCGTGCCGTTCTTCCGCCAGACATAGCTGAAAGGGGCCGTGCCGGACGGCGCGACGGTAAAGCTCACATTGTCACCGACAATCGCCGCGACCGGCGTCGGCTGCGTCAGGATGCTGGGAGGCACCGGGGCGGAGGAAGCCGCCGTGACAAAGCTGAAGGTCGTGTTCGCGGCGGGATGCGCGGTGCCGGTGGCCTGGTCGACGATCTGGGCGGCCAGGACATTCACCGTGACCGTGTCGCTGTTCGCGAAGCTGATCGGCGTGGTGAGCGTGAAGGTGCTGGGGCCGCCGGTGACGGTGGCGGCCATGGTGCCCATGGAAGCGCTGGTGATCGTGAACCACTGGCCGGTCACCGTGACCGGCGCGCTGAAGGCAATCGTGATCGGACTCGAGGCCGCAACCTCGGTCGCACCGTTGGCGGGCGTGGTGGACGTGACGCTCGGGGCGACCCCAACGACCGGAGTCGAGAGCGTGGCGACCGTGACCTTGAGGTCATCGATGCGCCAGTTGGCGGTGCCGGCAACCGCGGATCCGGCGCCATTGTAGCCGTAGATGCGGAACGTGACGGGTGAACCGTCGCTGCCCGTCACGGGTGTGAACGCCGAGGAGTAATAGGCCCAGGTGCTGTTGTTCGGGAGAGTCCCCGACCCCACCGGCTGAAGGACGGTCGAGTCGTAGCTGGCGAGGATCGTGTACGCCTGGGGGCCGGTGCCCGTGCTGCGGGAACCGAACGTGAGACCCGTGACCTGGAGGCGCTTGCCGGCGTTCGGCGTGAGCGTCACCTCGAAATAGGCCGAGCCGTTCGCGCCGGTCGTGAGGGCGCCGACGCGCGCGGCGGCTCCGGCGTTGTAGCCGCCCGAGGCGCCGGCGTACGTGCCCGAGGCCGAGGTCGTCGTGAGCAGCGTCGTGGTGCCGTTGTTGTTGCCCTGGAGAACCACTCCGCCGGTCACATCGCCCGGGAGCCCGCTGGTCGGGCCGGCATTCGCGGCGCTCGTGCCGAAATTCCAATAGATCGTGCTCGGCGTCGCCTCGGTCACCGTGAGGTTCGCGTGGTTCGAGACCGCGGTGCCGAGCGAATTCGTGATCACGACCTCGTAGTCACCCTGGGCCGCGCTGGTCACGCCCGTGAGCGCGAGGCTCGGACCATTGGCGCCGCCGATGTCGACGCTCCCCTTCTGCCACTGGTAGGCCAGCGGCTCGGTGCCGGTGGCAGCCACCGTGAACGTGACGTTGCCATTGACCGGGACCGTCTGGCTGGACGGCTGCGTGGTGATGGTGGGCGCGGCGGGGTTGACCACCACCGAAGCCTGCGCGCTGTAGGTGGTGTTGACCGAATTCGACACGCGCACGTCGTAGATGCCCGCGTTGCCCGCCTGGGCGTTGAGAATGACCAGCGCACTGCTGGTGGCGCCCGCCAGGTCGCCGCCGTCCTTCCGCCACTGGTAGCTCAGCGTCGGCGAGCCGGTCGCGGTGACGGCCAGGGTGACATTGGTGCCGGCGTTGACCGTCACCGACCCGGGCTGCGTCACGATGCTGGGCGGGAGCCCCGTCACGATGAGCGAGGCGGCGTTGCTGGTGACCGAGCCCGCGGCGTTGCTGACGACCACGTCATACTGCCCGACATCGGTGGCCTGGACATTGTTGACGGTGAGGCTCGCGCCGGTGGCGCCGTCGACCGCCACGTCGTCCTTGAACCACTGGTAGGTCAGCGGGGCCGTGCCGGTGGCGACCACGGTGAATGTCGCGCTGCCGCCGACCACGGTGGTCTGGCTGGACGGCTGGGTAGTGATCAGCGGGACGTCGACCGGCGAATCGCCGTCCACGACCGTGCGGAGCGTCGCGGCCACGGCCGGCGGAAGATTGGTGAAGAACGTGAAGCCGGTGTCGGCCTCGATCTGGGCGACGGTGGTGATGTACTTCTGCCACGGGTCGCTCCGCACGCCGGCGGTGTTCGGGATCTTGATCGCGATGACCCGCGTGGCGCTGGTGATCCGATCCACCGCCATCCCGGGACCAGTGGGCACGACCACGACGATCTTCCAGACATAGCCCGGGATGGCGGCGGCGCCGCTCGGCAGGCGCGAACCGCCGAATCCGCTCGGACCACAGGTGATGAGCAGCTCGTTTCCTGCGCCGGCGAGCGTGCGGCAGTACGACTCGAAGTTCGCCCACACCCCCTGGTTGTTGTCCGGGGCCTGCGGGATCATGTTCGACATGTAGAAAACGATCTGGTTGTCCGCGACCGTCACCGTGCGATCGGCCGACGGGCACATGTGGCCGCGATCGTAACCCGAGCCCGAGTAGTCGGTGGTGAGCACCTGGTAGAAGCCGGCGGGCAGTGTGGTGTCCTGGATGAAGTTGGACCGGCCGCTCGAGCCGACGTCGTCGATCGTGAGGTCCCAGCTGACCCAGTTCGGCTCACCGTTCACGTCGCTGTAATCCATCGCGTACTGGTCGCGCTGGATCAGGTAGTGATCGTGGTTGGTGGTCGTGGTGGTGGCGCTGCTCGGATTGCCGAGCTGCATCTGGTACGCCGTGCCGATGGTGGCGAAGCTGACAACAGCCGTCGCGAGCATCATCGTCAGGGCAAAGCAAAGCCGAAGGGACTTCATGATAACAGTCAGGTTGGGTTGGCGGTTGCTCCCGCGTTTGCGGGTCGCGCCTGGCTCCCGGTCCGGAGACCGACCGAGTCCTTGCTCAGGAATTTCCGACCGGCGTGAGCCGCTCGAAAGGGACTTTTCCTTTGCTGGCGCAAGTTGATTGCCGCCTACGCCACAAATATCTCCAGCCGATTGCAATGCCCTACTGCAAGAATTGGACAGTCCGGCGGTAAAGATTACGTGACAGCCAGGTTGCCCTCCTCGATTGCCGGGAGGGCAGAGACTGGGACGGCTCCGGTGTTTCCGACTTATGCCGCGGACGCATGACAAGAAATGCGTGCTCTCCGCCAAGTGCCGCGTAGCTGGGCCGCGGCGATGGGTCCATACTGGCGCCAAGCTCTACCGAACCCTCAACCCCAACCCACCATGATCTCGATCCTGATGCTCGCCGGCGCGCTGGTGGCGCTGGGCAGCCTGGTGCTGGTGTGGACCAGCGCGCGCAAGGCGATGGTTGCCTACGAGGATACCGATGGATTCCACTTCGGGCGCCCCGAGGCGCGCCCGGTCCGTCAGGTCAGCCGCAAGGAAACCGTCATCGCCGCCTAGCCGCCGCCCCTTTCCGCCAAGTCGCGCCGACGTCCGGACGATTCCGGCCCAATGACCTCCCGCGAGCGGGTGCTAGCCGCCCTCAACTTCCAGCCCGTGGACCGCGTGCCCCGGGACCTGGGAGGCATGCGCTCGACGGGCGTCTCGGCGTTCTCCTACCAGGCGCTGCGGGCCGCGCTGCACCTGCCGGTGAAGCCGACGCGCGTGCACGACACCCTGCAGATGCTGGCGCTGCCGCACGTCGACGTGCTCGATGCGCTGGGATGCGACGTGGTGATCGTCGAAGGCGACGGGCTGACGAACGCGTACGAGCCCTCGGGCGAATGGCATCCCTACAGTTTCAACGGCCGGATCCCGGGCGCCCAGGTGCGCAACCCGACGGACTATCGCACGCTGGCCGACGGCACCATCACGCAGGGTGAGAACACGCGCATGCCCCGCGGGGCGTTCGTCTTCAACGACGAGCACGCCGGGCAGCCGCTCATCCTCGACGGCGACCTGCCCCGCCCCGACCTGAGGGAAGTCCGCGCGGCGCTGGAGCGCGGCCTGCTGCGCGACGACCAGATCCGTTCGCTGCGCGACACCTGCCGCCGGGTCCGCGAGAGCACCGACCGCGCCGTGTTCTTCTGGGGCCAGCTGAGCATGGGGCTCTGCATCCACGGCTACGGCGGCCTCGCGGTGTTCCCCGTGCTGTGCCTGGAGGACCCGGACTTCGTGCACGAGCTGCACGACCTCCACCTCGAATACACGCTGCGCAACGCCCGCGCCCTGCTGCCGGAGATCCGCGACTACATCGACATCATCGGCACCGACGCCGACGACTGGGGCAACCAGGGCTCGCTCATGGCGTCCCCGGCGACCTTCCGCGAGCTCTTCCTGCCCTATCGCCAGCGCCACAACGCCGAGCTCCACCGGCTCGCGCCGCACGCGAAGACGTTTCTCCATTCCTGCGGGGCGCTCTACGAGATCCTCGATCTCATCGTCGCCAGCGGCACCGACATCCTGAATCCCGTCCAGTGGCCCGCCGGCGGCCACTCGCCGGCCCAGTGGAAAGAGAAAGTCCGCGGCCGGATGGCGCTGTGGGGCGGCGGGGTCGATTCGCAGCACACGCTGCCGCTGGGATCGGTCGAGGAGATCAGGCGCGAGGTCGCCCGCAACGTCGGCATCCTCGGCGACGGCGGCGGCTACATGTTCGCGAACATCCACAACCTGCTCGCCGACATCCCGCCCGCCAAGATCATGGCCATGTACCGGGCGGCGGTGGTTTAGCCCCGCGCCGTCGCCGGCCGAAAGGGCGCTGTTGCCGACGGGCGCCTCGTGGTTATTCAGGCCTGGTGCCGGACTGGCCGAGGTGAATCCACCGTTCCAAGTTGAAAGTCCGCGCCGGCTGCGCATTTCTTGTCCTCGTGGACAACACCGAGACCCCGCACCCGCCCCCGTCGGAGCTGGTCCAGAGCCTCAAGGCGAGCAAGATCTTCCGCGACTACACCAAGGCGTTCGCGGACACCTTTTCCCTGCCGCTCGCCCTGCGCGCGGTGAACTCGCTGGAGCTGCCGCTCCACGGCGCGCCCCACGAGTCGCCTTTCTGCGCCCTGCTCGCGCGGACGAACAAGTCCTGCGCCTCGTGCCTCGAGCTCCAAGCCCGGGTCGAGCAGGAGGCCCGGCTCGAGCCGCAGACCCTGAAGTGCTTCGCGGGCCTGTGCGATTCCGCCGTGCCCGTGCGCGTCGGGGAAAATGTCATCGCCTTCCTCCAGACGGGTGGCGTGCTCCTGCACCAGCCGAACCAGCGCGAGTTCAAGAAGGTGACCCGCGACCTGCTGAAGTTCGGGATGGATGTCGACGTGAAGAAGCTCGAGGAGGCCTACTTCCAGACGCGCGTGCTCGAACGCACCCAGTATGAGGCGGTCCTGCGGCTGCTCACGATCTTCGCCAAGCACCTGGCCGAGATCAGCACCCAGCTGACCGTGATGAAGGAGCAGGCCGAGGCGCCGATGATCACTAAGGCCAAGCTTTACATCATGGAGCACCAGACCGAGGAGGTCAGCCTCCTCCAGGCCGCCAAGGCGGTGAACACGAGCGCGTTTTATTTCTGCAAGATGTTCCGCCAGGCCACCGGGCTCACCTTCACCGACTACCTCGCCCACCTGCGCGTCGAGAAGGTGAAGAACCTCCTGCAGAATCCGCAGAAGACCGTCAGCGAGGCGGCGTTCGAGGCCGGCTTCCAGTCGCTCTCGCAGTTCAACCGGGTGTTCCGCCGCATCGTCGGCGAGAGTCCCACCGTCTGGCGCGCGAATCTCCACGGCAGCTCGGCGGCGTGAGCCGCGGGGCGGAGTTGGTGGCTGAGGGTTGAGGGGGCGCGGCCTGCCGCTCAATCCTCAACCTTCAACCGCGCAGGCCGCCGGACCCGCGCTTTCTGGTTTCGTCCGACGCAAATCTGAGCTTGGCTCGGCCCGTGGCCTCCTCCTCCGTCGTTCCTTCCGGCCGGTCGCAGCCGCTCGAGATTCCCGACACGCTTGATCTCGCCGACCGCGCCGCGCTCGCGATCCGCGGCATGCTCAACACGCTGGATCCGGCGCTGATGACCATGTACGGGCTCGGGCACTTCCATGTGCGCACGCCTTTCCTGCGCCACTGGTCGGCCGACATCCCGCTCGATCCCAAGCTCGCTGAAGCGCTGCCGCTCCTCCGGCTCGTGTCCGGCTCGGACTTCCGGGCCGACCTCGAGGCGACCTACCGCGCCGAGCTGCTGTCGCGCATCGACGACGGGCTCTACTGGGACCGCTTCACGCCGGCGCGCCCGTGGCGGAACATCTACAACAACAGCGCCGAGCTCTACGGCCAGGGCCGCGACGAGGACTTTGCCAGCGTCTGGGGCGTCGCCCGGATGGTCCGCGCCCTCGCCGCGTGGCGCGCCGTGAACGGCGCGGACACCGCCGCCGCCAGCGCCGCCCTCATCCGCGGGCTGCGGCGCATCGCGGTCGACCGCGACGACTACTCGTTCTACCCGCACCGCGGCGGGTGGCACGACGGATTTGTCTACCCGCGCTCCGGCTGGATCGACACCACCGAGGCCACGCGCGACCGCGAGGGCCCGGAGGGCTCCGTCACCTGTTTCCAGGGTCACCAGATCTACGCCGCCGCCCAGCTCCATCGCCTGACCGGCGATCCCGTCGCGCGCGAGCTCGCCGAGCGGGTCGCCCGCTACGCGATGAAGGGCAAGTTCTGGGGCGGCACGCTCGCGCTGGATCCGGCGGCGCCGGACGGTGCCCGCATCCTCCCAGACGCCCCTTTCCGGAGCGGCGCGGAGTACGGCCACTGGCCGCTGCACTTCCACGCCCGCGCGATCGCCCTGCGGGGCATCCTTTACCACGCGCTGAATGTCCAGGACGAGCGGGCCATCGAGTTCGTGCGCTCCGCCTACGAGTTCACCTGGTCCCAGGGCCTGCGCCGGCTCGGCTGGATCAACACCCATCCGCCCGGGCTCGCCTGCGAGGGCTGCGGGCTGGCCGACCTCGTCGGGCTGGCCATCCGCCTGACCGACGCGGGGGCCGGCGACTACTGGGATGACGTCGACGCGATCGTCCGCAACCAGCTCGCCGAGCAGCAGCTCACCGACGCGGCCGCCCTCGCGGAGTTTTGCGCGCGGCAGCCCGAGCGCACCGACACCGCCCGCTATCCCGCCCCGTTCGAGACGACCGAGGACGTGATCAACCGCAGCGTCGGCGTCTTCTTCGGCCTCACCAAGCCCGGGATGGTGACCGACCCGTGGGTGATGCACTGCTGCACCGGCAACGCGAGCCAGGCGATCTACTACGCGTGGGAGGGCGCGTTGCGCGAGGAAACCGGCGCGGCCACCGTCAACCTGCTGCTCAACCGGAGCGGGCGGACCGTCGACGTCCTAAGCCACCTGCCGTACGAGGGCCGCGTCGACCTCCTGATCAAGGCCCCGCTGCGCGTGGCGGTGCGGATTCCGCACTGGGTGGAGCTGGCCGCGGCCCGGCTGGAGCGCGCGGGGGAACGGCTGGAAACGGAGCGCGTCGGCCGTCATCTGGTCGTGCGCGGCCTGCGCGCCGGCGACCGCGTCACGCTCACCTTCCCGGTGCGCGAGTCCGCGGCCACCTACACGGTGAATGCCGGGACACCCGCGGCGGCGACCTACCACCTGCGGTTCCGGGCCAGCACGGCACTGGCGGTGGAGCCCGAGGCCCCCCGGCAGCCGAACGATTTTCCTCTCTATCGCGGCCGGGGACTGCGGACCGCGGCGGCGCCGCGGCGGACGGTGGCGCGTTTCGTGGCGGACCGGATCTTCGCCGAGTGGTAGCCGGGGCGCGCCCAACACGCGCCCCACATTTGCCAAGAAATGCGAAGCCCGCGCCCGCGGCTTCTGCGATACTGGCGGCACACGAAGAACCTCGGATCAGATCGAATCCAGCGAGGTTGTCCTCCGTCGCTCCGGCGGAGGCACGCCGGGTGCGCGACCCCGCGGCGTCCCCGGTCGTCCGGCCCCGTTTATCCCCCCGCCTGGCCATGAATCTAGCCCTCATCGGACCCTCGGGTGTCGGCAAAGGCACCCACGCCGCGCACCTCTGCGCGCGCTTCGACCTCCACCACATCGCCACCGGCGAGCTGTTCCGCGAGCACCTCAACTCGCGCACGGCGCTCGGCCTGCTCGCGCGGCGGTACATGGAGCAGGGCGAGCTCGTGCCCGACGAGGTGGTTGACGCGATGATCGAGGAATGGTGCGAGCAGCACCCGCCGTGGCAGGGCATCCTCTTCGACGGCTTCCCCCGCACCGTGGAACAGGCGCGCTTCCTCGACCAGCTATTGCAGCGGTTCAACCTGCCGCTCGACGCCGTGATCTACCTGCGCGCCTCCGACGCCGAGATCACGCGGCGGCTCTCGGGCCGCCTGATCTGCAGCCAGTGCAACGCCCCGTGGCACCACACGCTCCACGCCCCGCAGGTCGCGGGCCTCTGCGACCTCTGTCACGGCACGCTCCGGCCGCGGCCCGACGACACCCCCACGCTCGTCGAGCACCGACTCCGGGTGTTCCACCGCACGACCGGCCCGCTGCTGGAGCACTACGTCGACAGCGGCCACCTCGCCATCCTCAGCGGCGAGGGCACCTCCGCCGAGGTCGGCGGCCGCCTGACGGAGTTTGTCGCGGCGCTGGAGGACGGACACGCGACCTTCGCCACGCGGACCCAGGCCGCGGGCATCATCGCGACCGAGCGCCTGTCCCAGCTGCCCCCGCACC
Organism: uncultured Opitutaceae bacterium; assembly: GCA_964622405.1. Classification (GTDB taxonomy): domain Bacteria; phylum Verrucomicrobiota; class Verrucomicrobiia; order Opitutales; family Opitutaceae; genus Opi-474. The sequence continues at coordinate 2,104 of CAZUQB010000035.1, read as the reverse complement.
TCGCGCGCCCCAGCCTCGACCTTGTCCTGCTCGGCGGTCCCGGCTCCGGCAAGGGCACCCAGGCGGAGCGCATCTGCGCCGAGCTGAAGATCCCCCACCTCGCCACCGGCGATCTCTTTCGCGACAACCTGAAGCACAACACCGAGCTCGGCCGGCTGGCGCGCACCTACATGGACCGGGGCGAGCTGGTGCCCGACGACGTGACCGAGGCCATGGTCGAGGAGCGCCTCTCCCGGCCGGACACCCATGCCGGCTTCGTGCTCGACGGTTTCCCGCGCACACTGCCACAGGCCACCGCCCTGATGGAAATGGCCGCCCGGCTGAACCGGCGCCTCGCGTACGTGGTGCACATCAAGGTGTCCGACGAGACGATCATCCGGCGCCTCTCGGCCCGCATGATCTGCCGCGAGTGCCAGTCGCCGTATCATCTCGAGTTCAAGCCGCCGCGCCAGCCCGGCATCTGCGACGCCTGCGGCGGAGCGCTGTACCAGCGGGCGGATGACAACCCGAACACGATCCGGGCCCGCCTCGCCACCTTCCACGCCCAGACCGAGCCCCTGATCGCGTACTACCGCCGCGCCGGGCTGCTCCACGAGGTCGACGGCGAGGGCGCGCTGGAGGCCGTCACCGCCCGCTGCCTCGCCGCCGTCCGCGGCGGCAGCGTCCCGGGCTCGATCGCCTGACTTTTTCCCTCCCCCTCCTCCCGCCGCGGCCCGGGCCGCGGCGCGGCTGGTCCGTCGTTCACCGCCACCCCCACCCGCCATGTTCGACTCCGCTGAACTCGGTCATTCGCTCACCCAGGCCCGCTACGACGCGGCCCTGCCCAAGCTCCGGTCGCGCCTCCTCGAGGCGCACTTCCAGCTGCGCACCCAGAAATTCCCGGTGATCGTGATCGTCTCGGGCGCCGACGGCGCCGGGAAGGGCGACCTGGTGCACCGGCTCAACGAATGGCTCGATCCCCGCGGCGTGAGCACCCACGCGTTCTGGGCCGCGTCCGACGAGGAGCGCGAGCGCCCGCCCTACTGGCGCTTCTGGCGCGCCCTGCCCGCACGCGGCCGGATCGGCATCCTCTTCGGCTCGTGGTACACGGAGCCGATCATCCGGCGGGTCTTCCACGAGATGAAGTCCGGGCGCTTCGACCGCGCCCTCGACCGGATCGTGGCCTTCGAGAACATGCTCGCCGCCGACGGGGCCGTCTTCGTGAAGCTGTGGCTCCACCTGCCCAAGGTCGCGCAGAAGGCGCGGCTCAAGAAGCTGGAGCGCGACGGCCGGATCGCGCCGGACGACTGGAAGCACTTCAAGCTCTACGATCGCTTCACCAAGGTCTCGGCCCGCGCGCTCCGCCACACCGATTCGCCGGCGGCGCCCTGGCACGTCATCGAGGCCACCGACCGCCGCTACCGCGAGCTGACCGCCGGCCGGATCCTCCTCGAGGCGCTCACCGCGTGTCTCAAGGCCGCGGCGACCCCGCCCGCCGCCCGGCCAAAGGTGACCGTGCCCGCGCCGGCGCCGCGCCCGCCCGCCCGGCGCGCCTCGGACTCGGTCCTCGGCCGGGTCGACCTCACCCAGCGGCTGACCCCGGCCGAGTACGCCAAGGCGCTGGAGCGGGAGCAGAGCCGCCTCGCCAAGCTGGCGTGGGCCGCGCACGAAAAGGGCCGCTCGATGGTCCTCATGTTCGAGGGCTGGGATGCCGCCGGCAAGGGCAGCGCCATCCGGCGCGTGACGCAGGCGATGGACCCGCGCCTCTACCGGGTCGTCGGCATCGCGGCGCCGACCGACGAGGAACGCGCGCAGCACTACCTCTGGCGGTTCTGGCGGCACCTCCCGCGCGCCGGGCAGAGCACGCTGTTCGACCGCTCCTGGTACGGCCGCGTGCTGGTCGAGCGCGTCGAGGGCTTTGCAAAGCCGGACCAATGGGGCCGCGCGTACGGCGAGATCGTCGACTTCGAGGAGCAGCTTGCCGACCATGGGATCATCGTCGGCAAGTTCTGGCTGCACATCAGCCCGGAGGAACAGCTCCGGCGCTTCAAGGAGCGCCAGACCGTGGCCTACAAGCAGTACAAGATCACCGAGGAGGACTGGCGCAACCGGGCCAAGTGGCCCG
>CAZUQB010000034.1:0-13733 GCA_964622405.1 uncultured Opitutaceae bacterium | reverse complement strand
GAGGCGTCGCTCGACGCCGTGTTCAAGGAGCCGATCGACGAGCGCATCCATCGCGACGCGGTCGAGTGCAAGCTCTTCGGCATCGGCTCCGAGAGCTACGTCGTCGGCTCGCACGAGTTCTACCTCGGCTACGCCGTCACCCGGAGGAAGACGCTCTGCCTCGACATGGGCCATTTCCACCCGACCGAGTCGGTCGCCGACAAGGTCTCGTCGGTGCTGCAGTACGTGCCGTACCTGCTGCTCCACGTCAGCCGCGGCGTGCGCTGGGACAGCGACCACGTGGTGTTGCTCGACGACCCGACGCGCGCGCTGTTCGAGGAACTGGTCCGCGGCGGCTTTCTGCCCCGCACCGCCATCGGTCTCGACTACTTCGACGCGAGCATCAACCGCGTCGCCGCCTGGGTCCTTGGCACGCGCAACGCCCTCAAGTGCCTCCTGGCCGCCCTGCTCGAGCCGTCCGCCCGCCTGCGCGAGCTCGAGGCCGCCGGCGACCACACCGCCCGGCTCGTCCTGCTCGAGGAGCTCAAGACCCTGCCGTTCGCCGCGGTCTGGGACGAGCACTGCCGCCGGCAGAACACGCCGGGCGACCGCGCGTGGCTCCCGACGGTCCAGAAGTACGAGCGGGAGCATCTTGCCCAGCGGAAGTAATTCTGCGATCAAGGCACCCTGACCGTCGCATGGCCTCGTCCTCCCAGCTCCCCCGCCTGCCCCTCGGCCCCGCGCGCCGGGTCCAGCTCATGGCCACGTGCCTCTGCGACGCGTTCTACGACGATGTCGCAAAGGCCACCGTCGAGGTGCTCGAGCACGCGGGCGTGACGGTGGAGTTTCCCGAGGGCCAGACCTGCTGCGGCCAGCCGGCGTTCAACGGCGGCGACTGGCCGTCGTCGCGCAAGGTCGTCCGGCACACCGTGGCGACCTTCGCCGGCGAGACGCCGGTGCTGGTGCCGTCCGGGTCCTGCGCCGCGATGCTGCGCCACGGCGCGCTCCTGGAATTCGAGCACGAGGCTGACCTCCCCGCGGTCCAGCAGCTCGCCCGCAAGACGTGGGAACTCGCCGATTACCTGGTGAACGGCCTCGGCCTCACCCGCTGGCCGGGACGCCTCGCCGCCACCGTCGCCTTCCACCGCAACTGCCACAATCGCGGCACCGCCAGCGAGGCGGCGTCCCTCGCGCTGCTGCAGTCCATCGAGGGCCTGACCGTGGTGCCGTTCGGCGAGGCCGAGCAGTGCTGCGGATTCGGCGGCACGTTCTCGGTGAGCTTTCCCCATCTCTCGAGCAGCATGGGCCATCTCAAGCTGGACCACATCCGCGCCGCGAAACCCGACTTCCTCGTTTCGGGCGACATGAGCTGCCTCATGCACATGGGCGGGCTCGCGGAAAAGGACGGCCAGCCCATCAAGACCCGGCATCTGGCGCAGGTCCTGCGCGACGCGCTGGTCAACGCCGGTCAGCCCGCCTGATCCCATGGCCACGCAACTCATCGACCGCTTTGCCGCCGACCTGCCGCCCGACAAGCGGGCGTCCGTGTACCAGAGCACCAAGGCGACCCACGAGAAGCGGACCAAGCTCCTGTTCGACCACTTCGCCGATCCGAATCACCTGCGCACCGTCGCCGGCGAGATCAAGCAGCACGTCATCGAGAACCTCGACACCTACCTGCCGGTCGTCGAGGCGAAGCTCGTGGCCAATGGCGCGAAGGTCCACTGGGCCGCCACCGCCGAGTCCGCCTGCGCCACCGTCCTCGGGATCATGAAGGCCCGGGGCGCCACCAAGATGGTCAAGGCCAAGACCATGGTCAGCGAGGAGATCGGCCTCGCCGAATACCTCGAGAAGCATGGCATCGAGGCGCTCGAGACCGACCTCGGCGAGTTCATCGTCCAGATCGACCACGACCACCCCAGCCACATCGTCCGGCCGATCATCCACAAGAACCGCCGCGAGATCGCGCAGAGTTTCGAGCGCGAGGGGCTCGGCGACTACAACGACGATCCCGAGACCATCACGCGGCGCGCCCGGAAATTCCTCCGGCACAAGTATCTCGCCGCCGACGTCGGGCTCACGGGCGCCAACTTCGTCTCGGTCGAGAGCGGTCGCATCGTCCTCGTCACGAACGAGGGCAATTCCCGCTTCAGCCTCGCCGCCCCCAAGGTCCACATCGCGCTCGTCGGCATCGAGAAGCTCGTCCCGCGCGACCGCGACCTCGGCGTGCTGCTCAACCTGCTGGCGCGCTCGGCCACGGCGCAGCAGCTGACGGTCTACACCGAGTTCATCTCCGGACCGCGGGCCGCGACGCAGCCGGACGGTCCCGAGGAGATGCACGTGGTCTTCGTCGACAACGGCCGCACCGAGGTGCTCGCGTCCGAGTGCCGCGAGATCCTCCGCTGCATCCGCTGCGGCGCCTGCCTTAACGTCTGCCCGATCTACCGCCAGGCCAGCGGCCACGCCTACCGCAGCGTCTATCCCGGCCCGGTCGGCGCCGTGCTCTCGCCGCTGCTCGCCGGCAAGCAGTTCCCCGAGCTCGCCGACCTCCCCAAGGCGTCGTCGCTCTGCGGCGCGTGCAACGAGGTCTGCCCGGTGAACATCCCGATCCCCGACCTGCTCCTGCGGCTCCGGGCCAAGGGCAAGGCCGAGGGCGCCGCGCGCGCCGCCGTCGGCACGCCGCCGATGGGCGCCTGGGCGCTGCTCGCGTCCCAGCCCGCCGCCTGGAAGGCCGCGCTGCTCGGCGGCCGCCTGCTGAATGTCCTCCCGACGAAGTTCATCCCGGTGCCCGCGCTGCGCGCCTGGGAGGAGAAGCGCACGCTGCCCGCCTGGCAGGGCGGAAAGTTCCGCCAGTGGATGAGGGAGCGGAGAAAATCATGAGCACCGAGCGCAACGAGATCCTCGCCCGGGTCCGCGCCGCCCTCGCGCCGCTGCCGCAGCGCGCCGCGCTGCCCGACTGGGACCGCGAGTTGATCCACCTCCGCGCCGCCCAGCCCGCCGGCGACGCCTGGGCGCAGTTCTTCTCGCGATTCGCCGCCGTCAACGGCACGCCGCTCAAGTCCGCCGCGGAGCTCGTCGCGCTGCTCGAGCGGGGCAACTGGCGCCGCGGTTACTGCGACCCCGCGCTTTGGCCCGCCCTGCAGGGGTTCTTCCCCGCCTCGTTCCACGTTGAGACCACCTTCGACCGGACCCGCGTCGACGACTACGACTTCGGCATCACCGCCGCCGTCGGCGCCGTCGCCGAGACCGGGACGCTGATCCTCTCCGACCGGGGCACGTCGTCACGCCTCGCCGCCCTGGCACCGTGGGTCCACGTGGCGGTCGTGCGCCGGGAACAGATTTTTCCCGACCTCTCCGCGGCCCTCGCCGCGATGCCCGACGACCCGAACCTCGTATGGGTCACGGGTCCATCCAAGACCGCGGACGTCGAGGGGATCCTGATCGAGGGCGTGCACGGGCCCGGCGTGCAGACGGCGCTGCTGATCGACTGAGTCGGGCAAACGCCGGACGCCGAAGCGCGGGAGCGGAACGCTCAACCTTCAACGCCAACTTTCAACCGCTCGCGCCCCTTCTGATCAGAGCCCGAAGACCCGCGCCAGCTCGGCCATCGCCGCGTCGGACATCGGCACCAGCGGTCCCAGCGGGCGCGCCGTGAGCACGGCCTCGGCCGTCGCCTCCAGCACCTCGAGCCGGTCAAACGCCTCCAGCAGCGTGCGCCCGACCACCACCGCGCCTTCGTTCGCCACGAGGATCACCGGGCTCTGCTTCAGCGAGAGGTGACGCGCGATCTCGGGTGCGTCCTCGACCAGGCGCAGGAACGGGAGTTTCGGCACGCCGCGGAGCACGACTGCGCTTTCCGGGATGGTCCGGGTGTTGAGCGGGACGGCGGTGATGGAAAAGGCCGAGGCGCAGGCCGGCTGGGCGTTGATGATCGCGCCGACCTCCGGCAGCCGGGCATAGATCTCGGCGTGCAGCCGGGCCGCGCGGCTCGGTGACTGCCCGATGCTGCAGGCCTCGCCGTTCACCTGGACCAATCCCTCGGCGCGCAAATTCAGCCGGTCGCGCCGCCGCGGTGTGATCACAAACCGGTCCGGACCCAGCCGGGCGGAGAACGCGCCGGCCGTGCTGATCAGGAGCTTCTGCTGGTACGAGCGGTGCACAAAGCGGCAGATCTCCTGCCGCAGCTCCCGCTCGAGATTGTCCGGCGGCGCCGGCGGCAGGGCGGCGTAGATGGGCTCGGTGTCGCGACCCAGCGCCGTGGCGGGCACCGTGGTGACCGGCCCGAGCGTCGCCGCATACCCCAGCGTGCGCGCGACATACTCGAGCGTCTCAAAGCGCTGAAACGCCTCGGCCAGGTCGCGTCCGCCGATCACGACCCCGTGATTCTCGAGCAGGACGCAGTCGGCGCCCCCGGCGAAGACCGCGGCGATGTTGCGGCCGAGCTCCTGCGTGCCCGGGCAGGCGTAGGGCGCAAAGGCGAGCTTCCCGCAGACGGCGAAGGCATGCGACTGGACGCGGGTGTCGGGCAGCAGGCGGCAGATCGAGAACGCCACCAGCGCGCCCGGATGCGCGTGCACGACCGCGCCGAGATCCGGCCGGCGGCGGTAGATCTCCGCATGGAACGGCCACTCCGACGACGGCGGATGCGCGCCCTCATGGCCGCCGTCGGGCTTGAGCCGGACGATGTCCGCCGCCTGGAGCGCGCCCTTGTCCACCCGCGCCGGCGTGATCCAGACCGAGCCGTCGGTGTCGCGGATGGAAAGATTTCCCCCCGAGGTCGTGGTCATGCGCTGCCGGTAAATCCGCGCCATCGTCGCCACGAGCTGGTCGCGCGGGTGTAGCCAGAGAGGATCCATGGGGCGAGTGTGACCACAGGCCGGCCGCCAACCAAGCAGCGATTGGTGGAGGCTGTTTACTCCCCCTTGGATGCTGGAAGCTACCCGGCTATCAGTTCACCCCCGGGAGCGGAGTGGCTTTGATCGGAGGGCTTCCGGCATACTCCTCGTAGAGCGCCCGCTGCTCGGCCGTGAGGCTCTCCACAAACCGGTCGTGGTGAATCGCCGCCTCGCGGGCTCGCGTTCTCATGGCGTCCAGCTGGGCGGTCGCCTGGCCGATTCGCACCGCCGGCAGGGCGCTTTGCTGGTAGTCCGCGAGCTGGGCAGGGGAAAGCGTGGCGACGAATCGCTGGCGTGCTGCCGCGCGCTGCTCCATGAGCTGACGTTCAAACAGAAACCCTGAGGAAGCGGTGACTCCGCTCCCTTTTATTACGAAGATCTGCAGGAGTTCTCCCGTGCGGAGGTAATTCATCAGAAGCTCTTCCTTGGCTTCCCGGTTGAGCTTCGGCCACGACATCACGACGGGCTCGAGTCCGTACCCTCGCGCCGCCTCCGCTCTCTGCCGACGCCGCGCCAGACCCTCGGGGCTCAGGAACATCTCCGCATGTACGTCCGGAAACTTGATCTCGCGGGGATGCTCCAGCCTGAGGCTCCGCACCGCGCCGCCCATCCCGACGAGAACCAGTTCACGTGCCTTCACATCGATGCTCTTGACCTGCAGGCTCTGGAATCCGCGCGTCGAGTTGGTGAGCATCGGCTCGCCCTCCACATCAACCAGCGCCACCGGCTCGCCCCCCACCAGCCCAATTGCGCGCAGTTCGAGCTTTACCGTCGATTCCCATTCGGCAGCGCGGGCGCGGGGCTCGGGCACTCTTGAAGGCTGGTCGTAATTAAGGCCGAAGATCTTGGCAGGCGCCGAAGCCGGGCCGGACCTCGTTGTCGTGGTCCTGACTGGCTCCGGGGCGGCTGGTGATGGCGCTGGTTCCTTCTTCTCTTGGGTAAAGCCAACCAGGGCAAATCCCCCCAGCATCGTCACGCCCAAGGCCACGCGCCGCAGGTTCATTGGGGCAAAGTCCATGATCATGGTGATTCGCCGATGAAGCCGACGTCGGGGTTCGGCGATTCCGACCACCGACAACAGCGCGGTCTGGCGCATCGCGGGACTCGCCAACCTGAGGAGCACCTCGCCATAGGCGGACGGCTCGGCGCCTCCCGCGCGCGACAGCACGTATTCGTCGCAGGCCAGTTCGATGTCCTCGCGACCCAGCCGAAGCGCGAGCCAGGCAAGCGGATTGAACCAATGCAGGGCCACCGAAAGTTGCAGCAGGCCCAGCGACCACAGGTCCCGCCGCCGGCAGTGTCCGAGCTCGTGCAGCATCACCCAGCGGAGTTCCGCATCACCCAACCGCTCCGCGAGGTCGCACGGCAACAGCAGCCGGGGCCGGAAGATTCCAAACAACGCCGGCGTATCGACGAGCGGGGTCGTGACGAGTTCCGGAATCGAAGTCATCCCGAGTTCGCGGGCCACCCGGCTCGCGGCCGAACTGACCCGGTCATCCGTCGGCCGGGCCTGCCGGTCCACTTGGCCGGCAAATCGCCGCCCGGTGGCCAACCGGGCCACAACCAGCACAATTGCGCCGGCGAGCCAGGCGAGCGCGTAGACATTCCAGACCGGCTGGGGCGCACTCCGCAGGGTTGCTGTCATCGGCGCCGGCGCGGCCACTCTCAGCCTCGGCGCTTCCGCCAGGCGGGGTTGATCCGCCGGGATGACGGGGCGTCCGGCGGGCTCGGCGCGAGATCGGCTGCGGTAGAGATTCGCCGGACTCCAGCCGGCCGGAACCGCCAGGGGAATCAGCCAGACCACCGCCACCACCACCCACCCCGCGGCCCAGACCATCGCCGGCACCGACCGACGCAGCAGCCGGCGCAGTCCCAGGAGCACCAGCACGAGCACCGTGCCGCGCAGCGAGGCCTGGAGAAAGAGCCCAAAGCCAGCGTCGAGATTCACGGGCGGCCCTTCTTTTTCCGCAGCAGGTCCTGCAGTTCGCGGATCTCCTCGTTCGACAGCTCGGCCTGCTCACAGAGGTGGACCAGGAGCGGTCCCGCGGCGCCGCGGAAGACCCGCCGCACGAAATGCTCGCTCTCCTTCGCCACGCACTGTTCCCGCCGCAACAGCGGGGCGTACACGTTGACGTGCCCGTCCTTCGTCACCTTCAGCACGCCCTTCTCGGCCAGGCGCGCGAGAAAGGTGTTCACGGTCTTCTGCTTCCAGGCATTCGCGGCCGGCAGGGCCTCGAACACCTCCAGCGCGGTCACCGGTCCCCGGGACCACACGACGTTCATCACCTCCCACTCGGCACTGGAAATCTTGGGGCGCATCATTGCTCCTACAACTGTAGGACTTCCTACACTTGTAGGAGATGTCAAGCCCCAAGCCGGCCCTAGCCCTTCACGCCCGAGGAGGCGACGCTCTCGACGAAGCGGCGCTGGACCAGGGCGAACACGAGGATGACCGGCGCGACCATCACGGCGGCGAGGGCCATCACCAGATGCCACGGCACCTGGCCGATGCTGCCGCCGGTGAGCTGCTCGGCGCGCGCGATGAAGTACAGCAGGCCCACCGGCAGCGTCGCGAGCGACTCGCTCTGCAGGTACACGAGCGGGTTGAACAGGTCGTTCCAGCTCCACAGGAAGGTGAACACCGCCACGGTCAGCACCGCCGGCCGGCTCATCGGCACCACCAGGCGCCACAGGATCGTCCACTCCGACGCCCCGTCGATCCGCGCCGCCTCGAGGAAGCTCCGCGGGATCGTCCGGAAGAACTGCCGCAGGAGGAAGATGCCAAAGACATTCCCGCCCAGCCACGCCGGCACAATCAGCGGCAGGTAGGTGTCGACCCAGCCCAGCGCGGCGAACGCGCGAAAGAGCGGGATCACCGTCACCTGCGCCGGCAGCATGAGCGTGGACAGCAGCGCGCCGAAGATCAGGCCCTTGGAGCGGGTCTCGTAGAACGCGAAGGCGTACGCCGCCGGGCAGCAGGTCAGGATCGTGCCGGCGATCACCATCACGGACACAAACACCGAGTTCAGGAAGAACCGGTAGTAGGCAAACCCGCCCAGCACGGTGCCGTAGTTGCCCCACTGCGGCCGGGCCGGCAGCCAGGCCGGCGGGTTCCGCAGGATCTCCGGGTAGGTCTTCAGGCTCGTCAGCAGCATCCACGCGAGCGGCGCGAGCATGACCAGGGTCCCGAGGCCGAGCGCGGCGTACAGGGCGAGGGTGGCGAGCGGAGGACGGCGGTGCATGACGGGAAACGGGCTCAGTCGCCGTAGTGGACCCAGTGCCGGCCCGCGCGGAAGTTGACGTAGGTGAGCACCCCGATGAAGGCGAAGAGCAGCCACGCCATCGCGCTCGCCAGCCCGAGGTGGAAGTAGCCGAACGCCTGCTGGTACAGGTTCAGGCCGTAGAACAGCGTGGCGCGCGCCGGGCCGCCCGGGGTGGCCTGCGCCTGCGACACGCTGAAGGCGTAGGCGAGGTCGAAGACCTTCAGCGCGCCGATGATGCCCATGACGACGTTGAAGAAGATGATCGGGGAGATCAGCGGCAGGGTGATGTGCCGGAACCGCGCCCAGCCGTCGGCCCCGTCGATGTGCGCCGCCTCGTGCAGCTCGCGCGGCACGTCCTGCAGCGCCGCCAGGAAGATCACCATCGGGTAGCCGAAGCCCCAGAGGCTGACCACGATCAGCACCGGCAGCGCCCAGGTCGGCGAGGTGGTCCACGCGGCGCCCTGGATGCCGGCGAGCCCGAGCATCCGGTTGAGCAGCCCGCCGTCCGCCTGGAAGATGTAGCCGAACACCACGGCAAACGCCGCCTGCGGGAGGATCGACGGCAGGAAGAACACCGCGCGCCAGAAGCCCCGGCCCCGCACCGGCTGGTTCAGCAGGAGCGCGAAGCCGAGCGCGCCCGCGATCGCCAGCGGCAGCTGCGCCACGGTGAAGACAAGCGTCACGCGCACCGACGGCCAGAACGACGGGTCGTGGGCGAACAGGTACCGGTAGTTCTGCAGCCCGATGAACTCCGGCGGCGCCAGCACCTCGTAGCGGCAGAAGCTCAGCCACAGCGAGTACAGCATCGGCCACACGTTGAACGCGAGCAGGCCGGCGATCGCGGGGCCCGCGAACAGCCAGAACCAGAAGGTCTCGCCCCGGATGCGGTTCATGGGGAGGCGCGGTGGAAGGTCTCGAGGAACGCGTTCACGTCCGCCGCCGCGCGCCGGCCGGCCTCCTCGGGGGTGAGCTCGCCCAGTACCATCCGGTCGATCTCCGCCTGCGCGATCTGGAGCATGATCTCGATGTAGTGCGGGTGATGCGGGATCGGCTCGGCATACTGGAACTGCCGATAGGCCGCCGCGAGATGGTGCGGGTTCGCCCGGCCGGGCTGGCGCAGGATCGGCTCGGCCACCGAGCGCCGCACCGAGAGCTGGCCGTGCGCCACGATCTGCGCGATAGCCTCCGGCCGAGTGAGGAACTTCATGAGCGCCCACGCCGCCTCCGGGTGCCGGCTCTCGCGGCTGATGCTGTAGCCCGCGATCGCCAGCTCGCCGCCCGCGCGCCGCGCCGGTCCCGCCGGCAGGATCTGCACGTCCCAGTCCAGGTCCGGCACCTGGTTGTAGTTCGTCCAGAAGTTGGTGTGCCCGCCGACGACCATCGCGACGCGCTGGTTGACGAAGCCGTTCACCGGCTCGAAGCCGGCCGGCGCGGAGATCCGGTACTTCGTCGACTTCTCCAGGTAGAACCGCAGGCCCGTGATCGCCTCCGGGGAATCCAGCAGGCACCGGTGCCCGTCGGGCGAGAAGACCTTGCCGCCCGCCTGCCGCACGAAGATCAGCCACTCGCCCCACCACCCTTCCATGCGCGAGCTGCCCCAGATCGCCGGGTGCGACCCGTCGGCGGGCCGGGTCAGGCGCTGGCCCGCGCGCACCAGGTCGTCCCAGGTCCACTCCGGCGTCGGCTCGGGCAGGTTCGCCTCCCGGAACAGCCGCCGGTTGTAGTACAGCAGCGAGACGTTCACGTGCTCCGGCAGGATGTAGATCTTGCCGTCCAGCTCCATGGCGCGGCGGATTTCCGGGAAATAGTCGGTGTCGAGCCCGATCTCCGCCGCGTCCCGCCGCGCGAAATCCGACAGGTCGCGCGTGAAGGGCAGCAGGTAGCTCAGCCAGACGTCGCCGGTGTAAAACAGGTCGGGCAGCTGGTGCGCCGCGGCCAGGGTCTTGAGCCGCGCGTTGTACTCCGTGCCGGGCACCCAGACGATCCGCACCCGGAACTGCGGGTGCTGCCGCTCGAACTCCGCGACCTGCGCCTCGTAGACCTCGCGCAGCGGGTTGATCAGCACATACCACGAGATTTCCGTCACGCCCCGCGGCGGCGCCGGCTCGCGACGATGCCCCGCCCACCAGAAGCCGAGCGCGGCCAGCACGGCGACGCTGACCCAGGCAAGAAGCGGGCGGGAGGACGAGGACATCGGGGCGCCGGCGATCCACCGGGCGGACAGCGGCGAAGGGAGCCCCCAGCTTGGCGGGAAGGAGTGCGAGATGACAAGCGCGCGGGAGGGAACCGGGCGAACGCCGGGCGCCGGAGACGCCGGGCAACGCTCAACGATCGCCCGGGCCCCGGAACTTCAACGTTGAGCGTCGAACGCCAAGCGTTGAACGTTCCTTCCGCCCGCCTCGTCCCGCCCTGCCATGCCGCTCCCCACGCGCCTCGTCGACACGCACCAGCACGTGCGGTGGCACCAGCGCAACGAGCACGATCTCGTCGCCGATCTCGACGCCCACGGCATCGGGTACGCGTGGCTGCTCACGTGGATTCTCGGCCCGGCCGAGCAGTCGCCGGAGCACGCGAACTATCTCAACCCCGCGCTCACCCTGCCCGACGGCTCGCATCCGGGCATCCCGCTCTCCGAACTCCTGGCCACGCGCGCCGTGTACCCGCGGCGGTTCGTGGTCGGCTGCTGCCCGCATCCGGCCTGGCCCAACGCGCCCGCGCTGCTCGAGGCCGCGCACCGCATGCACGACGTGCGCGTCTGCGGGGAGTGGAAGTTCCGCCTGCACTTCGACGACCCGCGCTGTCTTGCGCTCTTCCGGAAGGCCGGCGAGCTCAAGCTCCCGGTCGTGCTGCACCTCGACGTGCCGTGGCTCCCGCATCCGTCGACCGGCGAACGCGTTTTCCAGCCGTCGTGGTACGGCGGCACCGTCGAGCGGCTCGAGCGCGCGCTGCAGGCGTGTCCCGAGACCACCTTCGTGGGCCACGCACCGGGCTTCTGGCGCGAGATCAGCGGCGACGCCGACCGGAGTCCCGATCCGTACCCATCGTCCCCGGTCGCGCCGGGCGGCCGCCTCTACCGGCTGTTCGACACCTACCCGAACCTCGTCGCCGATCTGTCCGCCGGCTCCGGCCGCAACGCCCTCGCCCGCGACCCGGCGCACGCCGTGCGGTTCCTCACCCGCTACGCCGACCGCCTGCTCTTCGGCCGCGACTACTACGGCCAGGAGCTCCACACCTTCCTCCAGACGCTCCCGCTGCCCGCCGAGGTGATCGAGAAGATCTACTGGCAAAACGCCGAGCGCCTCGTGGCCGGGCCGGGCTGATCACCGCCGCGGACCCGCGTTCATCCAACCTGCCAGCGAAAACGGGTTCGCCGCGCAAACCGGGTGACCACGATCTCCGTGCCGACCGTGCCCTCGTGGGGATAGGCCGCCACGAATTGCTCAGGCTGCACCCGCACCTGGGTGCCAGCTTCCGGCTCCATCGTCAGCCGCGCGCGGCATCCCGGCCCGGTGATCTCGAACGCCGAGTCCCGTGCCCGCACCCGGCCCCAGGTATGCCAGCGCCACGCGATCGCCGCGGGCGCCCGCAGTTCGATCTCGTCGCGGCCGCGCAGCGAGCCGTCACGTCCGATTTCCACGATCCTCCGGTGACGTCGCACCCCCAGGTGCGGCAGGTAGGCGGCCGCGAGTTCAACCACAAGGCGCGTGATCCCGCGCCGCGCCGTGACGCGCGGCCCGGCCGGGATGAAACGGTCCTCCAGGAAGTCCGGATACCACACGCAGCTGTCACCGACCTGCCCGCGATCATCGACCGTGACGAGCGTGTGCAGCGCCGTGTCGCGCCGATACAGCGGTCCCGGGCCGCTGCCCAGAAACGTCCCGCCGCGCCACACCAGGATCGCGCCATTGCACGGGTCCGAGTGTCCATAGCCGCCGATTTCCCCCGCCGCCCGCCGCTGGCGTCCCAGCGGCGCTCCTGCCCGCAGCGTGACCAAGGTGTCGCCCCGCCGCACAAAGACCTGGCCGCCGTCGCGGAACACCTGCACGCCGTCGCCGCGCGGCCGACCGTGCCAGCCAGGTGCGTGCCACAGCAACTCGTAGACCCTGCGGCGCGGCGGTGCGTGGCGGTGATCGGTTCCCGTCGGTCGCTGTTCCAGCAGTTGCTCGCCGAGCGCCTGCGCCTCCGGCGCGCCCGTGCGGTTTGCAATGAGCAGGTGGCACCAGCTGTCGCCGGTCACGCGGTACTGCGGGTCGCCAAAGGTGACACCCTGCCGCTCGTCCGGCGAGGTGGCCGCCGCGCGGAAGCGCGAGGCCGCGGCGAGGTACGGCGTGCGGCGCCAGAGATCCTCGCCGGTGCAGTGACGGAAGAGCTCCAGCCAGCGCAGCAGGAAACCGTGCTCGTAGATCCAGAGGTTCAGGCCGTGCGGGAAAAACCCGTCCCGCGGCACCATGGCCAGCACCCGGTCCAGCGCACCGCGCAGCTCGGCGGCCCAGGCCGGAGCCTGCGGGTGCTCCTCCCAGAACAGGAACGAGAACGCCAGCAGTCCGAGTCCGCAGCCGAGGTAGTGCGCCTGCGCGTAATCGCGGCGCTCCGGATTGAGGTGACGCCGGCAGATCTCCGCGACCTCCCAGAGCCGGCGCCGGGCGCGCGTCCGCTGTGCCGGGGTGAAGGTCGGCGCCAGCCAGTCGAACGCGACGCACAGGACGTAGAGCACTTCCCCGCTCTGCGTGTCGATGCCCAGCGGCCCGAAGTTCGGCCGGCCCGTTTCCCGCAGGTAGGCGAAATAGGTCCGTTGCGCCCAGGCGATCGTCCGGCGATCGGGCCCCAGCAGGGCCACCAGCGCCGACAGCAGCGCCCGGTCCGCCCCGGTCAGGCGCTCCGGTCCGGGCAGAATCTTTCCCTCGGGCGTGGTGGCATGGGGCAGGTGCCAGGACTGGCGCACGAGCCGCGTCAGCCGCCGCCAGTGCGGCGCGCGCGGGCCGCGGATTTCCCGGCGCAGCCGGGCCACCTCTCCCGGGTCCAGCACCAGCCGGGGAGAAGCCACGCGCAACGCCCCGCGCAGGCGCACCGCGCGCGGTGCCGCCCGGTCCGGGAACCGCGCCACGATCTGCGCGCGAACCGGACCAAGCCGCCGGTCCGGGATCCGCAGCGTGAGCGTCCGCTTCAGTCCCGCCTCGCACGGGAACATCACTCGCAGCTCGCCCACGGTCTCCTCGTCGCCGAGGAAGTAGAACTTGCCCGTCGTCCGGCGGCCGCCGCTCTCCAGCGTCAGCACCGGCAGCTCCGGAATGCCGCGCCAGCCGGGCCACGGCCCCACTCGCAGCCCCGGCGGCTGCTCGGCGTAAACCGTGTTGAGGAACGTCGGGGGCCGGTCGGGCTCGCGTCGACGGGCGTAACGGCAGAAGCGACCGAGATAACCGGCCGGCAGCGCCAGTCCGACTTCCACGAGGACCGCGCGACCGACCGTCCGCGGGAGCCGGGCCCGGAAGGTCCCCGCGGCCACCCGACGAAACTGGGGCGTCGGCAGTTTCATGGGGCCACGCGCGTGAAACGCAGGTCGTCAAACCACGCCGTGCCGCGCCCGGCGAATTCCAGG
>CAZUQB010000033.1:4585-14128 GCA_964622405.1 uncultured Opitutaceae bacterium | reverse complement strand
TTCGAACTAGTCGCCGGAGCGAGGATCTCGCCGCCCCTTTTTCATCACCGCCCCGTGCATTTCTGCGCGGAAGTGAATCGAAGGGAGGCGGGAACATGAGAACCGTGGAAATTGGTTCAAGAACTTTTTTCCAAGAATCTTTAGCACGATAGCAAGCTATTGGTTATCAATCTTATATGACCTCTCGTTTTCGTCGCTAATTTGGAAAACCTCGGTGGCCGGTGGGCGGCTTTTTTCGGACAGCGCCGGTGCATTGTTAGTGTATCGGCGTTTTGGATTCGGCATTCGCCACTGAGGACAAACTCGTCGGGTGTTTTGGGAGCTAGTCTCGGGACTCCGTCACGCTTCCCACACCGCGCTTCGCTCCCATCGGTCCTCGTCGATGACAGTGTCGTCTCGCTCTCCCGCGGAGCGAAAAGCTCCTCCTACTGGCGTACATCGGGGCAATTTCCAGGGAGGGCTCCATCCGAGGATCTAGCCAAACCGAACCGACCGCCCAGGAGCCGTGAAGCGCCATGGAGGGCCAGAGACGTTTCAGGGAGACTCGACGACCCCCAGCCAGCAACCCAATGCCCGACGGAAGACCGGTCTTCCCGGATCTGGCTCAGCCGCGCCTAGCCCATCTCGCACCGCGCCGCTGCGCGTGGCTTCGTCGGGTACCTACCGAAGTGGCAGATTTCAGCCCCCCTCGCTCCTGGTCCCTTCGGGTCATCCCTTCCAGTACCGCTGCGCCTCCGGAACCGGTTGGCCCAAGGTCATGCCGAAACAACGGTTGAACGGACCGGCCGAACCACACCCGAAAGATGAGCGGTCAGTCCCTGGCAAAGCGGATATCCCCTTCGCAGAAGTCATCTCAATGAAATCCACCGTGTCCTCCCGCGGACAGAGGCTGAAGAGTCAAATTGGGGGCCAACCTACCTAGCCGCTACTGCCATCCACCAAGAAGGCGGCTTATTGGTCGGTTGCTCAAAATTAGGCCATGTTTGACCAATCCCAGGGCAATTGTCGTCAAAGCCTGATCATTGCGAATTCGACAATTTCGGGCAGAAAAGCTCACAAAACGCCCGTTTTTAGTCCTTTTTCAGCAAAAATATCGCAAATTTACCCCCTCAAATAACTCGGGAAAGTGGCGTCCGAGTGGCCTCGATGGTGCATTCGAATTCAGAAACCGTCTTAGAAATAGCGCGTTTCTTGTCATTTCGGCGCCTAAATGCAGCGATTTTTGCCCGAAACACCCCTCCCCTTCCATTTGTATTGCTTCGGGATTCTGTTTTCTTTTGAACGCCCCGCTTAGTTTTTCAACTAACCCACCAGCTTCAACTCAACCAAGGCGCATTTTGGACCTAAAACAAATCAAACAGATCATCGAGCTCATGAAGCGCTCCGAGCTGAGTGAGTTCGCCGTCGAGGAAGAGGGTTTTAAGCTCAAGATCCGCCGTGGCGGCGCTGGTCTCCCGGTTGTTACCCAAGGCGTGGTCGTTTCAAATCCGCCCTTTGCCCAGCTTACGGAGGCCCCAGCAGCGCCCTCCCAGGCAGCCCCAATTCAGGCCGCGGCACCCGCACAGGCCTCACAAAAGGAGGAAGAAGGGGTCGTCTACATCAAATCCCCCATGGTCGGCACGTTCTACCGTGCGGCCTCGCCGGAAAGCAAACCGTTCGCCGAGGTTGGAGCCAAGGTCGTCGAAACGACCGTGGTCTGCATCATCGAGGCCATGAAAATCATGAACGAGATCCAGGCCGAGGCCAAGGGTACTGTCGTGGAAGTCCTCGTCGAAAACGGTCAGCCGGTCGAATACGGCCAGCGGCTCTTCAAGATCAAGCAGGGCTAAGGACATTTCCTGCCCCATCGCCAGCCTTCCTGGCCGGCCCAGTCGTGGGTTGGTAGACCATCGTTTTCCAAATGATTCAGAAAATCCTCATCGCAAATCGCGGAGAAATCGCGCTGCGTATCGTCCGCGCTTGTCGTGAGTTAGGAATCAAGACGCTGGCCGTTTACTCGGAGGCCGATGTCCAGTCGCTGCACGTCCAGCTGGCCGACGAGGCGATTTGCATCGGAGGCCCGAAAAGTTCCGATAGCTACTTGCGCGCCGACCGGATCATCAGCGCGGCCGAGATCGCCGATGTGGATGCGATCCATCCTGGCTACGGTTTCCTTTCCGAAAACGCCAAGTTCGCGGAGCAGTGCGAGTCCTGCAACATCAAGTTCATTGGGCCGAAATCGAAGTCCATCAAGATGATGGGCGACAAGGCGGTCGCCAAGGACACGGTCAAGAAGGCCGGAGTCCCGACGGTGCCTGGCTCCGATGGGCCGGTCGACAATGAGGCCGAGGCCGTCAAGGTCGCCCGCAAGGTCGGTTACCCCGTCATCATCAAGGCTGTCGCCGGCGGCGGCGGCCGGGGCATGCGCATCGCCCACAACGATATCTCGTTCGCGAAGGAGTATCACGTGGCCCGCGGCGAGGCGGAAAAGGCGTTTGGCAACGGCGCCGTCTACATCGAGCGCTACATTGAGAAGCCCCGCCACATCGAGTTCCAGATCCTCGGCGACAGCCACGGCAAGATCGTCCACCTCGGCGAGCGCGACTGCTCAGTCCAGCGCCGCCATCAGAAGCTGATCGAGGAGTCCCCCTCGCCGTTCCTTACGTCCGACCTGCGCAAGAAGATGGGCAAGGCCGCGGTCCGCGCGGCGGAGGCCGCTAACTACGAGAACGCCGGCACGATCGAGTTCCTCGTGGATGCCAAGGGCAATTTCTACTTCATCGAGATGAACACCCGCGTGCAGGTCGAGCATCCTGTCACCGAGGAATGCACCGGGATTGACCTGATCAAGCAGCAGATCCGGGTCGCAAACGGCGACAAGCTCGAGTTCGACCAGGGCGACATCAAGTTCGAGAAGCACGCCATCGAGTGCCGCATCAATGCCGAGGATCCGGCCCGCAATTTCGCGCCATCCCCGGGCACCATCGGCCTCTACTATCCTCCCGGCGGTCATGGTGTGCGCATCGATTCCCACGTCTACAGCGGCTATGTCATTCCGCCGTACTACGATTCGATGATCGGCAAGCTCATCTGTTACGGCACCACCCGCAAGGTGGCCCTTGAGCGGATGTACCGCGCGCTCAGTGAATATCTCATCCGCGGCATCAAGACGACCATCCCGCTGCACAAAGCGATCATGGCGGACCCCGTGTTCATCGAGGGCAAGGCCACGACCGCCTACATGGAAGATTTCATGAATCGGACGCCCCCGGATCTATTCAGCTGAGATCCGGCGCACGTTTCCCGCTCGTTTCTTGAAGGCCCGCCATCCGCGGGCCTTTTTTCTAGGCGTTTGGCGGCCGACGGAGCAGCACATCGCTCCACTCACCCATCTCCCGGTGCTCGATCGCCCAGCCGGGAGCCGCCGCGCAGAAAGCCCGCCGGACCTCCTCGTTCTCTTTGGCCAGGATGCCGCTCAGGACCAGCGAGCCACCCGGAGCCACGGCTCGGATCAGCTGCGGGGCAAACTCAATCAGGACATTCGCCAAGATGTTCGCCATGACGACTTCCGCCTTCCGTCCGTTCAAGCCGCTGACCAGGTCACCCACGAAGAACTCCACCCGCCCCGCCAAGTCGTTCAGGCCGGCATTTTCCTGGCTGACCCGCACCGCCTCGGGGTCGTTGTCGAAACCCGACACCTGCCGAAACCCGAGTTTCGCAGCGGACAGAGCCAGAATCCCCGACCCGCAACCGGCATCGATCACGCGCACGCGGGACTTGTCCGGCTTCTCGCCCAGCGCCCCGTCGATTTCCACCAGACGCTCCACGCACAGGCGCGTCGTCTCGTGGTTTCCTGTGCCAAACGCCAGTCCCGGATCGAGCCATAGGACTTCGTCGCCCGCCGGGACCACATAGCTCTCCTTCTCCCAGATCGGAGCCCAGTGCAGGCGACCGAACCGCCAGGCCTTGAAGTGAGCCTTGTAGCTGTCCCGCCAATCCGATTCTGCCAGCACCCGGGTTTCAGGCGCGCCCAGCGGTTCCGCCGGCAGTTGCGGCCGCAGCTCTGCCCAGCGTGCCTCGGCCTCCACGCGGTCCGCGAACACGCCGAGGATCCAGGCGCGGCGGACAATTACGTCCTCGCACAGGCTCCAACCCTCGACCCCCAGTTCGAGCAGCAGCTCGTCGGTTGCGTCCACCGCCTGGGGCGGAATCTCCACCCGGATTTCAGCCAAGTCCATCGCTCCACCGTCCCCAGCCTCCCCGCCAGCGGCAATGCGAATCGCATCCGCGCTCCGCGTCAGCCCTCGCTCCGCCGTTCGCGGTACTCCCGCGGGCTCATGGCCACCGTGGCCCGGATGGTCTTGTTGAAGAAATGGAGGTCGGGCAGTCCGACTTCACCCGCGATCGTCTTCACCGGCAGGGTCGTGTGCCGGAGCAAGTGCAGCGCCCGGTCCACCCGCCGCCGACGGATGTAGCCTTCGATGGTGGCCCCAAACTGAGCCCGGAAGAGGCGCGTGAGGTGGTTGTGCGAAATCTCGGCCCGCCGGGCGATGGCCGGAATCACCAGCGGCTGCCCGAGGTGGAGCTCGATGTCCCGGACGGCCCGACTCAGGGCGGGATGCAGCCGCTTGTTCGGCTCCCGCTCGGCCATGGGCTGCCCCGCCAGCTGCCACAGCACATCCCACAGTCGAACCGAAGCCCGGCGCGGCTGCGACGGCAGCCAGCCCGCCGCTTCCTCCATCGCCTGGGTCAAGGGCCCGAACGCGTCCGCCGCATCCTGGATCACCGCCATCCGAACCAGGTCGCCGCCTGCCGGCAGGCGGAAATGGGCGAAGAAGTGGCGCGACTCACCCTGAAAGCGATAGACGATTCGCGAATTTGGCGGCGTGACGCTGGCAAAGCCTGGTCGGATTACGAACTCCCGGCCATTGAGCTCAAACGAACCGTCATAACTGTAGAGGTGCAGCGCCCAAAGTTCCGGCAGTTGATATTCCTCGCGCCGCGTCTCGCGCCCGTGCACGGCTTGCCCCGCCTGGACCAGTTCGGGCGGATTCTTCAACGGCATCATCCAGACTGCCGAGTCCATGGGCAGGCGGTCAGCGCTCGCTCAGGCGCGCAATCACCGAAGGCAGCAACGCATGCTCGGCGGCGTGCACCTTGGCCGCCAGCGATTCGAGGGTGTCGGTCGCCTCCACCCGCACCGCCGCCTGGTCCAGGATCGGGCCCTCATCCACCTCCAGGGTCACCTCGTGCACGGTGCAGCCCGTGATCTTCACCCCGCGCCGGAAGGCCTGCCCGATCCCGTCCAAGCCGGGGAAACTCGGCAGCAGGCTCGGGTGCAAGTTGATGATCCGGCCGGCAAACGCCTGCAGGAATCCCGGCTTCAGGACCCGCATGAAGCCCGCCAGCACGACCAGGTCGGGCCGACACTCTCGGATGGCCGCAATGTACCTCGCCTCGCCCTCGCCCTCGAGCTTGGTCCGGAACGGCGCGGGGTCCAGGAATCCGGCCGGCACTCCGAATCGCGGGCCCAGCGCCAGGATGCCGGCGTCGGCCCGGTCGGAGAAGATCTGCACGACCTTCGCCCGGCCGAGCCGGCCTTCCCGTTGGGCCGCGAGGATTGCCTCAGCGTTGGAACCGCGGCCGGAGCCAAGGATGACAACACGCATGGAGATCAGATTTCGCCGGCCGCCTTGATCTTCGCGATCAGGCTGGTCGTGCTGAAGCCGGGAAGAAACGGCACAAAAACGATCTTCGCCCCCACCTCCTCGAGGGCCGCCCGCTCCTCCGCGTTGAGGGTCGCAATCGTGTAGTCGCCGGCCTTGCAGTAGACATCCGGACGCAGCGCCCGGATCTCGGCAGTCAGGCGGGGTTGGCCAAACACCACCACCGCGTCGACGCAGGACAGGGCTCCCAGCGCAAAGGCGCGCTCGCGCTCACCCTGCACCGGACGCGTCGGACCCTTGATGGCCCGGACGCTGGCATCGGCGTTGATCGCCACGACGAGCACGTCGCCCTGGGCCCGCGCCGACTGCAGCGAGTGAAGGTGGCCCGGGTGCAGGAGGTCAAAGACCCCGTTCGTGAGGACCACCTTCCGCCCGGCCGCCCGCCACTCCTGGCGACGGGCCACCGCCTCGCTGAGGGAAAGGAGCTTCGGATTCGGGAGATTCACGCCAGCCGTAGGCTCACAGGCAGGTCCGCCGTTGTAAATTAACTTTCCCTTGTTTTGATCGTTCCACCCCGCCCCGATGAAATCCCGGATCGCCCTCGTCGTCGTCTCTCTCGTGCTCTCGCTGCTCATCGGCCTCACGCTCCGGCGTGGCGCCGGCGGCGAATCCTCCGGCACCCCCGCCCGACCGCTCATCGGCCTCTCGATGGACACCCTGGAGGTCGAGCGCTGGCAGCACGACCGGGACCTGTTCGAGGCTCGCGCCAAGCAGCTCGGCGCCGACGTGCTGGTGGTCTCCGCCAACGGCAGCGACACCCGCCAGGTCCGCGACTGCGAGGCGCTGATCGCGAACCGGATCAGCGCGCTGGTCATCATTCCCCACGACGGCGCCGCCATGGCGAAGGCCGTCAACCTCGCCCACGAGGCCCACGTGCCGGTGCTCGCATACGACCGGCTCATCCTGAACTGCGACCTCGATCTCTACCTCACCTTCGACAACGTCCGCGTCGGAGAGCTCCAGGCCGGCTATCTTGTCGACCACCTGAAGGGGCGGAAGGCCCGCATCGTTCGGCTCCTCGGCTCGAAGACCGACAACAATGCGTTTCTCTTCAAGCAGGGCCAGGACAACGTCCTCAACCCGGCCATCGCCCGCGGCGACATTGAGATCGTCCATGAAGACTGGTGCGACGGCTGGCGGCCGGAGAACGCGAAGAAGATCCTCAACGCCGCGATCACCAAGGCCGGCCGCAACATCGACGCCGTCCTGTGCTCCGCCGACATCCTCTCCGCCGGCGCCGTCCAGGTCCTCCTCGAGGAGGGCCTCGCCGGCAAGGTCCTCGTGACCGGGCAGGACGCCGACCTCGCCTCGTGCCAGCGCATTGTCGAGGGCACGCAGAGCATGACGATCTACAAGCCGATCAAGAACCTTGCCACCGTCGCCGCCGACCTTGCGGTCAAGATGGCGAAGCGCGAGGTGATCGTCGCCAAGCAGGAGCTGCCGAACGGCAAGACCAACGTGCCCTCGATCTTCCTGCCGGTGCACGTGGTCGACAAGGACAGCCTCGAATCCACGGTCATCGCGGACGGATTCCATACCCGCGAGTCGATCTACAAGAAGTGAGCATGCCCGCCCTGCTCGAGGCCCGCGCGATCACCAAGCGCTTCCCTGGCGTCACCGCCCTGCGCGACGTCAGCTTTGATCTCCGTCCCGGCGAAATCCACGCGCTGTGCGGCGAGAACGGCGCCGGCAAGTCGACCCTGATCAAGCTGCTCTCCGGGCTCCACCCGCACGGCTCCTACGAGGGCGAGCTCCACCTCGACGGCCGGGCCGCGCGCTTCGCCTCGATTGCCGACGCCCAGCGCCACGGCATCGCGGTCATCTATCAGGAACTCGCCTTGGTGCCGGAGCTGACCATCGGCGAGAATCTGTTCCTGGGCTGCGAGCCGCGCCGCGGCCCGTTGATCGACTGGGAGAGGCTCTACACCGACTCCCGGGCCGTGCTCGCCCGGGTCGGCCTCGATCTGTCCGCGGAGACCCCGGTCGGCCGGCTCGGGGTCGGGCAGCAGCAGCTGGTCGAGATCGCCAAGGCGCTGAGCAAGGAGACCCGCATCCTGATCCTCGACGAACCCACCGCCGCCCTGGCCGAGCGCGAGGTCGAGACCCTGCTCGAACTGCTGCGCGGCCTGCGCGACCACGGCATCGCGTGCATCTACATCTCGCACAAGCTCGACGAGGTATTCGCCGTCGCCGACCGAATCACCGTGCTGCGCGACGGCGCCACGATCTCCACCCATCCCACGGCCGCGACCTCGAAGCACGACGTCATCCGCGACATGGTGGGCCGGGAGATCAAGGACCTGTTTCCCCGCGTGGCCCACCACCCGGGCGAGGTCCTGCTGGACGTCGAGGGTCTGACGGTCGCGCCCAGCGCCGGGGCGGCCGATCAGCTGCACGCCGTGACCTTCCAGGTCCGCGCCGGCGAGGTGCTCGGCATCGGCGGCCTGATGGGCGCGGGCCGCACCGAGCTGCTGATGCACATTTTCGGGGCCTGGGGCGCGCGGCGAGCCGGCCGGGTCACCCTCGCCGGCCAGGCCCTTGATCAGGCCGATCCGGTCCGCGCCCTGGCGGCCGGTCTGGCCCTCGTGAGCGAGGACCGCAAGCGCTACGGCCTCGTGCTGGAACGCGATATCGGGTTCAATCTCTCGCTCTCCTCCATCACGCGACTCCGGCGCGGGCTCCTCGTCGACGAGGAGACGGAGGTTCGCTCCAACCAGCGGTTCTTCGCCTCGCTGCGCGTGAAGGCCCCGTCGCTGGAGACCGCCGTGGGCACCCTGTCCGGCGGCAACCAGCAGAAGGTCGTCATCGGCAAGGCGCTCATGACGAATCCGCGCGTGGTGTTCCTCGACGAGCCGACCCGCGGCATCGACGTCGGCGCCAAGCTGGAGGTTTACGAGCTGGTCAACCGCCTGACGGCCGAGGGCAAGGCCGTGGTCCTGGTCTCGAGCGAGCTTCCCGAGCTCATGGGCATGAGCGACCGGATCCTCATGCTGCATGAGGGCGCCGTCGGCGGCGAGTTTACCCGCGAGCAAGCCACGCCGGAAAAACTGCTCGCCGCGGCGATGGGAAGAACGGAAGCGGCAGCTTGAAGAAAGAAGAAGAGATGAATTCCGAGTTCCGAATGGCGAATTCCGAATTCCGAGTTGGTTCAGCGGGCAAAGGACGAACTCCGAGTGATGGGCGGCTGGCGGATGACGACCTTTGCAGTTACTGCAGGATGGTGGACGATTGGACCTCTCTTGGCTGGTTGTCCGGGAGGGGTCGTTTGGATGGCGTGACGTTCATGAAAAATGATCTCGAGGAAAGAACGTCGATTTTCGGTGAGCGAATCGTCTCATTTTGTCAGGAGCTGTCGGCAAGCGCGGTAAATGGCACGCTCATCAATCAATTGATACGAGCCGGCACGAGCATCGGCGCCAACTATTGCGAAGCGGACGATGCCGAATCGAAGAAGGACTTCCGCCATAAGATCGGCATTTGTCGGAAGGAAGCCCGCGAAACCAAGTACTGGCTGCGCCTGGTAGCCCAAGCGGCTCCCGCGAAGCGCACTGAGGCAAACGCGCTCCTGTTGGAATCGAGCGAACTAAACCTGATTTTCTCCGCGATCATCCGCACCACCGACAAGAACATGCTAGCCGCCCACGGCCCAGAAGCGAAGCGATAGCTCCCGTCCACCTCTCCATCAAATTCGTCATTCGGAATTCGCCATTCGGAACTCGGAATTCCTCCCTCGCCTCAATGAAAACGAAGTTCTCCGTCCGCGACTTTTCGCTCCTGCTCAGTCTCGTGGCCATCTGGGCGTTCTTCGCCGTCGCGTCGCCCCAGTATCTCTCGGCCC
>CAZUQB010000033.1:0-4485 GCA_964622405.1 uncultured Opitutaceae bacterium | reverse complement strand
CTCGTGGCCATCTGGGCGTTCTTCGCCGTCGCGTCGCCCCAGTATCTCTCGGCCCGCAATCTCTCCGCGCTTTCCGTCGAGCTCGCGATTACCGCCACGCTTGCGCTCGGCATGCTGCTGGTGATCCTCCCCGGCCACATCGATCTCTCCGTCGGGTCCGGCGTCGGCCTCGTCGGCGGCATCGCCGCCGTTCTCGTTTTCAACCGCGGCTGGCCGGCCCTGGCCGCCTTCGTCCCCGCCATCGTGATCGCCCTGCTGGTGTGGCTCGCGCAGGGCACCCTGATCGTGCGGCAGCGGATTCCTGCCTTCATCATCACGCTGGGCGGACTGCTCATCCTGAAGGGCGTGTTCTGGCTCGTGATCGACACCCACACCGTGCCGGTCGCGCCGGGCGGCCGCCCGAATCTGTTCTCGCTGCTCACCACCTACTATTTCCCGCCGCTCGCGAGCTATGTCCTGGTCGCGCTCGTCCTGGCGGCGCTGGTGGTGGTCACCCTCCGCGCCCGCCGCCGCCGGGCCTCGATGGGTTTCGAGACGGACGAAGCCGAGCTTGCGTTCCTGAAGCTCTTCCTGACCGGCCAGGGGCTGCTGCTCTTTGTCCTCTCGGTGAATCAGTTTCGCGGCATTCCGCTCCCGGTTCTCCTGCTTGGGATCGTGGCCCTCGTGATCCAGATCATCACCCGCCACACCCCGTTTGGCCGTCATCTCTACGCCATCGGCGGCAACGAGGAGGCTGCATTCGTTTCCGGCGTGCCGGTGCAAAGGGTGGTGATCGGCGCCTACACGCTGCTCGGCGGCATCGTCGCGATCACCGGCCTGCTCCAGACCGCCTACGCGGGCGCGGCCACCACGACGGTCGGCGACTCGATGGAGCTCGACGCCATTGCCGCGTGCGTGATCGGCGGCACAAGCCTGCGCGGCGGGCGCGGCACGGTGCTCGGCGTGATCTTCGGCGCGCTGATCATGGCGAGCCTGCTGAACGGCATGACCCTGCTGGCAGTCTCGCCGGAGCTGAAGTTCATCGCCCGCGGCGTGGTGCTCACGCTCGCGGTGTGGATGGACGTGAAGCTGGCGAAGCGCTGATCAGAAGAACTTCTTCGCCTTCTCGAAGAAGCTCTTTGACGTCGGCTCGTTGGCATCCCCACTGACGCGGGCGAATTCCTCGAGCAGCCGGCGCTGCTCCGACGTGAGGGCGTGCGGCACCTCGACCTGCACGCGCACGAGCTGGTCGCCCTGGTGGCCGCCACGCAGCGACGGCATGCCCTTTTCGCGGAGGCGAAAGGTCGTGCCGCTCTGGGTGCCCGCCGGGATCTTGAGGGACGCCTTGCCGAACAGCGTGGGCACCTCGATCGTCCCGCCGAGCGTCGCGAGCGTGAACTTGATCGGGATCTCGCAGAAGAGATTGTCGTCCTGGCGCTCGAACAGCTCGTGCTCCTTCACGGACAGCACGATGTAGAGGTCGCCCGGATGTCCGCCGGCCACGCCGGCCTCGCCGTTGCCGGTGGAGCGCAGGCGCGAGCCGGTGTCGACGCCCGGGGGGATCCGGACGTTCAGCTTGGTGGAGCGCACCACGCGGCCGTCGCCGCGGCACGCCGTGCAGGCCTTCTCCACCTTGGTGCCCATGCCGCCGCAGGCGGGACACGGCTGCGTAAACGTGATGATGCCGCCCGAGCGACGGATCTGGCCGGCGCCGCGGCAGGTCGGACACGTGATCCGCTTCGACCCGGGCTCCGCGCCGGAGCCGTCGCAGCGCTCGCAGCTGACGTGCTTGCGGAAGGAAATCTCCTTCTCCGCGCCGCGCGCCGCCTCCTCCAGCGTGATCTCAAGATCGTACCGCAGGTCGGAACCGTCATGGCCCGAGTCCCGGCCGCCGCCGCCGAACATCTCGTCGAAGATGCCGCCGCCCTGCTGGCCGAACACCTCGCGGAAGATATCGAACGGATCGTGAAATCCGCCGCCCATGCCACCCGGTCCGCGCGGCGCGCCGCCCGCCCCGCCGCCCTCGAAGGCCGCCGGGCCGTACCGGTCGTACGCCGCCCGCTTCTCGGGATCCTTCAGGACCTCGTAGGCGTGCGAGACCTTCTTGAACATCTCCTCGGCCTCCTTGTTGCCGGGGTTCTTGTCCGGATGGTACTGCACGGCCTTCTTGCGGTAGGCCTTCTTCAGTTCGTCCTCGCTCGCTCCCTTGGCGACGCCGAGGAGCTCGTAATAGTCGTCCTTCGCCATGGTCGGTCAGGCCTTCGCGTCGGCCGGCTTGGCCGCGCCGCTGGAGACAATCACCGCCGCCGGGCGCAGCAGGCGGCCATTGAGGGTGTAGCCCACGCGCACCACGGTCACCACGCTGCCCTCGGGCACGGCGTCGCTCGGCTGCGCGGAGATGGACTCATGGAGGTTGGCGTCGAACGGCTGGCCGGCCGGCTGGATTTCCTTCAGCCCGTGATTGGCGAGCGCGGTCTTGAACTGGTTCAGCACCAGCTCGACGCCCCCGGTGAGGGCCTTGAGGTCCGCGCCGGGCTGCCGGGCCGCGGCGATGCCGAGCCCGAGGTTGTCCATGACCGGCAGCAGATCCTCGAGGACCCGCGCCACGCCAAACTGGCGGAGCTCGTCCTTTTCCCGGACCGCGCGGCGGCGGAAGTTCTCAAGGTCGGCCACCGCCCGGAGGTAGCGGTCGTAATTCTCGGCCGCCTCCTTCTTGGCTGCGGCCAGCGCATCCGCGGCCGCCGTCTCGGGCGCGGGCTTGGCGGCGGCGTCAGCCGGAGCCGGCGCGGAAGTCGGTGCAGCCGCTTCCGGCGCCGCGCCCGGAGCGGGCGTGGAGGAGGTGTTGAGCGTGTCGGTGGATTCAGGTCCTGCCATGGGAAACCGGGGACTTAACTACGGCTTTTTACTTTCTTCAAGTGCGTCCAAGTAACCTTTCGTTTTTTCCCCGGCCCCTGGCGTTTCCAGATATTTGGCTGCCTGCGTCGCCTCCCGGGCCGCCTCGCCGACCGCCGCCCCGAGGCGCCCGGGCAGCAGTTCCTTCAGGGCCGGCGCCGCCGGCAGGAGCGCCAGCAACGCCGACGGCGCGAGCAGCTGCTTCAGCTCGCTCACGTCCCGGTACGAGTGACGGAAGCCCAGTCTGAAATCCTGGGCCGTCGGCACCTTGCCCGAGTGGTCCGCCACCACCAGTTCGTCCAGCGCCACCGTCAGCTCCCTGACCAGGATCCCGCGCGGCGGCCGTCCAGGCACCGGGACCGGATTCTCCTCGCCCGTGAGCAGCCGGTTCTGAAACGCCGTCGTGTTGTTGTGCCCCGCCTCGCGACGCACCACAGTCACCTTGGCCAGCTCGATCGTCGCCGTGGTCACCACCGGGCGCGGGTTGAGCAGGGTGAGCATCTCCATGTTTGCCGTCAGCCGCCGCACGGTCAGGAAGTCCTTCACCGGGTAGGTCGGCGGGTTCGTGACGACGAGCCCGCGCGCGTCGATCTCGCCGGTGAACGGATTCACCACCAGCCGCTCAACGGTCGCATCAAAGCCCGTGCGCTGGCGCACCTGGTGCATCACGAGCGCCGGCAGGAACAGCATCCACGCGAGCGCCGCGAAGGCGAACAGCACCGCCAGACCGACCAGCAGCGGGAGCAGCGCACCGCCACGGGCGCGATGCGTTGAGAGTCGAGGGTTGAAGCTTGAGGAGGCGGAGGACGCGGCGCGCGGCGCCGGGGTCAGCGGGCTCGGGCGTCCGGCTTTCAACTTTCAACCCTCAGCTTTCAACCCACTCCGCCCTCAGGCAAAGTTCTCGGTCACGAGCAAGATCGCCGTGCCCTCGGCGTTGAACGTGAACGCCCCCGCGAAGGGCAGCAGCACGTTTTCGCCCCGCTCGAGCGCCTGGCCGAACGGCGCGCGCGAGCCGGTGCTGCCGTCGGCGCCGCAGCGCACCGACCCGCTCACGACGCTGAGCAGCCGCGGCTGCTCGCCGGCCGGGATGGCGAGCCGCTCGCCGGCCCCGAGGACAACCCGGCGGATGCGGAACTCGGCGGTGTCCGCGATCACCCCCGAGGTCGGCGCCGCCCGCACGGGCGCCGGTTCAAAGTCGTTCCAGCGGATCGAGCGCAGCGACTGTTCGATGTGCAGCTGGCGCGGCTTGCCGTCGAGCCCGACGCGGCCCCAGTCGTAGACCCGGTAGGTGGTGTCGGAGTTCTGCTGGATCTCGAGGATCAGGTTGCCGGCGTCGATCGCGTGGACCTGGCCGCTCGTCACGAGGATGGAGTCGCCCGCGGCGACGCGGAAGTGATGGATCCAGCTCTCGAGCGTGTTGTCCTTGATCGCCTTTTCGAACTGCTCGCGCGTCACGCCGCGCTTCAGCCCCACCAGCAGGTGCGCGTCATGGCTCGTGTGGGCGATGTACCAGTTCTCGGTCTTGGGCTCGCCCTTCAGCTCTTCCGCGACTTCCGCCGGCGGATGCACCTGCAGGCTGAGGCGCTCGCGGCAGTCGAGCCACTTGACCAGGAT
>CAZUQB010000032.1:0-14290 GCA_964622405.1 uncultured Opitutaceae bacterium | reverse complement strand
TGGGCATGGTGGCGTTCAACGAGTGGTCCCTGTGCTACGCCCCCCGGCTGGTGCTACGGTCCGCCGGCTTGCCGCGCGAGGCGACCGAGGCCGAGCGGGCGACGTTCGGATTCACGCAGGCCGAGGTGGGCGCCGCCCTCCTGCGCCATTGGAATTTTCCCACCGCAATGTCGGAGCCGGTTCGCTGGCAGTACGCGCCGCGCGCGTCCGCCGGCCAGGTCCAGATGGCGAGCCTCCTGCTCGCGGCCAAGTGGCTGCGCTCCTCGGTCTGCGTGCCGGCGAAGCTCTGCCCGCCGATGCCGGAGCCGGCCCAGCTCCAGCCAATCGGCCTGAGCGGCCGCGTGCTCGACGAGCTCCTGCCCGAGGTGGAAATGCGCCTCGCCGAGGTGAGCTCGATGCTCGACCTGGGAAACGAGGCGGTGGGGACGGCCCGCGCGGTCCGCGGCGAACAGCATCTCTACCCGCGCCAGGACTGGCCCGCGCGCGGCTGAGCGCGGCGAAGCCATGCGAAAATGGTTCGCCGGGAGCCGAAAGGCCGGCGGCCCCGCGTGATCGTTGGCACGACGGGCCGGTCCAGGTTCTTGGGCCGAATCCCCTCGAGAAGCGAACGACGTCGTCGGCGCGCTACTGGCAGCGCGCGTAGATTTTTTGGAGCATGGCCGACGCCGGGGCCGCCGGGGCGGCGGCGGGCGTGGCGCGGGCGAGGCTGCAGCGGAGCAGCAGCTGTTCGTTTTCCTGGTCGAGCTGGAGGACCTGTAGGATGCGGGCCCGGGTCTTTTCCAACAGCGGCTGGAGGGAGGCGTCGCGGGCCGAGGCGGCAGGCAGCGACCGAAGCGACTCCAGCGAGGCGTCGAGCTGGCCGAGGAGGGCCCGCTTGCGCTCCAGCAGCGCCTCGTCCGGCACGCGCTGGTGCTGCCGCAGGAAGCGGTTCTCATCGAGCACGCACTGGTGAATCTCGTCACACAGCTGCTGGTGGCGCTGGAGAATTTCGGTCTGGTTCATAGGGCGGACTGGGCCGGCTTGGCGGGAGGGGGAGGCGTGGGCAGGCGGCCGGTCGTGGTCTCGAAGATGCCCGTCATCTGGCGATGAATCGAGTCATTCCAGTCGAGCTGGGAAAGCCGCCAGGCCGCCAGGCGGCCGAGCTCGGCCAGCTCCGGCGTCGCGTCCTTGGCCGTCGCGTCGATCACGCTCTGGTACGCGGCCCGGGCCTCGGCGACGCCGCCGAGGCGCTCGCGGCAGAGCGCGATCTGGTAGATGACCGGCAGGCGCCAGGCCGGATCGTCCGACAGGGCGGCCAGACCGGCATAGATCGCGCGCGCGTTGAGCAGGTCGCCGTGCTCGAAGAAGTCGTTGGCGAGCTGGTTGCCGGTGCGGCGCTGCCAGTAAGCCCAGACCCGGGCGTCCGCGCCCGGGTGGATCTTCTCGCCGCGCAGCAGCTCGAGGGTGGCGGCGAGCGCCTCCTGCGGCCGGCCCAGCGCCCGGAGATTGGTCGCGAGCAGGTAGCGCGCCTCGGGCACGTTCTCGTCGTCCGGGTATTGCTCGAGGTACGAGCGGAGGCTGAGGAGCGAGGCCTCGAGGTCGCCGCCGAGGCTCTGCGAGTAGGCGGCCTTGAAGGCGGCGCGGGCGCGGTCAGCCGGGGCGAGGTCGAGGAGCCGGAGCCGCGTGAAAAACTTGCCGGCCTCCGCGAACTCGCCCGCCTGGAAGTGGGTCTCGGCGATCTCGAACTGCGCGGTCTTGGCGAGCTGCTGGTAGTGCTCGAACCCCTCGGTCGGGAGCTTCAGCGTCGAGTTGATCACGCTGTAGAAGCGCATGATCGCGAGCCGGTACGAGCCCATCGAGCGGAGGGTGCGGCCGAGCTCCAGCAGCGCGTCCGGCGAGCGCTCGTCGCCGGGGTATTCCTTCAGGTACTTCTCGTAGATGGCCGCGGCCTTGGTCAGCGCGCCCTGCCGGCGGTGCATGCGGGCCAGCCCGAGCAGCGCGTTCTTCGTGTCGGCCGGCGCCGCCCGGCGGTCGTTGAGCGCCTGCCGGTAGGCGATTTCGGCGGAGTCGTAGTCGCCGCGCTCCGTCAGTGCCGCGCCGAGCTTCAGGAGTCCCTGCACCTCCTCGACCGGCGGAGTGGCGGCCGGGGCGGCGGACTTGGCGGCGGGCGTGGCGTGGCCCTCGGCCTCCGCCCGCGCGGTCCCCGCAAGGAGGAGCAGCGCGAGCAGGCAGGGCCCAAGGTGACGGGTCGAACGGCGGAGCTGGGTCATTTCTGGGTCTGGGTGTAGGTGGCGGAGCTCGGCGGCAGGGCGGGCGGGGTGGGCACGCTGCGCGGCACGGGCACGACCAGGGTCACGTCACCCGGCTGCGTGGCCGAGCCGGGCACCTGGAAGAAGGGCAGGAAGTCCTCCGGCCGGACCTGGGGACGGATCTCGTCGGGCAGGATGGCCGAGGGGACGGGTTTTTCCGGCTCGTGGGCGGGTCCCGGCGACGGCGACGCCTCGGGCGTCACCGGGACGGGCGGAGGGGGAGTGCCGGTGCGGATCGTGGTGGACTGGGCGGCGGCGGCGTTGGCCTGCGCCACGGATGTCTCGGTCACGGTCAGGGCCGGACGCGGCGGGGCGCCGGCGGGTGGCCGGGCGACCAGGTCGGGTGGTGGGGCCACCTCGGCAATTCGCAGGGTGGGAGCTCCGAGGACCGGCAGGTAGGCGGTGGGACCGGCGCCGGCCGGCCCGCTGGGCACGCCGGTCCCGGTCCGGGGCCGCACGGCTGCCGGGAGGTTCTCGGTCGCGAAGGCCGAAAGCAGCAGGGCCAGGCACTGCAAGGCCCGGCGTCCGCTTTTCGGTCCGCGCTGATGTTCGCGGTGATTCATTTCGTCTCTGACATTCCATGTTAATGGATGGTCATGATTTGCCCTTAACCTTAATCGGTCCGGGCGGGCCCTTCTGGAGGGGAAATCGCTCACGTCCCGCCGGACGGCGAGGCCGGGCGCTCAGGCCGCGGTGCCGGGGGCCGGGGCGTCGAGGACCGCGCGGAGACGCCGACCCAACTCGTCGAGGGTGTAGGGTTTCTGCAGGAAATCGCGCTGGCCGAGGTGCTGGAAATCCGCCCGTGCCTCGGGCGTGATGTGGCCGCTGATCACCAGCACCCTGGCCTTGGGCCGGCAGAGCCGGATGGCCTTCATGACCTGCAGGCCGGGAACCCCGGGCAGGTTCAGGTCGAGCAGCACCATGTCGAAGTGACGCTGGGCGTCCGCGAGAATCTCGATCGCCTCGGAACCGGTGGCGGCCGTCGTGACCCGGTAGCCCTTGTGCTGGAACGTCCGCGCGAGCAGCTCCCGCAGGGACTCCTCGTCGTCGACGATCAGGAGCGACTCGAGCCCGCCGGGAAAATCCCCGCTGGCGAGCGCGGTCGGCGCGGTCGCGTGGCTGACGGCGAGCGGGAGGTAGATGCTGAACGTGCTGCCGGCGCCGGGGGCGCTGTCGACCTCGATGACCCCCTGGTGGTTCTCGACGATTCCGTAGACCACCGCGAGGCCGAGGCCGGTGCCGGCGTTGCCCTGCTTGGTGGTGAAGAACGGCTCGAAGATGCGGGCGCGGACCTCGGGACTCATGCCCATGCCCGTGTCGCCGACCTTCAGGCAGGCGTAGCTGCGGCCCGGCACCATGTTCCGGCCGCGGGACTCGCCCGCGTGGATCGACGTCGCGAGCGTGATGGTGCCGCCGGCCGGCATGGCGTCGCGGGCGTTGACGCAGAGGTTGAGGATGAGCTGCTGCAGCTGGTTCTGGTCGGCGAGCAGCGGGGGCAGCGACGACGGCAGCTCGAGGCTGAAGGTGATCGTCCGCGGGAAGGTCTCCTCGAGCAGCTTGACGAGGTCGCGCACCAGCTGGTTCAGGTCGACGGCGGCGAACCGCACCTCGGTCTTGCGGCTGAACGTGAGGATCTGGCGCACGAGGCCGCCGGCGCGGTGGGCGGCGGAGCGGATCTGGCGCAGCGACTTCTGGAGGATCGCCGGGTCCGAGTTCGGCTGGAGGCAGAACTCGGCGTAGCCGTTGATGATGGCGAGCAGGTTGTTGAAGTCGTGGGCGATGCCGCCGGCCAGGGTGCCGAGGCTCTCCATCTTGTGCGCCTGCCGGAGGTCCTGCTCCAGCTTCTTGCGCTCGGTGATGTCCTCGCGGAGGCACAGGTAGTTGGTGATCTCGCCGGTCGGGCTCCGGAGGCAGGAGACCTTCACGGATTCCCATACGGTCGAGCCGTCGCCCCGGCGCGTGGAAAGCTCGCCGAGCCACTCGCTGTCCCGCCGCAGCGCCTGCCAGAACCGATCGTACGACTCCTCGTCCGGATGGCCCTCGCGCAGCACGTCGAGGTTGTGCTCGAGCAGGTCCTCGAGCGTGCGGCCGCTGACGGCCGTGAATTTCGGGTTCACGTACTGCGCGCGGCCGTCGAGGTCCGTGATCACGATCGCGACCGGCGACTGCTCGACGGCGCTGGAGAGGCGGTGGAACTGCTCCTCGGCGAGGCGCTGCCGGGTGATGTCGCGGCCGGTGGCGCGGATGGCGCGGATCTCGCCGGTGGCGTCGCGGACCGCCGCCTCCTCCCAGGCGAACCAGCGCACGCCGCGGGGCGTGACCCAGCGGTGCTCGCCGGCGGCGCGATACGGGGGGTGGCTCAGCTCGGCGAGCGTGCCGGGCAGGGCCGCGGCGTCGTCGGGGTGCAGGAACTCCGTGACCGCGGTGCCCGGCAGGGTGTCCGGGGCGCGGCCGAATTTCCGCGCGAACGCGAGATTCGCCGCGATCACGCGGCCCGCGAGGTCGCGGCAGTACACCGGCTCGGCGCTGGTTTCCCAGGGACCCAGCCAGGCGTCGGCCGTCGCCGCCGGGGCGAGGCCGGCGGCGGAGTCGCTGGTGGTCACGGACATTTTGACTCCCATCGGCGCAGTCAGCAGGGGACTTGAGGGTGAACGGCCGGTGTTCACGGGTGCAGGCCCGCGGTTTGGCGCCCGCTCCCGGCGGACGGTTGGGGCCGCGCGGGCGGTTTCGCCGCGGCGCGCCGGGATGGGGACGCGGGGACGGAAGAAACGGCGGGGCGTGGCGGATGCATGGGCGTGGACCGGGGACTCCGGTGCCGGCTGTATCGGCCGCGGCCCCGCGGAGTTAAGCGCGACGCCCTCAGAGAAGTCCTTGGAGGGTGGTCGGGAGCCGGAGGAGCGAGTTGGCGATCGAGGCGCGCGCGAGCATGCTCTCGGGCCCGTCGGCCCCATAGAGGATCTTCCAGCCGTCGAGTTCCAGCCAGGCATCGGGCTCGATCGGACGGATCTGCTCGAAGCCGCCGCTGATCCCGCTGTGGCGCACCAGGTAGTCGGCGACCTGCACGCCGGCCGCGAACAGGCGGTGGCGCGGGGCATGGTCGGGATCGTGATGATAGCGGACCGCGACCGTGATCTCCTCCGCCAGTTGGTGCCGGTCGAGATAGTACGCGCCGATCTGGCCGTGGTCCCAGCCGATCAGCGCCCGCTCCTGGCGGCAGACGTCCGCCGGGTCGAGCGCGGGCATCGCCATGAGCGCGGCGAGTTCCTGCGGAAAGGCGTACGCCATGATGACCTTGCCCACGTTGTGGAGCAGTCCCACGAGATAGTCGGTGTCGTCGTCGATCAGCAGCGCCGTCGACGCGAGGATCTCGCGGGTGAGGATGGCGGTGCCGATGCTGTGGGTCCACAGCTCCTTCCACGGCAGCGAGACCGCGGCGGAGGCCTGGAACTGCTCGAGCTCCTCGAGCACCGGCGTCGCGACCGAGAGCTCGCGGATCTGGCGGAGGCCGAGGAAGAACACGGCCTCCTCAATGTTGTTCACCCGGGCCGAGAGCCCGAAGTAGACGGAGTTCACCATGCGCAGCAGGCGCGCCGACAGCGACGGGTCGCGCCGGATGATCTCGGCAATCTGGGAGTTGAGGCTGCCTTCCGAGCGCACGAGCTCGCTCAGCGCGCGATTGATGCTCTGAAGCGACGCAAGTTTGGGGCACGCCTCGATCCGGCGCCGAATCTCGGCGTCGGCATAGGGCGCGACCGCGGGTGGTGACGGAGGTGAGAGGACAGGCATGGGAGGACGGGCGGCGACATGAGTCAGGAGGCCGGACCGGACGCCTACCTAATCGGTCGGGGCGGGGGAGGCTTGAGGACGATTCCGCTCAAGCAGGGGAGGCGATGCGCCGAAACAGGGGGAACCGTCCCCACCGCGTGCAGTCCAGCCACCTCCAGCGTCTTCTGTCGGAGGCCGTCCGCCATCTCCAGGCGGGCCGCCTCGACGCAGCCGCACGGCTGGCCGCGCAGGCCCGCCAGGCCGCCGGGCGCGACGGTTCCGTGCTCGCCCTCTCCGGCCTGATCGCCGTCCAGCAGCAGCGCTGGACCGAGGCGGTCGGCTGGCTCGTTCCCGCGGCCCGGCTCCAGCCCCGCGCCGCGCCGGTGCACCTGCGCCTGGGTTTTGCCTTCGCGCAGCTGGGGCGCCACGCCGAGGCGGAGCCGCCGCTGCGGACGGCGGTCACGCTCGCGCCGGACGATGCCGAGGCGTGGGACGCGTTCGGTTACGTGCTCAAGGCGCGCGGCCGGCTGGATGAGGCTATCGCGGCGCATCGACGCTCGACGGAGCTCAAGCCGGGCCGGGCGCAGGGCTGGTACAATCTCGGCCACGCCCTGCTGTTCGCGAACCGGCCGGCGGAAGCGCTGGCCTGCCAGGAGCGCGCCCTCGCGGCCAATCCGGGATTTCCGCGCGCCCAGTTCGGACGGGCCCTCGCGCTACTTCACGCGCACCGCATTCCCGAGGCGGTTGCCGCCTTTGACGCGGCGCTGCAGGCCGACCCGCACCATCATGAGGCGCGGAGCTACCGCCTGCTGGCGCTGCATTACCTCGATGGCTGGTCGCGCGAGGACCTGCTGGCGGAGCATCTCGCCTACGGCCGGATGGTGGCGCCGCCCCCGGCCTCGCCGACCGCGCCGCGCGCGGACGAGGCGGGCCGGCCGCTGCGCGTCGCCTTCCTCTCGGCCGACCTGCGGGATCACTCCGTCGCCTATTTCCTCGAGCCGCTGCTCGCGCACCTCGATCGGTCGGACTTCGAGCTGTGTCTCTACCATGACCACTTCGTCGAGGACGCCGTGTCCGCGCGCCTGCGCGCGCACGCGCGGATCTGGCGCAATTTCGTCGGGCAACCCGCCGAGGCGGTCGAGGCGGCGATCCGGGCCGACGCCCCGGACATCGTCGTCGACCTCGCCGGCCACACCGGCCTGAACCGGCTCCCGCTGCTCGCGCGCCGGCTGGCGCCGATGCAGGTGTCGTACCTCGGGTATCCCGACACGACCGGGGTCGCGGCGATGGACTACCGGCTGGTCGACGGGGTCACCGATCCGGCCGAGGAGGGCAGCCGCTGGCATGCCGAGCGGCTGGTGCGCTTCGCCCCGACGGCGTGGAGCTATCTGCCGCCCGCGGCGGCACCCGAGGCGCAGGCCCGGCCGCGGCTGGCGGGGTCGCCGCCGGTCTTCGGCTGCTTCAACAATTTCGCGAAGGTCACCGACGCCGCGCTCGCGGCGTGGGCCCGCCTGCTGGCCCGGGTGCCCAACGCGCGTCTGCGCCTGAAGGCCGGCGGGCTCGGGGAGCCGGCGGTGGCGGACCAGGTTCGCGCGCGGCTCGCCCGGGCCGGTCTGCCACTGGACCGGGTGGACCTCGTGGAGCGCACGCCCGGGATCGCCGAGCACCTCGCGCTGTACCACGGGATCGACGTGGCGCTTGATACCTTTCCCTATCACGGCACCACCACCACCTGCGAGGCGCTCTGGATGGGCGTGCCGGTCGTGACGCTGGCGGGCGACCGCCATGCCGCGCGCGTGGGCGCGAGCCTGCTGCAGGCCGTCGGTTATCCCGGCTGGATCGCCCGCTCGTGGGACGACTATGTGCGGCTGGCCGCGGAGCTGGTGGAGGTCCCGGCGCAGCTGGCCGGCGCCGGGCGCGCGCTGCGCCAGGCGATGCGGTGCTCGCCGCTGCTGGACCATGCGGGCCAGGCGGCGCGCTTTGGCGCCGCGCTGCGCGCCTGCTGGGCCGAACGCTGCGGCCGCGCGGCCGCCTAGAACCATGGCCCCGGCGAAACTCCAGCAATTGCTCCAGGAGGCGGTGGCCCACCACCGGGGCGGCCGGCTGGCCGAGGCGGAGCGGCTTTATGCGCGGGCACGGGCGGCGAGCCCAGCGAGTTTCGACGCGCTGCACCTGTCGGGCCTGCTGGCCCAGCAGGAGGGTCGCGCCGCCGATGCGGCGGCGCTGCTGCGTCGCGCGCTGCGCCTCAATCCGCGGTCCGCGCTCTGCGAGATGCGGCTGGGCGTGGCCTGCTGGGCGCTCGGCGAGGCGGCCGAGGCGCGGGCCCGGCTGACGGCCGCGACTGCGCGCGAGCCCGGCCTGGCGGAGGCGTGGTGCCACCTCGGCGTGGTGCAGCGGGCCGCCGGCGAGGTCGCCGAGGCGCGCGCCGCGTGGCAGCGGGCGCTGGCGCTGAAGCCGGACTATCTGGAGGCCAGCGAACGGCTGGGGGTCCTGGCCTGCGAGACCGAGGGCTTTCCGGCGGCTGCGCCGCACTTCCGGCGCGTGGTGGAACTGCGGCCGGATTACTCCGACGGCTGGGCCAATCTCGGCGCGGCCTTGGCGCAATCCGGGGCAGCCGATGAGGCCGTGGCGTGCTTCGACCGGGTCCTCGCCCGCGAGCCGTCGCATGCGCTGGCCCGCACCGGCCGTGCGCTGGTCGACCTCGAGGCCGGCCGGGTGGCCGAGGCGGTGGCGGGCTACGGCGCGGTCTTGGACCAGCACCCGCGCCATCACGAGGCGCGCAGCGGCCGGCTGCTCGCGCTGCACTACCTCGACGGCGTGAGTCGCGAGGACCTCTTTGCCGCGCACGCGGCGTTTGGCACCGTGGTGGGACAATTGCCGGGCCGCCCGCTGCCGCATGCGCCGCAGCCCGATCGCCGCCTGCGGATCGGTTTCCTCTCGCCGGACCTTCGCATGCACTCGGTTGCCTACTTTCTCGAGCCGCTGCTCACGCACCTCGATCGCGCGCAGTTCGAGATCATCCTGTACCACGATCATCCGCGCGTTGACGCGATGTCGGAGCGCCTGCGCGCCCTCGCGACGCACTGGCGGCACGTGGCGGGGCAGGCGGCCGACGCGCTCGAGGCGCAGATCCGCGCCGACGCCCCGGACGTGCTGGTCGACCTGGCGGGCCACACCGGCCACAATCGCCTGCCGCTGTTCGCGCGCAGGCTGGCGCCGGTGCAGGTCACGTACCTCGGCTACCCGAACACCACGGGACTCCGGGCGATGGATTACCGCCTGGTCGACGCCCTGACCGATCCGGTGGGCGAGGCCGAGGCGTATCACACGGAAGAACTGGTCCGCTTCTCCTCCACAGCGTGGAGTTATGCGCCGCCCGCGACGGCGCCGGACGTGCCGCCGCCGCCGTCGGCCGCGGGCTCGCCGGTGACGTTCGGGTGTTTCAACAATTTCACGAAGATCAACGACCTGACCCTCCGGGCGTGGGGCCAGCTTCTCGCCGCGGTGCCGGGCTCGCGCCTCCTGCTCAAGGGTCAGGGCCTCGACCGTCCGGCGGCCGTGGCGGCGGCCCGGGCCCGGTTTGCGGCGTGCGGACTGGAGCCGGACCGGGTCGAGCTGCTCGGCCGGACGCCGGGCCTCGCAGCGCATCTGGCGCTCTATGGCCGTGTCGACGTCGCGCTCGACACGTTTCCCTATCACGGCACGACGACGACCTGCGAGGCGCTGTGGATGGGCCGCCCCGTCGTGACCCTGCTCGGTGACCGTCACGCGGCGCGGGTGGGGGCCAGCCTGCTGACCGCGGCCGGCCATCCCGAGTGGATCGCCCCGGACTGGCCCGGCTATGTCCGCCTAGCCGCCGCCCTCGCCGGCGACCCCGGGCGCCGGGACGCGCTGGCCCGCTCGCTGCGCGACGAACTGCGCGGGTCGCCGCTGCTGGACCATGCCGGCCAGGCGGCCCGGTTTGGCGCCGCCCTCCGGGACTGCTGGAGCAAGTGGTGCGCCGCCCGGACGGTGGCGGCCTGAAGCGGGGGAATTCCCTCAAGTTGAACCCCTAGCGGGCCGATGCCTGCCTTGACCCATTTCCATGATCGCTACCCCGGTTTCCCGCGAAACGCTGCTGCACGTCGTCAAGGTGCTGCCGGCAGCACCCCAGATCCTCTCGCAATTGGGTCAGCTGCTGCTCGACATCAACTCGGACCTGTCCGAGGTCACCCGCCTGCTGCGGCGGGATGCCGGCCTGACGGCCCGCATCATTCGCGTCGCGAACAGCGCCTACTATGGCGCGGGCCAGCCGGCGTCGTCCCTGGAGGAGGCGCTGGCCCGGGTCGGATTCCGCGAGGTGTACCGCCTGACCGGGTTCGCGGCCGCGGCCCAGCTGGCCGACCAGCGGCTGGCGGTCTATGGCGTGTCCGGGGCGCAGCTGCGCGAAAACGCGCTGCTGACGGCGCTCGTGATGGAGGACCTGGCCCTGGCCGCCGGCGTGGACAGCCGGGCGGCGTACACCGCGGGCCTGCTGCGCTCGACGGGCAAGATCGCGCTCGACCGCGTGCTGCGCCAGGATCCCTCGGCGGCGGTGCCCGCGACGGTCACGCACCTGACCGAATGGGAGCACCAGGTGGCCGGCATCGACAATGGCGCGGCTGCCGCGGTGATCCTGGGCGAGTGGAGATTTCCCCGCGACCTCACCCTGGCGATCAGCCAGCACTACGTGCCGCCGGCGGACACCCATCCGCTCGCGAGCCTGCTCAACCTGGCGGCCGGCGAGGCGGAGCGGGCCGGCTTCGGCTTGGTCGGCGAGGGGGCGTATTGGGAAATCACGCCGGCGAAGCTCCGGACCGCCGGCCTGACCGCCGCGGACCTGGGCGGCGCGGCCGTGCGCGCCCTGAACGAGTTTGCCACCCTCCGGGCTGTGCTCGCCTGACGGGCGCCGTTTTCGCTCAAGTCGACCAGGGCGGCGCCGATGTAAGCCTCTGGTGCATGCACCCAACCCACCCATTTTGACCGGCAGCCTGACGGCGGCCGGTCGGCCGCAGTGCGAAGGATTCCGCGCTGCGCCAGACAGGCGCGCCACCCCGGCGCGCCGCGAGCCCAGCATCGAAGGAACGAGCGTGTCTCCCGCCGCTCATGCCGGCTGAAGCCCCGCCCGATCTCCCGGGCACCCGGGAAACGATGGCGCGCGCCCATGAGGCGCTGCGCGAGTTCCAGGCCAATCCCGGCGACGGGGTCCGCGACCGCGCGTTGCGCGTCGCCCTGCGCGCCGCGGCCGTCGAGTGCGCGGCGCTGGCCCGCACCGAGCCGACGGCGCCCGCGGCGCAGGCGGCCCGCGAGCTGCTGGAGGCGGTGGCTGCCGCCGGCGTGCACGATTTTCCGTCCGACCCCGCCGATCTTGAGTGGGCCGCCGCGGCCGCCGACAAGGGCTGGCCCGGGCTGTTCGCGGCGATGCTGCTGGTGCCGGCGTGGCGCTGTCCCTGGGCGCCCGACCTCTCCGCGGTGACGCTCCACTGCTGGGGCGAGTACACCGCCTGGATGTTCCGGCCGGTGCAGGGATTCACCGCGGTCGGCGACGCCGACACGTTTGCCGCGCACACGCTGCGGCGGCTCGAGCAGTGGGTGGCGACCCTCCAGCGCAACCCGCGCACGCCGGCCGCCAAGGCGGCGTTCGAGGCCTACGCGCGCCACGGCTCCGGGATCCCGCTCTATTTTCACGCCGGCAACCTGCGCCGGCACGCCGAGCTCCGCGCCCAGCTGCTGGGCCTGATGCTGGACCGACCGGCGCGCGAGCTGGAGCGGCCGGCCGAGGCCCGCGGCGACCGGCGCCTGCGCGTCGGCTTCATCAACCGCCACTTCGGCTCGCAGACCGAGACCTACACGACCCTGCCGACCTTCGAGCAGCTCGACCCGGCGCGATTCGAGGTGCTGCTGTTCGCCTGCCATCGCAACGGCTCGCCGCTCGAGGACTACTGCCGGGGCCGGGCCCAGGAGTTCCACGTGCTGCCGCGCGACCTCACCGGCCAGCTGGCCGCCCTGCGGGCCGCGCGGCTCGACGTCGCGGTGTTCGGCACCAACGTCACGGCCGTCTGCAACGAGATCACCTGGCTCGGCCTGCACCGCGTCGCGCCGCTCCAGGTCGTGAACAACTCCTCCTGCATCACCACCGGCTTCCCGACGATCGACCTGTACGTCTCCGGCACGGAAACCGAGGCCGAGTCCGCGGCGGAGCAGTTCAGCGAGCGCCTCGGCCTGCTCCCCGGGCCGGCCCATGCGTTCAACTACGAGGCCGACCGCCAGGCGCCGACCGGGACCTGGACCCGCGCGGCCCTGCGGATCCCGGAGGACGCGCCGGTGTTCGTGAGCGCGG
Source organism: uncultured Opitutaceae bacterium (assembly GCA_964622405.1). Classification (GTDB taxonomy): domain Bacteria; phylum Verrucomicrobiota; class Verrucomicrobiia; order Opitutales; family Opitutaceae; genus Opi-474. The sequence continues at coordinate 1,879 of CAZUQB010000032.1, read as the reverse complement.
CGAACTACTTCAAGATCATCCCCGAGATGCAGGAGGCCTGGGCGCGCCTGCTGGCTGCCGTGCCGGGCTCGTACCTCGTGCTGCATCCGTTCAATCCGAACTGGTCCTCGACCTATCCGATCCAGCGCTTCAGCGCGGGCTTCGACCGCGTGCTCCGGGCGCACGGAGTCGAGCCCAGCCGCCTCGTGGTGTCGACGGGACGCTTCCCGTCGCGCAGCGACGTGAAGGAACTGCTGCGCGTCGGCGACGTGTACCTCGACACCTTCCCGTTCGGCGGCGTGAACTCGCTCGTCGATCCGCTGGAGGTCGGCATCCCCGTCGTGGCGTGGGAGGGCGACAGCTTCCGCTCCCGCATGGGCGCGGCGCTCCTGCGCACGCTGGGCCTGCCCGAGCTCGTCGCGTCGGACGCCGCCGGCTACCAGGCGATCGCGGTGGCGCTCGCGACGGACCCCGCGCGCCGCGCCGCGCTGGCCGGCAAGCTGCGCGAGTCGTTCGACCGCCTGCCCCTGTTCCTCGACACGCTGGCGGCCAGCGACGCGTTCGGCGCGCTGCTGGAGACCGCCTACGACGAGCTCGCGGCCGTGGGCCGCAAGGTCTTCTCGCGGCACCGGACCTCGGTGATGGCGGCCGACGACGCACCCGCGTCGCCGGCGAAACGCCATGAGATGGGCCGGCAGCTCATGACCCTCGGCCGCGCCGACCGCGCGGTGGGCTATCTGCTGGCCGCGACCCAGCATGCCGACCGCGACCCGGCGCTGTGGCAGGACCTGGCGCGCGCGCTCCAGTCGGTCGGCCGCCCGGCGCAGGCGCTGCAGGCGGCGGAGGCCTGCCTCCGGCTCGACGCCGGCAGCGTGGATTGCTGGCTGCTCGTGGCGGAGCTGGCCCGTGAGGCGGGGCACGCGGAGTTCTTCCGCGAGGCGCTCGCCACGCTGCGCGAGCTGGCGCCGGCGGACCCGCGGGTCGTGGCGCTCGAGCTGGCCTCCGACCACCGGGGTCACCGCGCCGAGGTCGTGGCCGCCCCGCCGGCCGCCCACATCCTGGTCTACACCGACGACCCGGAGCTCGGCGGCGTCGCCCAGTACAATCACAACCTCCTGACGGCCCTCGCCAAGGAGGGCTACCGTGTCTCGTGCGTGCAGTCGCGCAGCGACAGCCCGCTGGTGCGCGAGCAACAGTCGCTGGGGATCCGGCATCACTGGCTCGACTATCACACGGGCCGGGAGTTTGCGCGGACGACGACCGACGGCGGCGACGCCGACCGGATTTTCCGGACGGAGCGACCGGACCTGGTGGTGTTCAGCGACTGCTGCCCCGTGTCCAACCTGGCCGCGCGGCAGGTCGCGCTGGCGCGCGGCATCCCGTACGTCGTCGTGGTCGGCTTTGTCGGCGCGTACCTGGCCAAGAACTTCGCGGCGCGCCTGCCCCAGCTGGCGGCGCAGTACGCGGCGGCCCGCCAGGTGGTCGCGGTCTCGCAGGAAAACCTCGGCCTGCTCCACCGGTACTTCGGCCTCGGGGCCGATCGCGGCGAAGTCATTCACTACGGCCGCCCGGCCCGGTTCTTCGCGCCGCGCGACCCGGCGGTGCGGGCGCGCCTGCGGCGCGAGCAGGGCATCCCGGACGACGCGGTCGTGTGCTTCACGGCGGCGCGTCTCACCGCGATCAAGGGCTTTGCCTATCAGCTCCAGGCGGCGCAGCAGCTGCGGGCGTCGCCGGCCGGCCCGCGCATTTGCTTCGTCTGGGCCGGCGACGGCGAGCTGCGGGCCGAGCTGGAGGCCGAGATCGAGCGCCTGCGGCTGGGCGGGGACATCCGCCTGCTCGGCCAGCGCTGGGACGTGGCCGACTGGCACGACGCGGCCGACATCTTTGTGCTGCCCTCGCA